>JAQUPD010000013.1:0-19818 GCA_028716785.1 Fidelibacterota bacterium
ACTTAGAGTATGACATCTCGAAAGGAACTACCTTTTGTGTGACATTTCCCATCTTGAATACATTGGATAAAAAATTGTAAGATGACTTTATTGCTAGCAAGGAAAGAGGTAAGCAGAGATAGTTCTCTCTTTTTGTAAAGTTAATCCATTATATATCTAGAAAAGCAATATATCTTCAAAGGAAGTGAGCATAGAGTCTTGTCTATCATTTTTTAGAGATCTTATTTGGAATGTTTTTAGTTAATGATACCTCTCTATGAGTATAAAGACCTGTTTTTTTAAGAGGGGTATCACCATACTTATCTCTATCAGTTATGAATTTGGTAGAGTCTTAGAGTTTTTTTACAGCGTGTAACAGAAACTCATAGGTATAAATGGGTGGGATATTTTGTTATAAATTAGTTATTTAATATACATCCTTAATGAGTGATTATTCTTGAAGAATAAATATTGATTTATTTAATATTATATCAGTAATAGAACGATTTAATTATGTGGTGATTCTATATTTTATCAATCCAGCTAGAAAATCGTTACTCTGGTTGCTAGAAGGAGACATAATATTTCTGATGGTTATGTATAAAAGGGAGGAGTTTAAAAAAAAATATCAATTTGTAAAGTATAAGTATTCAAGAAGAATTATATAATAAAAATAACTTTTAGGACATTACAAAAGATTTTCTCATAGATAAATACAATATTTCACTGAAATTTTAGGGAAATGTTTAAAAATAACTTGCAATAGTACTTGAGTTGATTTAAAATAAAGCTGTCATACATATTACTAATTGGTATTGGCAAGTGGATTTGAAAATACAACGTATAAATAAGCATTCACAACAAAAACCAATAGATAAAATACACATTATATTTGTGTATTTGTTGATTAGTCATACAAATACTGTACAAATCCTGTAAGAGATTGATGGAGGATTTTGAATGAGAAGAGGTATACTCATAATCTTTATAATATCTATAGCAACAAAGTTATGTTTTGGTGGAAATACAGGGAAAATATCCGGAAGAATCACTGATGAAACTAATGGGTCTCCATTAGTCGGGGCGAATGTCATTATTACTCACCGTTGGAGTAATGATCAGGAAATTCCGTTGGATGAGCCTCTTGGAGCTGCCACAGATAGTGATGGGCAATACTATATTATAAATGTAGATCCAGGCGAATATAGTATTACTATTTCTTATATTGGTTATCGTCCCTATCGTAAAACACATGTTGTTGTTTATGTTGATAAAACTGTTTATCTAGATGTAGCTTTAACTCCCCAGGTGCTTGAAGGAGAGAGTGTGACTGTCATTGCTTATCGTGAAAATGTTGTTCAGCCTGATTTAACAGCAACAAAACAAGTCTATAATATTAATGAAATTACTAGCATGGCAGGTATTTCAGATATTAGCGATATTCTCACGATGCAGGCTGATGTTGTAGATGATCATTTTCGAGGAGGCCGTTTGGGAGAATCTCAGTATATCTTAGGTGGTGGTGCTATTGTAAATCCTTTGAATAATTCACGGGCTTTTAAACCAATGGTTACTGGGTTGGAGCAAGTTGAAGTATACACAAGTGGCTTTAGTGCTGAATATGGAAATGCACAGTCCGGTGTGATTAATATGGTGGCAAAAGAAGGTCAAAATACGTGGGAAAGTCGTCTAGAGTTTTCTTCAACGATCCCTTATTATAAATCTTGGCTTGAGTCAAAGGATGACAATGGGGAATATATTTATGATGGGGGAAGTCCCTATTGTGTTGAAGCACTTGATTTTTTTTCTATCCTTGCAGACGATGATGAATGGCTTAAAGAAAATCCCACTCAGCCGGGACGTGCTCTCTATGATCCTGGATATGGTTTTGGCCCAAGATATTTACCCTTACGTGTCACATGGCCTCCAAATCCGTTATCCTATAAAGACTCTATTCAAATTGCACGGCTTGGACAAATTCAATGGTATCAAGCAATACGAAAAGTCGGGATGGAATATGATGAAAAACCCGATTACCGACTTGATGTTAGCACAGGTGGACCAATAGCTGAAAATCTTCGTATGTTTATAGCGTTACGACAAGATGTGACTCAACCTATCATTCTCATGACAACGCCTGATATAAATAGACAGGTAATGAGCAGTTTGGTTTATTTACCAAACAAAAAAAATAAATTTAAATTCACCTTAACCTTAGATCAAAGTTTTGAAAATTATTTTAGCAGCAGTTGGCGAGACTGGTTATTTGATCCTACATTAAGTGGAAGTCGAAGAAATTATTTAAATGCACAATATGGTGGATTATGGACTTATGTTGTTTCTCAATCTACTTTTATGGATTTAAAAGTCAGCTTACTCACAACGAGTTTTACGGAAGATATGGATTTGCTGAGAGAGGATGAATATACCTCAGAATATCGAAATAGATCGAATTGGACAGATTATACCGCTCCCTCAAATCACCGTGTTGGGATTATATATAATTATACTCGAAATGAGCAAACGCAAACATATCAATTAAATTATAGCATCAATAGTCAAGTGAATAGAAATAATTTTGTTAAAACCGGTATTCAGTTTGCTTATTATAATGTTAATGTAGATAACTTGCTCAATCGTTATGGTGAAGCAGACGTAAGAAGCTTGGACTTTAATGTTAATCCCTATGAAGGTGCTCTTTACATTCAGGATAAAATGGAATTTGAAGGATTAATTGCTAATATAGGCCTTCGTTGGGATTTCTATCAGCTTAATACAGAATATTATTCAGATATTTATTCGCCTTTGAGAAATCCAAATTACGATCCATCCAAACCTTATCTTGAAAGAGGGCCTTATTATTCTCAAGAATTGGCAGCAAAAACATCAACTGAACTCTATTCCCATTTACAACCTCGTATCGGAATTTCTTTCCCCATCTCTGAAACCATGGTTTTCCATCTAAATTATGGAACGTTTTCACAACGACCTAATTTTAATCAGCTCTTTTATAATGAAGTAACTATTAATAATGAAATTCTTACTTTAGGGAATCCCAGACTAAAACCAGAAGAAACCAATGCTTATGATATAGGCATTGTACAAGGGTTTCCTCGTTTTGGTTTGTCCCTTGATGTAAGTGCTTATTATAAAGATGTCAAAAACCTTGTTCAAACAGCTTATTATTATGATGAGCAACAATCTGTTTATAGCACATATATCAACCGTGATTATGCAGATATTAAAGGATTTCATATTAGTCTAGAGAAATCTCAAGGGAATATACGAGGTTTTATTCGTTATAATTATGAAAGTGCTACAGGAAAAAGCAGCAACGATTTAAATGCACCAGTAACTTATTTTGAGGTTCCTGATCCCAATTATGGTTTTGTTGAACTTCCAGATCCAGAAGATGTTTACCTTGATTATGACAGAACCCATAAATTAGTCTTTAATCTCCGCTATCTAACGCCACGGAATTTTGGATTTAAGATTGTTAATCGATATCCGTTGGAAGGGATATCGGTAAGTGCAACATATAGCTTCTACTCTGGTAGACCATTTACAGATCCGAGTCAAGGAAGGCTCTATGGTGTTCGGACACCCAATGAACAGGATCTGCGTCTCCGGGCGGAAAAACGGATTCGCTGGAACAATGATCTGGAAATGAGTCTCTATGTAGAAGGTTATAATGTTTTAAATGAAATAAAATGGCATTATAGTCGAACTTTTAATCATGATTATAATACACCTCGTTGGTTTACAGATCGAGATGAAATTTTGACATATAAAGAATATCCTCCATATTATACAAGTCAAGAAATTTATATGTTAGATAACGAACCAAGGCACTGGCGAGTAGGTGCAATTTTCAAATTTTGAATGGTGAGGGAAATATGTTGCATAAACGAACCAAACTGTTAATAACTTTTCTTCCGATACTTTTTTTATTTATTACGTCTTCTTATGGTCAGATAAGAGAATATAAAATCCACAATCGGGGAATGCTTCATCAAACGGTTTTTAATACAGGTGAAATTGGTAGGGCATGGCAGACTGGGGAAGCAGGAAATAAAACAAGTGTTCCTCTTTTTGAATGGCCTTCTTATTCAAAAACTATTTTAGATGGTATTGAATACGACGGTCAACACAATATTATTGGAGCAGGTGTTTATATTGGTGTTAACAAAGATGGAGAGCCAGGTGAAGATAAACGTATTTTTGCTCTCTGTGGTGGCGTTGGCTCATCAACACCGGAAGTGGCGATAGGTCGTTGGAGTTTTCCTATTTATATGGAAAAGATAGAAAATTATCCCCTCTTAGAAGATGGTACTCTAAACCCAGATTATGATTCCGATGAAGCGGAAGAGATTATCCGAGCATCCTGGGCTACGTCAACAGGAATTACAGTTACTCGCGTTTCCAGAATGTGGAGCTATCCTGATTACGATGATATGATTATTTATGAATATGAGTTTGAATATACTGGTGATACAGATGGTAATCCAGCTACACTTGAAATGGATGGAACCCTGAAAGATGTCATGATATGTTTTAACTATGGCTTTGCACCTTCTATGTATGGATATCAGCGAACCTACATGGAATGGAAGTATGAAGGGGGAATTTACCGTGGTGATCAAAATAATTTTTGGGATGCTGATTATTGGCTTACCTGGAATATGAATCTACGAAATAATATTAGTGATCCTATGGGCATGGCTAAACCAGAACTTAATGTCAATTACTTTAAAGAATTTGCGCAGATGGGTATTCGAGGGGGTGGTCTAAATAGTCCACAGGCTCCCGGATATTGTGTACTGTTTTATGATACTACACACTTGGCAAAGGTTATTCCTCAAGAACTAGATGTTAATAATCGAAATGAATCTGAAGCACAGAGTATTCTTAGGACTTCAACAGTGATGTCTCTTGATGAATACAGTGACATCGATATTGTTACTCCTAATGCGGATGGAACCTATACTTGGTATTATGAATTGGATGAGTACTATCATGTCAAACAACCATGGGTCAATAAAGTAAGCACCGGAAATACAAACAGTGCAAAAATGATGTATGAGAAAGACCCATTTAATCCCACAACGCGCTGGTCAGGTGTTTATGCACCAGCTAGCACAACATGGCCTGAACTGCCACATAATGATGATCGGTGGATAGGTCGTGCGGCTTATCCTTATCGACAAAGTGCTGATGCTGCCATGAAACTTCACACCTTTGGACCTTATACTTTAGAACCGGGGAATAAGCTTTATCTTGCCTATGCTGAAGTTGTTGGATATGGCGCTCAACCCAATAAAAGAGTTGAAGGAGGCCAAGTTATAAAGCAATGGGATAATATCCCTGATTTAAATAGAAAATATATCATTGGAGGAGAAACTGTTACCGAACACTACCTCGATGATTTTGGATATCCAGATTATATCAACTCAGATTCAGTTATTACAGTTCATGATGTAGCAAAAAAGGCTTTCGAAGCGTATTTAGGGTATAAGCCTCAAAGTCCAGTTTGGCCAGAAAATCATCCTCCCAAAGGTAATTATAAAATACCTGTTCCTGTACCTGCACCTGTAATAACTCTGGAAAATTATGGCGAGGCTGAGGTAAAAATCACTTGGAGCAGAGCTCAAGAAGCATTTACTCATCCTCGCTTAATGGGAACTCTCAGTAAATACTATATTTGGAGGGCTGAAGCAGGGATGGGCCCTTGGGCCTTAATTGATAGTATTCATGTTGGGTCTAATATTAATGAGAATAATGAATATGAATATATTGACTCAGATCAACGTTTTAAGGTTGGAGAATCACGATACTATGCGGTTACCTCTGTTGATGAATATGGTCATCAAAGCGGAAAAACTAATATAATTAAATTTAAGAAAGATATTTCTCCTGTGACAGAAATTGGCGATGTTTATGTTGTTCCCAATCCTTACATTAAAAGTTCAGGGTTTATCGGCGAGGGCGAAGACAGAAGAATTGGTTTTTATGGCTTACCCAATGAATGTACAATTCGAATCTATTCTTATGCGGGTCAATTAATTGATAAAATTGAACACAACACTCCTACCTATTCTGAAGAAAAAATACAAGTAACCCGAAATGGTCAGGACATGGCCTCAGGGATATATTTCTTTATAGTAACAACCCCAGAAGGTCAAGAAAGACATGGAAAGTTTGTTATTCTTAAATAGTGGTAAACGATGAGGTTCATAAGAATGTATCGATTAAAAATATACTGGTTTATACCATTGGTCTTCTTTCTCGTTGTTCCTAGGGTAAGATTATTTGCTTTTGAAAAAGTGGGAGTTACATCTTTTCAGTTTTTAAAAGTAATGCCTGATGCCCGTTCTGCTGCCATGGGAGATGCCACAAGTTCGCTTAATCTTGGAATTCACTCTGTTTTTTCAAATCCTGCTAATTTAGTAGATGCTTACGGACTTTCTGTTGATGTTTCCTATGTAGATTACTTTTTTGATACACAGCATCAAAGTCTTGCCTTTTCATGGGCAAAAAATGGTTTTGCCTTTGCAGCAATGGCACTACGAATTGATTATGGTGAACTCTATGAAACAACAGTATCTGATCTTGGCTATTTACCATCTGGTGACTATAATCCAGGCCTTACAGGAAACGTTTTCAATCCTGGGGCTCAGGTTTATGGCCTTTCTTTTTCACAACGACTTACCGATAAATTTTCGTACGGAATTGTAACAAAATATGCTGTAGAAGATATGATTTATGATTCAAAAGGAAGCATCATGTGGGATGCTGGGCTTTTATATGATACTAAATTTAGAAGCCTTCGTTTGTCAGCTATTGTACGTCATTTTGGTCCACAAATAGAATATTATGATTATTCATACCCATTGCCACAAACAATGGCAATTGGTATTTCCGGAAATGTCTTTGGAAAAGAATCCCTTTTGAAAGTCTCTAATAAACATCGTTTGACTCTTGCTTTTGAATTAGTTCAACCAAGAGATTATGATCAACAATATCATGTTGGAATGGAATATGGCTTAGATGAACAAATTTTTTTACGAAGTGGATATAAAATGAATTATGACACAGAAGGAATAACCTTTGGAGCAGGCGTAAAATTTAAAGGGTTTGTCTTTGATTATTCCTTTAGTGACTATGGGAACTATTTGCCCGCGGTTCACCGATTATCTTTGAGCTATGCCCTAGCACGCTAAATGAGGAGTATGCGATTTATGAAAAATTTCAACAGATACATAAAATCTAAAACACTATTAACAGCTTCTTTGATGTTACTTTTTCAAATACCAACGATATTGACAGCTCAAAATCGAGGGAATGCTCTTGGTTTTCAAGGAATTGAAAATGTTTCTATGCTTTCAGCAAAGAGTGCTGGGCTTGGGGAGGCTTATACCGCAATGTCTGGTGATATTAATGCACTTTTTTATAATCCTGCGGGTTTATCAAGTATAAAAGCTTTACAAATTTCGTTAAATACTCAGGGACTTACTCAATCTTGGCGGGAAAATCAAGAATATAGACCTAATCGGCGCTTTTTTACTCTCCCCTTCTATCTAGAAAGACTCTATATCCCAGATCCTTCAAATAATGGTCGATGGGACCATGAAGTCTTTTTTGAAGGATTATTGGATACTTCCTATGTGGTCTCTCGTCCTGATACAGGTCTTGACCCTTATAGTGAAGATGCAGCAAATTGGAAAAAGACATTGAATGAATCAGGTATTTGTAATCTTTCTGTGGCGCTTCCTTTTTCAGTTGGCACTGTATCTCTAACTTTCGCTGCAGGAATTGCTATTAATTCTCCCGTCTATGACTATGACCGAAATGAGACATGGCTAGATCCCCATATAGCATATATTGAATATGACTTAATTCCTCAAGTGGATGGTTCAGATACAGTTAGAATGAATTGGTTTGACTTTGAACGTTCACGGAGTGGTTCTGCGAATAATTTTTATGGTGCTTTAAGTGGAAATATCTTTCCTTGGCTTTCTGCAGGATTTGGCATTGAATATAGCACGGCTGAGACAGATGACCAGCTTAACAAGAATAAAATAGGATATTTTGACCTTTACTATGAAAATCAGTTTATGTATTCCTATGATACATTAGATATTAAATATGAAGGGACATCCACATTTAATTCTTTAAAAACAAATCTTGGATTATTAGTTAAAAAAGATAATATATCTGTTGGTTTTCGAGTAAACTTTCCCTATACCATACAGAGAGATTTTAGTTACGAAAAATCTGAGACTGATACTTTAGGAACAACTATTACTGAAGTATCTGGAACAGAGAAAGTAAAAGTACCTGTAGGATTTTCCGTTGGTTTAGTTTTGAATCCTGCCGAAAAGTTCCTCATGACACTGGATTGGTCTACAATGCCATACAGCAACGCTACCTGGACATGGGAAGAATCTCTTGAAGGCGAACAACGAGAATGGGCAAATCAACAATTACTTCGCTTTGGTTTAGAAGTCAGACCTGTTGAACTCCTATCACTTCGCGGTGGTTATCAAACCATTTCACAGGTTTTTATTCCTGATGGTGCAGCACGTACAGATAAAGGACCTGAACGAGAAATATGGTCTTTAGGTATTGGTGTTCATATTGGAAAATGGGGGACCTTAGATGCCACTTTTCTATATTCAAATTTACGTTATTATGATCAGTATTTTTCAAATACAAACTATGTAACCGATCAATCCAGACATTGGGTTTTCGGCTACACATATAACTTTTAAATCAATTATTGGGAGGTTAAAAAATGAAGAAGTATTGGGTGTTCATGTATATGCTATTGATAGGAGGGATGGCTTTCGCACAAGTTCCCTCTCTCATTGAAGTGACGGAGGAGAATTTTGAACCTTATTTCCAAAGTGATTTTAAAAATGTCCTTAGTTATGCGTCGTATGGAGTTGATACCATTGTGCTAGCAACAGGAGGCTTTGTCTATACAACAAAAGATACTACGCCTATGGTAATCAAAGATAAAGTGGTAATTATGGCGGCAGAAGGACTTGATGAAAAACCGATTTTGACTCATCCAAATACAGGGTTTGCAAGTGGCGAACCTAATTCAGCAATGGAAATATTCCGTCTTTTAAATGATGTAGAATTTCATGGCGTAGCTTTTCGGGGTGATCTGGAAGAAACAGGTGGCTGTAAGTATGCCCTTCGCTATGGTGATTGGACAGATCCTATAACAGGAAATACAGTTTATGGTAAGACTAGTGCCAGATTTGTCTTTAAAGATTGTGATTTTATTGGTTTTCATAGTTTAAAAGATCAGTCTCTTCAAGGAAATGTGCTCTATTACCTTCGACCTGATGATACAAAACTGGATCATTTGAGAAACACAAAAGTCTTTTTTGAAAATTGTTATTTTAAAGATATCGGGGATGAAGCAATCCGAATATCGGAAAATGAAAAATATGGTGGAGTAAATGGGGTCGTAGCAGTTGATACGCTCATTGTAAAAAATTGTACGTTTGAAGATATCGATGCTGAATGTATTCGTGTTTATGGAGATCTTGACACAAGCAATACAGAGGGATATCTGCTGGCGTCACATGTTACTGTTGTAAAAAGCGCACCCCGTTTTATTTATGCCAAAAATTTCAAAAAGGCTATTGTTCAAGACGTACTCATTTCCCATGGAAGAGAAACGAGTATCAATCGTCCCGATAGAGGAGATTACAATATACAGGTTCAATTGAAAGGATCATATGTCTCACATATCGATACCTTTGAAAATGTTTTTACTCTTGCCTATGAACCTCGTATTGGTGCTACAAAAGGTGGATATGTTGATGTGGAAACAATTTATGGCTACGACCCTGAATTTGCAGATGTAGAAAATGGGGACTATACCATTCTCAAATCGTCTCCCTTATATTACCTTTCATCAGATGGAACCTGTATTGGTGATTTACGATGGGCAACCAATAAACCCGTGAACGTTCAGGATCCCAAAACACCGTCCGTCTTTGCCCTGAACCAGAATTATCCCAATCCCTTCAACCCCAAAACTACCTTTTCTTTTACCTTACCAGAGAACGGTCAAACTACGCTGAAAATCTTTAATGTCCTGGGACAACTGGTATATATGCCGGTGAATGGCTATGTATATGCCGGTCAGCATGAAGTCCGATTTGATGCTTCCTTTCTACCTTCCGGTGTTTATTTCTACGAACTCCGGCAAGGAGAATATTCTGATATGAAAAAAATGGTCCTTATAAAATAGCTTTAAAATTATAACCATGTAATTGAGAAAAGGAATAATCATGAACAAAAAAATGCTACAAATAATGAGTATGATGTCATTCATCATAGTCTCTTTTGCAAATGCCGCTGTGGTACCTGTAAGCTCAGGAACTGTTAATGCAGTTTATGATGCTATTGCTACAGCAAACGATGGTGATATTATTGAGTTGACGGATATGGGTCCATATCTCTTTGACTCTCAACCGTTGCTTGATAAAAATATCATTGTCCGGGGTAATGCTGAGTTACCAGAAAAACCAGTGATGAAATATATTGGGTCCAGTACAAGTGCCCATTTTTTTCGAATTCCAGGTGAACAAAGACTTGAACTGGATAACATCTTATTTGAAGGTGATGGAATTTCTGATGGGGGTGCAGCATTAGCTAAATATGTTGTTCGCATTGAAAATAATGATCCACTACTTAAAGCAGGTGTTTTCATAAATAATTGTATTGCACAGAACTTTAATGATAAGTTTATTAAACCCTATGGTAATGCTGGTATGGATTCACTGGTTGTAACCAATTCTATCTTTTCCAATTGTTCAAAGGAAGGTATTGTTCTCTACTCTGGAACATCCAGTGATCCTGCTGCTGTTATTGAATATGCAGAAATTTCAAATTGTACTTTTAACCATATTGGCCGTGAAGCTATCAAAGGGCAGACCAATCCAACCACGAAAGTTCGTATAGACCGTTGTACTTTTTACGATATTGGTGAAGCTGAAAAAAAACAAATGATCTATTTCCGCGATATGACGGATGTGGAAGTGAAAAACAGTATTTTTGCTGTTAACAACAATTTGGATCAGGAAAAATTTGCCGATTTTGCTGATGCTACAAGCCTCTTCCACCACAATGTGGTGTGGGATGTTGTGAATGCTGAAGTTGGCGCAGCTACGGTTTATGATACACTCCACACGGATCCACAGTTTGCAGATCCGGTTAATAGTGATTTTACACTACCTGAGGATTCCCCATTACTGATCTATGCTGATGATGGTGGTGCTGTGGGTGATTCCCGATGGGTTCCAGAAGTCGAAATTCTTGAACCCGTTGTCCATGAAGTTTCTCCTGGCTTTAATGGCATTAAAGACGCCTATGATGTTGCTAACTCTGGAGATATTATTGAATTGATAGAAGTAGGAGAATATTTAACAGATGCTCAATTGACTGTTGATAAAGATATTACAATTCGTGGAAAAGAAGGATTGTCAGCACAACCCGTACTGAAATATATCGGTACCAGTACAAGTGCTAAGTTTTTCAAACTCATGGGTAATGCCCGTCTTGAACTCGAAAATCTGGAATTTGCAGGAGATGGAACAGGTGACGGAGGTGTAGCACCTGCTAAATATGTTGTAACTATTGAAAATGGAGACCCATCATTAAAAGCGAAGTTGTTTATAAATGATATTGTCGCTCATGATTTTAATGATAAATTCCTTAAACCCTATGGAAACGCCGGCATGGATTCCATGGTTGTAACTAATTCGGTTTTTTTCAATGGAAAATCAGAAGCTATTGTTTTCTATTCAGGTTCTTCCAGCGATCCCGCTGCTGTAATTGGATATGGCGAGGTTTCTGCATCAACATTTTATAATATTGAAAGAGAAGCTATTAAAGGACAAACAAATCCAACCACGAAAGTATTAATAGATCACTGTACATTTTATAATGTTGGATCTGCCCAAAATAAACCGATGGTCTATTTTCGGGATATGACGGATGTTGTTGTTAAAAACAGTATTTTTTCTACAAATGATAATCCTGATATTGGAGAAAAATTTGCAGATTTTGCCTCCGATGCAAGTCTATTCCACAATAATGTTATTTGGGATGTTATCAATGCCGAGGTAGGCTCAGCAACTGTCTTTGATACACTTCATGTTGATCCTAATTTTGCAGATCCAACCAATGGTGATTTTACTCTTCCTCCTGGTTCTTCCTTATCGACGTTTGCTGATGATGGCGGCCCAGTGGGAGATCCCCGATGGGCACCCCTCGAAGGGAAAGTAATTCTTACAGCATATGTTATCGGTAAAGGAACTGTGGAAATGAATCCTCCTGGAGGAATTTATGATGAAGGAACACAGGTAACTGTTACCGCTATTCCAGATGATATGTATCAATTTGACCATTGGTCACCGAATGTGTTTGTCTTCCCACCTAATAATCCTGTAGCTGTTTTAACATTAAATGAAAACATGGAAATAACAGCCTATTTTGTGCCCTCTATTCAACAATTTACGATTACCTACGATGTGATAGGTCTTGGACATGTTGAAGAAGAATTAATAACAGATTTTGAAGTTGATGGATACTGGGATGGTGATACCCTGATTCTCACGGCCGTTCCTGATACAAGCACATGGACTTTTGTCCGTTGGATCGATGCAGAAGGCAATGAAGTTTCTACAGACAATCCCATGACCTATCCTGTGGAAGCCGACGCTCACTTTACGGCTGTTTTTAATAGTACACTTCCCCAGGTGACTCTGAATGTGGACGTGGTTGGACTCGGTGATGTAAATGTATTTCCGAAACCGGTGCCTGGCTTTGATACCTATGATCAGGGACAAGTCGTGACGCTTGAAGCCGCTGCGAATTTAGGCTGGGAATTTACCAGCTGGAGTGGCGATGTGACTTCAACCGATGCTGTTATTGATGTAACCCTGGATACAGATAAATCCCTAACAGCTACTTTTAACGAACTGGATGTTCCCAATGGGAAACTCCTGGTCGATGCTTCCTGGGATCTGAGAGATGCCCTGCAATTTGCTAAAAACAATTCCAAGGTAGAAATGATTGTGCTAACAGAAACAGGTCCTTATATGCCTAGCGAGGATGATCGTGTCGATGGAAAACTCCCCTATCTTCAGATCGATTTTCCAGTAACTCTTGTTGGTGATGAAAGTCTGGGAAATAAACCCATTATTAAAGCTTGGGGAGAAGGTGGCTCGGAAGGACTTTTCCGACTCCGCGAAAATGGTCATCTTCGCCTGAAAAATCTGGTGGTTGACGGATATTACACGAACGATAAAATGACAAAATATATATTTAGAGCAGATGACGGTAAAGAAATCGTTGTTTCTCTGATTGCCGAAAATTGTGAAATGTTTGGAACAACAGAAGTATTCTGGAAAAATTATGCCTTGGTTCATCTAGACACGATGATTTTGAAAAATACATATGTTCATCATATCGGGAAAGAAGGTATTTTCTTGAATGCTGTGGGTACAGCTGGATATGTTGAATTGTCAAATTGCACTTTCCGTCATGTGAACCGCGAAATTATCCGCTTGAACGCAATGGATCCGAAAATAGTTATTAACCATGTTACCATTGATAGCTGTGGATTTGGCTATGGAACAGAAGGAGCCAAATTCGCTTCTTTCCGGATTGAGGGAACAAGCAATGTTAGAGTTACCAATAGCATTGTGGCGAATATTCCCTTTGACGGAGCTGATTTTATACCCTATGCAATCAGAATTGCTGGTGAGAATTCTTTGATAGATAATATCCTTTTCTACAAGACACCAGAAAAACTAGATATGCGGGATGGTGCAAAAATAGGGTCAAATGTTTTCTCCTATGATCCTATGTTTGTCCGTTCTACACCAGAAGATCTGACCTTGGCGGATGCCTCTGTAGCCTATCACTTGGCGAATGATGGAACAGCTGCTATTGGAGATCTACGGTGGGCTACTAGCACACATATTGTGGATTATTCTGCACTAAATCTTACTGTGGGTGACCATGGTAAAGTTGAACTCTCTCCAGAACCTATGGCAAAATTTTATGTTCCAGGCACAACTGTGACATTGACTGCCATTCCTGATACTCTTTACAAATTTGGTGGATGGAGTGGTGATCTGGTTAGTACTCATGCTATTGAAATGCTGACAATGGATTCAGATAAATTTGTAACAGCTACTTTTGAAAAGGCTTACTATGAAATTACCCTCAATGTGAACATGAGTGTTTGGACTGATGCCGGTAAGTTCTCTGTGGAAAACGATAGTGTAGATGTTGCCGGTAATTTCAACAAGTGGGGTGAAATTCCCATTTGGACAAAGGATCCTGAAGGCGATACCGTGTATACAGCTGTAGTAATCATTGATGAAAACTATCCTTATATGGAATGGAAATTCCGCATTAATGGCAGTTGGAATGACGCAACAGCTGAATTTCCCTATGGTGGCCCTGCCAGGACGCATACAGCAACTCAAGATACATCACTTACTTTTTGGTATAATGATGATAAACCTATCTCAGCAATAACAGACATAATACCTGCTGAATATGAACTGGATCAGAACTATCCCAATCCTTTTAACCCAACAACTACTATTCGGTTTGGACTTCCTGAAGCGGGTTATACAAAAATAATTCTTTATGATCTTCGTGGACAAGAAGTTATGACGCTCATCGACAGGGATATGCCAGCAGGATATCATCAAGTTGTTCTTCATGCCTCACATCTTGCTAGTGGTGTTTATTTCTATCGGATTCAAGCCGGTAACTTTACTGAAACTCGTAAGTTGATGCTTTTGAAATAATCCTTTAATAAAAAGGGGGCTAACACAAGAAAAATTGCCCCCTTTTTTTGACGTTAAAAAGATGAATAACATTCCCCTACAATTGTTCCTTTGTGTTCTATTCATTCCATGTGTGCTTTTATCAGCTATTTTTACTGTTTGTAATGAAGATGAACTCCAGAGAATTACCTCCCTCAATGCTGGTGATACGCTTCTTATTAAAGAAGGATATTATTCAGATGTTACCATGAGTTTTACAGGAAATGGCACAGAATTAGATTCAGTATATGTAATGGCTGAAAAACCAGGGTCGGTTATTTTTAATGGTTTGTCTACCCTTTCCTTTAGTGGCAACTATCTTAAAATAGAGGGTTTATTTTTTGTAAACGGATATGCTAGAAGTGGGGAATCAGTTGTTGAGTTTAGACAAAACGGCATTCGTGCAAATCATTCCCGCCTAACGCAATGTGCAATTTTAAATTATAATCCTTCTAATAAGGATATTGATTACAAATGGGTAAGTCTATACGGAAAAAATAATCGCGTGGATCATTGTCACTTTGAAGGGAAATTGCATAGCGGAACCACATTGGTTGTCTGGATTCCCACGGACCTCGATAAACCAAATTATCATCAGATTGACTACAACTATTTTGGACCACGACCAGATCTTGGATATAATGGGGGTGAAACAATCCGCATTGGAACTTCCGATTATTCATTGTATGACTCTCGTACCAGGATAGAAATGAATCTTTTTTATCAGTGCGATGGTGAAATTGAAATTATTTCAAATAAATCCTGTGAAAATGTTTTTCGACACAATACATTTTTGGAATGTAATGGAACCCTTACCTTAAGACATGGAAATCGCTGCATTGTAGAAGGCAATTTCTTTTTTGGGAACTTCCTGAATAATGCTGGAGGAATACGAATCATTGGTGAAGATCATCTTGTGGTAAATAATTATCTCCAGGATATTTATGGCTCTGGATATCGTTCTGCTCTGTGTATTGTAAAAGGGGTAGAAAATTCTCCTCTTAACCGATATTATCAAGTTAAACGTGCAATCATTGCAAATAATACTATTGTTCATTCAAAATATCCTATCACTATAGGATATGGTTCTTCTGAAGACCAAACACTTCCTCCAGATAGCTGCGTGATTGTTAACAATACAGTCGATGCAGGTATGAATAATACGGTACTCTATATTGGTGATAGTGAGGGAACTCCCAAAAATTTTATATGGGATGGAAATGTTTTTTTTGGTAATAATTTAGGTATCCCTAATCCAGGGGGAATAATCTGGATAGATCCATCATTGGAAGAAGCTTTTGATGGATTGTTTCGACCGACCCTTGAAAGTCCATTAATTGGCTCTGCCGTTATCGAACACGTTATCCCCGAAATGGATATGGATGGTCAAGTACGAACACCTCCATTTGATATCGGTGCAGATGAAGTGTCTGATGAGCCAATTATCTATAAGCCTCTAACTCAAGAGGACGTAGGCCCAGATTGGAAAGTAGAAATTCAATATATCACTGAAGTAGAAGCTGGTGAAAATACGCTTTCCCATGCGATGGTTCAAATAACTTCAGGAGATACACTTAAATTAGTGACACCAGGGGGTATTTATAAAATAACGGAAGCACTTGATATTGATCATTCAATCGTTCTTTTATCTGATTTTCAAGGAGAAGAACGTCCAATTATCTATTGTAGTGAAGATTCTATGATTTTTCGCTTGAAAAAAGGTGGAAAATTATATTTAAAAAATCTAATACTCAATGGATATTCAGAAAATGGTTCAATGAAATCACTTGTTGGAACAGCTAAGTATACGAGTGGTATCCAAAGTGTTCGGTTTAATGCAAATGGATGCCTATTTACCGTTTCTGGCTCTACTTATGAATCAGTTTCTGCCATATATTTAAATCGTTTTATCCGTGCAGATAGTCTGGTGATCACAAAAAGTGAATTTACCAACTTTACTGCTCCTGTGTTCGATCTTGGAAATGTGGAAAAAAACAGTGGAGATTATAGGGCAAACAGTGTTTCTGTAACCCGGTCTACGTTCTGGAATAATCCGGGTGGGGTATTGACAATTAATGCTGGAGATGAAAATCCTTTTACCATCGGTCCACGAGTCATTGTTGATTATTGTACTTTTTCATCTTGTGGATCAAATTTATCCATAACCCTCGATTTAATTGATGTGGATGCCGCGGAAGTCCGTAATTCAATTTTTTATCGTTGTTCTCCCGATACTGCAGTAGTGACTCTCTATGGATGGGGGTATATAGAATACTCAAATCTCTTCAATTCAGGTATTATATCACAAATACGAGGTGGCAATATACATGAAGGAATGTTATTTATAGATCCTGAATTTCTTGATCCGGAAAAAGGTGATTTTACCCTTCCTGGGGGAAATGTGCTTCTTTCTGCTGGAAAAAATGGAGAACCTCTTGGAGATCCTCGCTGGACTATTCATGCGTCGTCATTGGAAAATCCAGTTACTGAACTTCCTGCAACAATTATTTTGGAGCCTTATCCTAATCCAGCGAATGCGTCTCTTATGATTTACTATGAGATTTCTGGACATGTTTTACCAAGTCTTTCTATCTATTCCATAACAGGATCTCTCCTAAAAACAATAAATCTTTCTTCAGAAAAAGGATCACTTATCGTTAATCTTCAAGATTTTCCGAGTGGCATCTTGCTTTTCTGTTTGTCAAATGGGAAATCTGCTGTATCAAAAAAAGTTATCGTCTTGAAATGAACAAGTATAAAAAAGTAATTTTTGTGGTAAGTATTTCTTTCCCTCTTTTGTTTATCATAAAACCAACGATAAGCCAAGCAAAGGAATATTCTTCCTTATTTATCTCTCATGAAGTTATTGAGAAAAACCAGTTAAAGGCAGAAACAAATAATGATACAATTCAGCTAGCTATACAACAACTTATAAGGAAAGCTAAGAGAGAGTTGACATTGGGTCCTTATTCTGTTGTATATAGTAAAGTGAATCCTCTAAATGTAGATCCTCATAATTACTCAAGTGTTAGTACTTATTGGTGGCCAGATCCAGAAAAACCCGAGGGATTACCGTATATACGAAAAGATGGTGTGGTTAACCCTGAAAGGGATTTTTATGATAAAAAACAATCTGTTGACTTCCACAAAGGCATAGAGACGCTAACGCTGGCATATTTATATTCTGATGATTCTATTTATGCTCAAAGGGCATTTTATCTAATTCGGGTTTGGTTTATTGAGGATTCTACACGCATGAACCCAAACATGAAGTATGCTCAATTTGTTCCTGGAAGGAGTGAAGGAAGAAGTTTTGGAATTATTGAAAGCAGGAATTTTCTCTATGTCCTTGATTATGCTTCTATTTTGCACCAAAAAGGAGAATTATCAACCGAAACATACCAAGATCTTATGCATTGGGCTGAAACTTTTCTTGATTGGCTTTTAACGAGTGATCATGGTAAAAAGGAAAAAGAGGCTATAAACAACCATGGGACCTGGTTTGACGTACAAGCGATGGGATTTGCCATCTTGACAAATCGTAAGGATGTTATTAATGAAATTGCAGGTTCATTTTATAAAAGGAGAGTAAAAAACCACATCTTAAGGGATGGCCAGCAACCAGAAGAGCTAAAAAGAACCAAGGCTTTCTTTTATTCTACTTTTAATCTTTTAGCTATAACTCAATTTTATCAGTTAGCTCTTCATGCAAATGCTTTGCCTGATAAGAACCGTGATAGTATCCTGAAGAGCATACATCAAGCAATTGACTTTCTGTATCCTTATGCTCTTAATCCTGAAAAATGGCCTTATGAACAAATTCAAGGATTTGAAGGAGGACAGGCTTGTCTAGCAGAAGTGCTCCTAGTTTTAGGGAATTTATATCCCCAAGAAAACTATATACATCGCGCTAAAAAAATTCCTTTACCTCTCGAAATACGAAATGACCTCATAATTAAATATGGTATTTTCTAAAGGAACACAATTTTGCGAAAAATAAGAGAAAAATTATTTTTATTCATAATAGCTGTTTGCAGTTTTAGTTGTACACAGTCTATCGATCTTATTGATTTTGTCATATCTTCTGAACAAGAACGGGTTTTACAGACTGCCCATTGTTATTTAAAGGAATTTCCTGTTACCATTACAGCTTTTGAATCGCCCCGTTCTGCTGGAGGAAAACATGATTATTTTTCTGAAGGAGATTATTGGTGGCCTGATCCGGAAAATCCGGAGGGCCCCTATGTTAGAAAAGATGGTCAAAGCAATCCAGACAATTTCGACTGGCACCGGAAAGCTCTCATTCGTCTGAGTCTTCACGTACCAGCGCTAACGTCTGCTTTTATTCTAACAAATGATAGTATCTATGCAGCTAAAGCATTGGAACATCTCCGAGCTTGGTTTATTAATGAATCCACCCGCATGAACCCTCATCTTACCTATGCTCAGGCTATTCATGGCCGTGTAACTGGACGAGGGGTAGGTATTATCGATACGATCCATTTGATCGAAGTCGTTCAATCTGTAAAAATTCTTTATGACATAAAGGCGATCCCTGAAGAAGATTTTCAGGCTGTTCAACAATGGTTTGACGAATATCTTCAGTGGATGACAACACATGATTATGGAATTGATGAACGAGATCGAATCAATAATCATGGTTCATGTTGGGTTCTACAAGTAGCAGTTTTTGCAGAATTGACTGAAAATGACTCCCTGATCAATGATGCCCGTGAACGGTTTAAGAAGTTTCTTTTACCCAATCAATTAGCTGAAGATGGTTCTTTCCCTCTGGAACTTGCTCGTACAAAACCCTATAGTTACTCCCTTTTTAACATGGAAATTCTCGGCGCAATTGCACATATTCTTTCAACACCTCAGGAAAATTTGTGGGAATATACACTACACAATGGCGCAAGTCTCCGAACAGCCGTCGATTTTATTATACCCTATATACGTAATAAAT
>JAQUPD010000013.1:19828-47588 GCA_028716785.1 Fidelibacterota bacterium
GCCTTATGAACCAGATGTCATGTATTTCGACCAATTGCCTGTCAGATACCAATTTCTTCTGTTTGCTGTTTCAGGACTCAATCAGACAGAAACACTTAAGATTTGGGAATCACTGGATCCCGATCCTGTAAATCAAGAAATCATTAGAAATATGCCCATCCGTCAACCGTTGTTGTGGCTGTGGGAATCTTAAAATTTTTTTAAGGAGAATGTTTTCTATGACATTAAACATATTAGAGATTCATTTTAATTGTTGGGGTAAAATAGGTGCCAAATTAATTGCTGGAATTGTGCTGACTGTTTGTACTCTTTTTGCACATCCTACTAAAACAATCACAGAAGAATTAATTCAAAGGATCGGGAATCAACTTCTTTTTAAAGAAAATATTATTGATGGAAGACTTCCAGAATATACAGAAAATGGCCGGTGGGTATTCAGAGATAAAGTAAACTGGTTTAGCGGGATGACGGCGGGTGAACTTTTCACGTTTTATGAAATGACAGGGGAAGAAATATATAAAATCTTGGGATTGAAATATACCGATTCGTTAATTCCTTATGCTACCATCAATTATACACATGATATGGGATTTATTTTTATGCCATCTGTTGTGAAAGCCTATTCAATAACAGGTGATGAAAGATATCGTCGAGCTGGCATTACAGCAGCAGAAATGTTGGCAAAACGCTTCAATGATCATGGCCAATTTATTCGAGCCTGGGGAACTTTAAGTTCAGAATCAAGAGCCGGATGGATGATTATTGATACGATGATGAATCTTGAACTCCTTTTTTGGGCTGCAGAAGAAACAGGTAATTGGGAATTATATAATATTGCCTATCGACATGCTGTGACTGCCATGAAAACATTGATTCGACCTGATGGTGGAAGCTGGCATGTAGCAGAATTTGATCCAAATTCTGGTGATTTGAAAAAGCTTAGAACACACCAGGGTTACAGGGATGAAAGCACATGGTCACGAGGGCAAGCTTGGGGTATAGCTGGCTTTGCCAAAACTTATCAATATACACAAGATCCACGTTTTTACGCAACAGCAAAACAAATGGCAAAATATTTTATTGATCGTCTTCCTGATGATGGAGTACCGGTGTGGGATTTAGATCTAATAGGTAAATCAGAATTAAAAGATGCCTCTGCAGCAGCCATTGCAGCTGTAGGACTTTTTGACCTGGCAGATCTGTCGAAGACAAAAGAGGATTACGATTTTTTTCAAAAAAATGCTGTGCGAATTACGCAATCTTTATTAGATAATTATCTCTTTACTGAAAGTGTCCGTGAATATGAAGAGGGAATACTTCTTCATACTCTCTATCACTATCATAAAAATTGGGGTATAGATGAATCTTTTCCAGCTGGTGATTACTATTTAATTCAATCACTGAAATCATTTTATGATAGTGAAAAAGATTACTTTTTTATTGAGGATTCTCCCGAAAGACAATGCTATTCTCTGAATAAAAAATGGGCTTTTCTTAAAGAGAATATCCCTGATCCCTCCTGTTTTTTTTTAGCGACATCTCCTTGGGTAATGGTGGATTTGCCCCACACGTGGAATACCGATGATGTTATGGACCCGGAACCAGGATATCGACGCGATGGAAATTGGTATGAGAAAACAATTTTTATTCCTGAAACTTCCCATGATTCGCGAATACTTCTCTCTTTTGAAGGAGTGAATACGTATTCTGAGGTTTGGATAAATGGGGAAAAAACAGGTGGACATACTGGCGGTTACCTGAGTTTTGAGGTAGATATTACCCCCTATGTGAAAGAAAATGAAGAAAATCAAATCTTAGTGTATGCTTCAAATGCTATCAATCGGAATATAATTCCCTCTCAAAAATCTGATTTTTTTATATATGGCGGAATAACTCGAGATGTATATCTAAAAATTGTTCCTAATATCTATATGGAAAAAATAAATGTTCTCACTTTGGAAGTATCAGAAAAATCTGCTTCAACAATAGGCAAAATATGGATTCAGAATAAAAGTAAAAAAGCACAGAAGGTCACAGTATCTGCTGAAATTTGTAACTCAAATGGGAATGTCGTTGCAGAGGTAAATGAAAAAGTAAAAGTCTCGAAAGGGGAATCAATTCATACGTTTTCTTTTCCACATGTTAACACTCCTGATTTATGGTCACCTGAAAATCCTGTTCTTTATACTGTAACTGTTTCCCTTGATATAGGGAAAAATCGGCAAGATAGGCTGACAGATCGTATCGGGTATCGGTGGTTTGAATTTGAAGAAAACGGCCCCTTTTATCTGAATGGTAAACGTCTGCTCTTACGGGGAACTCATCGTCATGAGGAACATGCCTATACTGGCGCTGCAATGAGCAATGCCATGCACTGGAAAGATATGGGAATGATTAAAGAATTAGGAGCAAACTTTGTACGCTTGGCACATTATCCACAAGATCCGGAAGTCTACAAGGCTTGTGATGAATTAGGACTTTTGGTCTGGGATGAACTGCCTTGGTGTCGAGGCGGGATGGGAGGGCTAACATGGCAAGCCAATACCTTAACAATGCTTGAAGAAATGATTACACAAAATATAAATCACCCCTCAATCATCATTTGGTCCTTAGGGAACGAACTTTATTGGCTGCCAGATTTTCCTGAGGGTGATAATCCAGCTCGACTCCGTGAATTTTTGCTTATCATAGAAGAAAAAGCAAAAGAATTAGATCCTACTCGCGTGACAGCTATGCGTAAATATTATGATGATGCAAATGTCGTTGATGTTTTTTCTCCATCTATCTGGGCAGGTTGGTATAGTGGAGTGTATACGGAGTATAAGGACGCCCTGTTGAATGCACGAGAAAAATATCCACGTTTCCTTCATATGGAATATGGAGGATCTAGCCATGTGGGTCGCCATGATGAAAATCCTGTGGATGGCAAAGGGATACAAATTGATGAAGGCTGGGAAGAGTCTGTGAACCAAGTCCGTGTAAAAAATATTGCACAAAGCGGGGATTGGAGTGAAAATTATATGGTTGATCTTTTTGACTGGCATCTCCGTATCTCTGAACAATTGGAGTGGTTTACGGGGAATGCCCAATGGGCAGTGAAAGATTTTGGAACTCCCCTTCGACCAGAAAATCCTATCCCATATATGAATCAGAAAGGTCTTTTTGATCGAGCAGGCAATCCCAAAGATGTCTATTATGTCTTTAAAAGTTACTGGACTCGCGATGACAAGCATAATCCATTTGTTTATATTGAATCCCATACCTGGACAGAAAGACAGGGACCAAAAGGTCTAAAACGAAACGTGTGTGTTTTTTCCAATTGTGATGCAGTAGAGTTCTTTTTGAATGGAGTATCTTTGGGAAAAAAAGAGTGGGATATTTCTCAATTTCCAGCTAGTGGACTAAACTGGGATCTGATGTTTTCAGAAGGAGGGAACCGTTTGATAGCTAAAGGTTTTCGGAATGGGAAAGCAGTTACAGCTGATACGCTCGATGTCACCTATTGGTATGAAAAAAACGGAAAGCCTGAGGGGTTTGATTTAGCTTACACACAACAACCAACTGGCAATTTACTTGTAACTGCAACAGCTCGGGATAAAAATGGCCGTCGGTGTCTGGATTATAACGATCGAGTGTATTTTTATCATTCAGGAGATGGTAAACTTTTGGTTAACCAGGGAACACCTACAGGCAGTTCCATCCTTGAAATGGCCAACGGACAGGCATCTGTTGCACTAAAACCCTCTCCTGGTGGGTCTTGTACCATTGAAGCACGGAATCAAGATTTTAAAGGGGATTATCTCACTATAAAATTTTAAAAGGAGATGACCTATGGATGTTCGAGTTTTTGCTGATAATATTCGAATAAAACAAATGGATACACAAGAATTGAGACATGTTTTTTTGGTTGAAAAACTCTTTCAGTCAGGTATGGTTAATTTGGTTTATTCTGATACAGAAAGGGCAATAGTAGGAGGGGCTATTCCTATAAATAAACCACTTGTTTTAAAAGGGAGTAAAGAACTTGCTTCGGAATCATTTAATGAACGACGCGAAACAGGAATTATCAATCTTGGCGGTGATGGTAAAATTCAGATTAACGAAGATACGTACTTGCTTGATCGACTTGATTGCCTCTATGTAGGACGAGGAGTAAAAACTATTCGTTTGTACAGTGAAAATCCTCAAAAACCAGCAGAATTTTATGTGCTCAGTTATCCGGCTCATAAAGCTTATTCCGTTAAAAAGATTTCTCAAAAAGAGGTAAATCGTATTGATCTGGGAAGCGATGAATCGTGTAACAAACGGACAATTTTTCAATATATTCGACCCGGCTTGTGTCCAAGCTGCCAACTAGTGATGGGTCTTACAACTCTTGCACCAGGTAGCAATTGGAACACTATGCCACCTCATACACATGCCAGGCGGACTGAAATTTATCTTTACTTTGATTTGAAAGAAAATAACAGGGTCTTTCACTTTATGGGAGAACCACATGAAACCCGACATCTTGTGATCAAGAATAAAGAAGTAGTTTTATCACCCAGCTGGTCTATTCATGCTGGTGTAGGGACATCTAATTATAGTTTTGTCTGGGGTATGGGTGGTGAAAATCAGGATTTTGACGATATGGATTTTATCGAAATTCAAACGATAAAATAGGTGAAATATGATATTAGATGATTTTCGACTTGATGGTAAAACAGCGTTAGTCACTGGATGCCGCCGAGGAATTGGAAAAGCAATGACAATTGCTTTAGCTCAGGCGGGTGCCAATATCATCGGCGTTAGTGCCAATCTTCCAGCTGATGGGGGAGATGTCGCCCAGGAAGTGAAGAATCTAGGGAGAACCTTTGCCTCGTATGCCTGCGATTTTAGCAATCGGACATCTCTTTATGATTTTCTTGAAAAAATAGAAGCGAATCATCCTATCATTGATATTCTGATCAATAATGCCGGGACTATCCGACGTAGGGAAGCGGAAGATCATCGTGATGAGGATTGGGATCTGGTAATGGCTGTGAACGTGTCAGCACCTTTTATTTTGACGCGTGAAATTGGGAAAAAAATGATTAAGAGAAAATATGGTAAAATTATTTTTACCGCTTCTCTTTTAACGTTTCAAGGAGGAATTCTTGTTCCAAGCTACGCTGCCAGCAAAGGGGCTATAGGACAATTAACAAAGGCTTTTGCCAATGAATGGGCACCCTATAATATCTGTGTCAATGCCATTGCTCCTGGCTATATAGCTACCGATAATACTTATGCCTTAAGAATAGATACTGAACGAAATCGGGCTATTCGTGACAGAATTCCGATAGGACGATGGGGAAATCCTGAGGATCTGACAGGCGCAACCCTTTTTCTGGCTTCAGATGCCTCTCGCTATGTTACCGGAATTGTTTTACCAGTGGATGGTGGATGGCTCGCGCGATGAAACGTGAGAAAATTATTAGAGATTTTTTTGGAAGTGCTCTCTTTGTGTTTGTTATTGGGTGCTCTCAACAACCGACTCAATCGATAACCATCAAAAATCCATACCCTTTTCCCTTGAATAATTCCTGCCTTGTTGTTGAAAGAAAGATGTTTAATCAAAACGACAATTCTTTACACCCTGTTATATGGGATGTAAATAAAAAAGGTGTACTACCTTGCCAAACAGATGACTTGGATGATGATGGTATCTGGGATGAACTGGTTATACTTATTTCCCTGAAAGTGGATGAAACGTTTTTTGGAAAAATCCAGTGGGTTAAACAAAAAGATACTCCAAAGTTTCAAACACACACCAATGTTTATTTGGGAATCAGTCGAAATAGAGACGGACATTTTATAGAGGTTCAAGAAGAAATTTTTCCACCCATGTATGAATGCAAAACACCTTATCAATATCAGTTTGAAGGGGTTGGTTGGGAAAATGACGTAATTGCTTTTCGGACCTATTGTGATCGACGAAACGGAAAAGATATTTTTGGGAAAACCACTCAAGAGATGATTTTATCTAACATTGGTAAAATTGAAAATTACCATGAACGACAATCATGGGGAATGGATATTTTGAAAGTAGGAAATTCTTTGGGAATTGGTGCTGTGGGTGCCATTCATGACGGCGTTTTATATAGGCTTGGTGATACACAATATCATGATTTTAAATGCATCACTGAAGGACCAATTCGGTCTATCTTCAAACTTGGATTTGATGGTTGGACGGTAGGTTCAGATACCCTTAGCGCTACAGAAACCATTACAATTATAGCTGGAAAAAATGGGTTTATAAATCAAGTAGTGGTAACAGGGGAAAATGTTCCTGATACACTCATTTCCGGACTTTCCATGATAGGGATCAATGGGGAACGAGAATGGATGAAGGTTGAAGAATTCCACGGTATCATACTTTCAGGCATCAATGATGTGGATGATCATTTTCTGGGGATGGCAATCTTCACAGATCATTCAGAAGGATTTTCTGCTCGTATTTCACCTCTAGAAAGTGAAATTTATGATATAAATCGTCAGGATTATAAAGCTACAAAGTTTCATCCTTTTATAGCGGATACGTACTATTTAACCACGACAGGACCTGCTGCGACATTTTATGTGTTTGCCATGTGGGGAAACCGGTATCCTGAGATCATCACACCCAACATGTTTAAAGATAAAATAACGAATGAAATCCGTTCCCTTTGTCTTACACCTGAGGTCATTTTGTGATGAAAAAAAACCTTTTTCTGCTTTGGGTTACCGTGTCTTTTACAAGTTATAGGGATTTAAATAGTTTGATCAATGAGGTCTACTGGTCTCTATCTGTATGTTTCTTAGGACCTTTTACGGATCATGTTGTACTTCACTGTGATAGAACTGTTCCTGGATGTAAAAGGGGAGGGGGAAAATTATGTCAAAATTTGCTTATGAATGGATGAAAAGATTACCTGTGGAAATGCCTCTTGTTTATGGAGCATATCTTTAAAACTCCAGGTTTTGAAGCAAATGAGAACCTTGTTGTAATGGTAACTTGCGATGAATTGGTGATGGGTGATATCCTGTGTAGATACGAAGATTGGCTTATGCACTCGTTTATTAAAACGGGCTCATTTCTATACAAGATGGGAAGCAAATATAAGGACTTTTTTCAAATGATAACGATGAATGCCGCAGAGCAAATACAATGATTGTACATGGTAATGTGGAAATTACCAGCGCAAAAAAATAAATATGTCCCTTATGCCTGAATTGACAATCCCGATGGAAATCTTATCGATGATTCGGGACTACCAATGTTACCCTTTAGGGCACATACATTACCGAGGAAGTAAATAATGATGAATGATCTTTTCTTTTCTCCTGATCCCACCGTAAAAGCGATTGCCAGGAATCTTTATGAAGGAGTTAAAAACCTACCACTTTTAAGTCCTCATGGACATACAGATGTCCGCTGGTTTGCTGAAAATGAGCCTTTTAATAATCCAACAGATCTTATAGTAACTCCGGATCACTATATCTTTCGAATGCTGGTTTCCAGAGGAATCAATCTCGATTTACTCAGGATTCCACGACGTGATGGTTCTCGTGCAGAAGGAGATCCTAGGACTGTATGGGACCTTTTTGCGAAAAATTTTTACCTTTTTTCAGGAACACCCACCGGACTCTGGATACAGGAAGAATTAAAATCCGTGTTCGAAACCGATATCCCCTTAAATGAAAAAAATGCGGATATTCTCTATGACCATATAAACGCGTGTTTGAAAACATCTCGTTTCTTGCCGCGAAGTCTCTATGAACGTTTTCATCTTGAACTTTTATCCACAACACATAGAGCAACGGATGACCTTTCATGGCATGAAAAACTTGCCAGGTCCGGTTGGCAAGGAAAGATCATTCCCTGTTTTAGGCCAGATGATGTGACTGATATTTGTCAGTTAGATTGGGTTGAAAATATTCGAAAATTAGAAAATTTAACAGGTGAAAACACGGAAAGTTATCAAGGCTTTATACATGCTCTCCGTGCACGACGTAAAGACTTTATCAATCATGGCTGTCAATCTACGGATCATGGCGTAGAATCTCCTTATACACATACATTGACGGATATTGAAGCAGAAAAAATTTATTCACGGGCTTTAATGGGCAAGGCATCACAAGAAGATCGTCAACAGTTTATGGCACATATGCTAATGATTATGGCAAATATGAGTACGGAAGATGGATTGGTGATGCAAATTCATCCAGGTGTCTTTAGGAATCATGATAAAAAACTTTATGAATGGTATGGAGCTGATAGAGGTGCTGATATTCCTCTTCAGTGTGAGTATACAAGAAATTTAAAGGAACTGCTAAATACCTATGGGCATCACCCCAATTTTACGCTTGTGGTTTATACTCTGGATGAAACAACCTATAGTCGTGAATTGGCTCCCTTAGCTGCATACTATCCTGCAATGCACATAGGCCCTGCGTGGTGGTTTAACGACAGTTTTCAAGGAATGAGACGTTTTAAAGAATCTGTTATTGAAACGGCAGGATTTTACAATTTGACTGGTTTTGTAGATGATACTCGTGCCTTACCATCTATACCAGTACGTCATGATTTTGCACGACGTATCGACGCCGATTATTTGGCAGAGATAACGGCAAGAGGTATCCTTTCTCAGAAAGAAGCGGAAGTTATTATCCAGGAATTGGCATACGGACTTACAAAAAGGGTATTTCATCTATGACAAATAGACATTCAAGACGATATAAAACGATAAGTATTATCTTTTTGGCTTTTTTCATACAAGGATGTTCCCAAAAGCACTCTGAGAAGGTTCTTCGTCTCTCTCATGGGTTAGATGTAACCCATCCGGTTCATAAAGCGATGATTTATATGGAAGAACGGTTAAAAGAATATTCCGACGGGACGCTTAAGATACAAATTTATCCTGGAAACCAATTAGGAAATGAACGAGAATCCTTAGAACTTCTACAAATCGGTAGTCTAGCAATGACTAAAGTTAGTGCCAATACGTTGGAAGGGTTTGTTCCTGAATTCCGCCTTTTCAATTTACCATATATTTTTACTAGCGATAATCATCGTTATCGTGTTCTTGAAAGTGCCCTTGCTCATGATCTTTTGTTGAAGGGTATCCCCCACCGATTTATGGGGCTATGTTACTACGATGCGGGAAGTCGTTCTTTTTATACAAAAAATAAACCAGTGTATACACCTGATGATTTGAAAGGACTTAAAATACGTGTAATGGAGAGTTCTACAGCTATTGAGATGGTGAATGCAATGGGTGGATCAGCAACACCAATTTCGTGGGGAGAACTGTATACAGCATTACAACAAGGAATTGTAGATGGGGCAGAAAACAATCCTCCCAGCTTTTATACATCCCATCATTATGAAGTGTGTAAATATTATTCCTTAGATGAACATACCTCCGTCCCAGATGTATTGGTGATAAGTACCCATGTGTGGGAGACACTATCAGACGATGAAAAACAATGGCTTCATAAAGCTGCTGATGAATCTGCAGCATATCAAAAAATTCTGTGGCAAGAGGCGACAGATGAAGCATTTCGTATCTTGGAAGAAAATGGCGTGACTATCATAAAACCCGATAAATCATTTTTTCAAAAACAGGTTTCTCCACTCTATGAAAAATATAAAAAAGATCCTCTTCTAGGCGATATGATACAACAAATTAGAACTATGGCGTTACAATGAACAGTTTGAAAAAGTATCTTGACAAAAGCATGGAATTCATACTTGTATTGCTGATGGGAGCGAGTGTCCTGAATGTTCTATGGCAAGTAATCACTCGTTTTCTTCTAAAAAACCCTAGTTCCTTTACAGAAGAGATCGCCCGATATTTATTGATTTGGATTGGCCTTTTGGGAGCATCTTATGGCTTCGGGAAAAATATTCATCTGGCAATCGATGTTTTAAAATTGCGAATTCATGATAAAAAACGCCTTGTTGTGGATGTTCTTATTCATGTTTTTGTTTTTCTATTTGCTTTCATTGTGATGATTATTGGAGGTTTTAGACTGGTAAATTTAACGTTAGAACTTCATCAAATATCTGCGGCTCTTCAAATAAAGATTGGATATGTATATTTGGCTGTTCCATTAAGCGGTGTGATAATGAGTCTCTATAGTTTCATGGACATTATAGGATTGATAAAAACGGGATGGAGAGCTGCATGACATTTCTTAGTATTTTTGTGTTGGTGGTTGTATTTCTGGTTCTCTTATTTCTGGGAACTCCTATTTCTATAAGTATTGGTATTTCAACGTTGTGTACCATGCTTCTTTCTATTGATTTTTATCCAGCAGTAACTACAGTCGCCCAGCGGATGGCAACGGGACTTGACAGTTTTGCTCTATTGGCAATTCCATTTTTTATTCTTAGTGGTCAATTTATGAACCGGGGAGGAATTGCCCGACGACTGATTGAATTTGCTAAGGTTCTTGTAGGTTGGCTCCCAGGCGGCTTAGCCTTTGTAAATATTTTGGCAGCCATGCTCTTTGGAGCTATATCCGGATCGGCCGTTGCAGCAGCTGCAGCCATCGGTGGATTTATGGTTCCTAATATGGAAAAAGAAGGTTATGATAAAACGTTCAGCACTGCCGTAAATATTACATCATCAACCACGGGTATGATTATACCTCCTAGCAATATCCTTATCGTTTATTCACTGGCATCCGGGGGGGTATCTATAGCTGCTCTCTTTATTGCTGGTTATTTTCCTGGAATTCTTCTTGGACTTTTGCTTATGGTGGTGAGCGGTTTTATTGCCTGGAAAAAGGGGTATCCAACAGCATCAGGGTTTTCTCTGAAAGAAAGTATTTTAAAGTTTTTGGATGCTATTCCCAGCTTATTGATGATTGTAATTGTGATTGGCGGTATTATTGTTGGCTTTTTTACTGCTACAGAAGCGTCTGCTATTGCTGTCCTGTATACGTTTATTCTGTCGGTTCTCATTTATAGAGAAGTGCCATGGAAAGAAATTCCAGATATTCTGCTGAAAAGTGTTATGACAACGTCTATCGTGATGCTTCTTATCGGAACATCTATGGCCATGAGTTGGATCATGAGCTATGAAAATATTCCACAAACGGTTAGTGCTTTTCTTTTAAATCTAACCCAAAATCGTTTTTTAATCCTGATAATCATTAATGTTATTCTGCTTTTTATTGGAATGTTTATGGATATGACCCCGGCTGTTCTCATATTTACCCCAATTTTTCTGCCAGTTGTGATGAATCTTGGTATGGATCCTATCCATTTTGGGATCATGATGGTGCTTAATTTAAGCATAGGACTCTGCACTCCGCCAGTGGGCAGTGTCCTTTTTGTGGGATGTGGAATTGGGAATGTCTCAATTGAAAAAGTGATCAAACCTTTGATTCCCCTCTTTCTCGCTATGCTCGTTGCTTTGTTGTTGGTAACCTATTTCCCTTGGTTTTCAATGGTTTTACCCCGTGTATTCGGGTATTAAAGGAGTAACGTATGAAATCTCTTTTTGATGTAAAAGGTAAGAAAATTGTCATTACGGGTGGTGCTGGTGTTTTAGGGAGTACTCTTGCAATGTCTTTATCAAAACTCGGTGCCCTAATCGCTATCATGGATTTAAATGAATCTAAAGCCCATGAGATTGCAGAAACGATGAAGGGGAAAGCCAAAGGATTTAAAGGGGATGTCCTGGATAAACATTCAGTTGAAAATGCTTTTCAAGAGGTTGTAGATTATTTTGGGGCTCCTGATATCTTAATTAATGGAGCAGGTGGAAATCATCCAAAAGCGACGACCTCCAACACGCTATCTTTTTTTGATTTGCCAGTGGATAAGCTACGTTTTGTGAATGAGTTGAATCTTTTAGGAACTATCATACCTTCACAGGTTGTTGGTAGAATGTTTGCAGAAAGAAGTGAAGGAATAATCCTGAATATCTCCTCTATGAATGCCTTTCGTCCTTTGACGCGAATTCCAGCTTATTCTGCGGCAAAAGCCGCTGTGAGCAATTTTACTCAATGGCTGGCAGTTCACATGGCACAAATCTATTCTCCAAAAATACGCGTGAATGCTATTGCTCCAGGATTTTTTCTCACTGAACAAAACCGATTTCTATTGACTGATGAACAAACAGGAAAGCTTACAGAACGTGGTAAGAAAATTCTTGATCATACCCCCATGAACCGTTTTGGCGCTCCGGAAGATCTAGTAGGAGCAGTTCAATGGCTTATATCAGATGCTTCTCAATTTGTAACAGGTATTGTTGTACCTGTAGATGGGGGGTTTTCAGCTTATAGCGGTGTTTAAAAGGGAGATATATAGATATATGATGAAATTAAGTTTTCGGTGGTATGGCCTCCATGATTCTATCCCTTTGACATATATCCGTCAAGTACCAGTTATAAAAGGAATTGTATCAGCACTTTATCACATCCCTGTGGGAGAAATATGGCCTTTAAAGGATATCCTTGATTACAAAAAACATATAGAAAAAGCAGGTTTTGAATGGACGGCCATCGAAAGTATTCCGGTTCATGAGGATATTAAATTGGGCAATGCAAGAAGGGATAATTGGATTGCAAAATATTGTGACAGTATCCGGAATATGGGAAAAGCTGGAATTTCGGTGCTATGCTATAATTTCATGCCGGTTTTCGATTGGATTCGAAGTACCTTGACTATGAAATTACCAGATGGATCTACCTGCCTTGCTTACAACCATGAAACTATCAGCACGGTTGATTTCACGAAAAGGGATTTTTCATTACCAGGATGGGCTACAATATATGATAAAAAAAAATTGATCTGGCTTTTAGATGCGTATAAAGAGCGGTCTGAAGAAGATATGTGGGAAAATCTAACCTATTTTCTTAAAAAAGTTATTCCCGTTGCAGAAGAATCAGGGGTAAGAATGGGCATTCATCCTGATGATCCCCCTTGGTCAATTTTTGACTTACCTAGAATTATCCGAAATGAAATTAATCTTGACAGGTTACTCAACATTATTGAGAGTCCGGCAAATAGTTTGACATTGTGTACTGGTTCTCTGGGAGCGGATGAAAGCAATGATATGGTTCGCTTGACAGACAAATATGCAGGAAGGGATCGGATTGTTTTTGCTCATATCCGCAATATAAAAAGAACAGGACCGTTTAGTTTTCATGAAACTGCTCATCCTACAGCTTGCGGGGATATCAATGTTTTGGAAGTCCTAAAGATGTATCATAAACACAATTATTCAGGTGTTATGCGTCCTGATCACGGTCGAATGATTTGGGGTGAAACTGGAAAACCTGGATATGGGTTGTATGACAGATCGCTGGGAGCGATGTATATAGCTGGCATCTGGGAAGCACTAAATCAAAAATAAATAACGTACAACAAATGCTTAAAAAGAAAAAATTGTGGTTGTAAATTTGTATGACATATTATATATTGGGTGCAAATATTACATACCAATAAAAAGTTAGGGAGGAGATATGAAACAGATATCTTTAGAAGGTAAAACAGCGATTGTTACAGGTTCAATTCAAGGGATAGGATTCCAAACAGCTAAAACACTAGCAGAAGCAGGGGCTGCAGTTATTATCAATAACCACAAAGATCCAGAAATACTGGAAAATCGTGCAGAGGAAATTCGAAAAGCTGGCGGTCGTTGTAAAGCTGTTATTGCTGATTGTACTAAAAAAGAAGACATTCAAAAACTTATCGATGCTGCTTTGGAATTAGGAGGTTCTATCGATATCCTTGTGAATAATGCTGGCGGTTTGATTAAACGTGTCCCCGTAGCAGAATTTGATGAAGACCATTTTCAAACTGTTATTGATGTCAATTTAAAAAGTGCTTTTATGGTAACATCTGCTGTGATGCCTTATATTACAAAAAATGGCTGGGGACGTATTATTAATTTATCGAGTCAAGCGGCACACGATGGAGGTGGACCAGGTGCAGCGGCCTATGCAGCATCTAAAGCTGGAGTATGGACCTTTACAAAAGGGGTTGTTAAAGAAGTCTCTCCCAAAGGGGTTACTGTTAATGCTGTATCACCTGGCTTCATAAAAGGAACAGCTTTTCACAACACGTTCTCTTCTAAAGAAGTTCATGAAAAAGTTAAAGCAACTGTTCCCCTGGGGCGACTTGGACTTCCAGAAGATATTGCCAATGTTATCCTTTTTCTTGCCTCTGATCTTGGTGGTTATGTAAATGGACAAAGTATACAGGTGAACGGTGGCTTGTATATGCCTTGATAGGTACCACAATAATCAGATAAAGGAAATATAATGAATCGTTTTTTTCGCTTTTTTATGATGGTTGTTCTAATGGGTGGACTTCTTTCTTGTAGTCAAGAAAGTAATGCAAATAAAATAAAATATAAACTTTCTCTTTCAGAACAAGAAGTTAAAGATATCAATCGGTTACTTGGGAAAAACGATCTTATTACAAAGTCCTTTAATTCTCTGAAAGAAGCAACAGATTTTGCACTTTCCATAGATATTGATGTCCCACCACCAGGCGAATCTGGAAGCTATGAACATGAACGTCATAAGCAAAATTATCTGGATATGAAAAGTGCGGGGACTATGTTTCGCCTTACAAAGGATGAAAAATATGCACAATTTATTAAAGATATGCTCGATCAGTATGCCGAAATGTATCCTGAGCTTGGACCGCATCCACTGGCACATAATCAAAAACCAGGGAGACTTTTTCATCAAATGCTAAATGAAACGGTATGGCTTCTCCATACTGCCCAGGCCTATGATGCTGTTTATACCTGGTTAACACCTGAAGATCGTCAAAATTATGAAAAAAATATTTTTAATATTATGGTGCAATGGTTTACGGTAGATCATCCACAAGAATTTGATCGGATTCATAATCATGGAATGTGGGCTGCTGCATCAGTGGGTATGATAGGATATGTTGTTGAAAATCAAGAATGGGTGGATATGGCTCTATACGGGACTCAAAAAGATGGGAATGGCGGATTTTTAGCCCAAATTTCTCAACTCTTTTCCCCCGATGGATATTATATGGAGGGAGCATATTATGCTCGATATGCCCTTCAACCCTTTCTCTTCTTTGCTGAAGCAATTGAAAAAAATCAGCCTGAACTAAAAATTTATGAATTTAAAGATCAACTCATCCGAAAAGCTTTTTATTCAGCATTGCAAATGACTTATCCCAATGGGACATTTATTCCTATTAATGATGCTTCTCGTTCAATGGATATCAATGCACCAGGTGTTGTATATGGAACGAGTTTAATGTATGACCGATATGGGCCAGATGATAATCTTCTGGGGATTGCTGACATTCAAAATAAGGTTTATCTTAATGGTTCTGGAGCGAAACTCGCAAAGGATTATCAACAGAAAGAGGTTAAACGCCCTACTTGGGAGTCTATTGAATTTAGAGACGGACAAGATGGAAAACAGGGTGGGTTTGGACTTTTAAGAACAGGAGAAGGAGACGATCAGACCGTTTTAGCTATGAAATATGGTGTCCATGGACTCGATCATGGACATTTTGATAAACTCCATTTTATGTTCTGGGATCAAAAGAGAGAAGTTATACCCGATTATGGCTATTGTCGTTGGATTAATATAGAACCAAAGTTTGGAGGTCGGTATCTGCCTGAAAATGCAACGTGGGCAAAACAAACAATCGCTCATAATACGGTGGTCGTCGATCAAGTAAGCCAAAACCGAGGGATTCGAAAAGAGGCTGATGATGTCCATGGAAAACGCTTCTTTTTTCATGCTGAAAATCCAGATATCCAGGTTATGAGCGCACGAGCTGATGATCATTACCCTGGTGTTACTATGCAAAGAACCCTTTTTCTTGTCCGAGATGACGCATTAGACTATCCATTTGTCGTTGATATTTATAGACTTAAATCTGAATCGGAACATACTTACGACTATCCAATTCATTACCGGGGCCAAATTATGGCTACTTCTTTTGAGTATAAAAGCAATAACAATCTTTTGAAACCCTTAGGCAATGCTTTTGGATATCAACATATTTGGAATGAAGCAGAAGCTGAACCTGAAACAACAGGATGGGTCACTTGGTTAGATAGACACCGATTTTATACCTGGATTTTTAGTGGAGCCCCTAACATGAAGTTTTATTTTGCAAGAACAGCTGCCAATGATCCTAATTTTAATTTAATGGTAGAACCCCTGTTCATTTCTCGTCAAACTGGGAAAAATCATGTATTTGCCTCTGTGATTGAACCTCATGGGTACTTTAATGAAGCTTCTGAAGAAAGTAAGAATGCTTATAGCACTATCCGTGCTGTTAAAGTGATTGGACACAATGATATAGGGACAGTTGTTCATATACTTGGTGATAATAACCTTGAATGGTTTGTAACAGTTTATAATGGAGATAACCCTGATCCTACGATTGAACATTCAGTTCGGTTTCGTGGGGAAACATTTAGCTGGACTGGAAATTATTCACTTAAGAAAATTAAATAAATAGGAGTCTAATGATGAAAGTGAAAGGGTTAAGATGGTGGATAATCGGGTTGATCGCATTGGCAACGATTATCAACTACATTGACAGAAGTACTTTGGCAATTATGTGGCCTAGTATTTCTAACGATTTGGGTATGACAAAATCAGATTATGCTATCATTCTCAATGTTTTTATGATCGCTTATGCTATAGGGCAAACCTTTTCAGGAAAACTTTTTGATATTGTTGGGACGCGAATTGGCTATGTAATTAGTATTGTTGTATGGGGATTGTCTTCATTTTGTCATGCTTTTGCACGAGGTATTCTCTCATTTAGCTTTTTCAGAACAACATTAGGACTTGCAGAAGCTGGCAATTGGCCAGGAGCAGTAAAAAGCAATGCAGAATGGTTTCCAGTCAAAGAACGTGCCGTAGCACAAGGTATTTTTAATTCAGGTGCTTCTTTAGGTTCTGTCATTGCACCCCCTCTGATTGCAGCACTTTGGGCTGCCTTTGGCTGGAAAATTACTTTTATGATTGTGGGCTGCTTTGGACTAATCTGGATCATTCCTTGGCTTATTATTAATAAAAAAGGCCCGAAAGAACACCCATGGATTACTGAAGAAGAAAGAGAATATATTCTCTCTGGTCAACCAGATGGAAAAATAGATACTTCTAAACAAAAAGGGCTTAAACTTGGTCAACTCTTAAAATATAAAGAATCATGGTCTGTTCTAATTTCCCGTTTTTTCCTCGAACCTATTTGGTGGCTTTTTGTAGGATGGATGCCTATTTATTTAGCAGATGTATATGGTTTTAATGTACAACAAATAGGATTTTTTGCTTGGGTACCCTATGTAGGAGCCGCTATTGGTAGTATCGTTGGGGGTATTTATGCTGGTAGACTCATGCACAAAGGGAAAACCCTAAATTATGCTCGGAAAAAGGCCATTACAGTGGGTGGACTGATTATGTTTCTTGGCTTGCTATGTACAATCTTTTTTGCAAATACTCCTTTGAAATTTGTCATAATTGTTGCTTTTGTTTTGTTTGGATTCCAATTTACTATCGGAAATGTCCAAACAATTCCCAGTGATTTGTTTAGTGGAAAATCCGTTGGAACATTGGCCGGTTTCGGCGGAACTGTCGGGGTGTTTTCAGTGATTATTATGAATTTCCTGGTCCCCTTCATCTCTAAAATCTCCTATATCCCTATTTTTATTATGATTGCTGTCTTTGTTCCCCTCGGAGTTTTAGCTGTTTACATCCTTGTTAATAAAATTCAACCTATAGAAGTAAAATATAAAGAGGTAACAAAATGAAAACGCATATTAAAAATGCTGACGTTCCTTTGGAAAAATTAAATGATAAAATGTCCCGCAAAATTATGGGATATGATTCCAATCTTATGCTTGTTAGAGTTTTATTTAAAAAAGGAGGCGTGGGAAGTCCTCATGCTCACCCTCATCAACAAGTAAGTTATGTGGAAAAAGGAAAATTTGAAGTTACTATTGGTGACAAAACAGAAGTCCTTGTTGAAGGTGACGCCTTTGTGGTCCCTTCAAATATTTTACATGGTGCTGTTTGTCTTGAAGAAGGTGTGCTGATAGATACTTTTTCACCAATGCGTGAGGACTTCATAAAGAAATAAGATATCAATAAAACTGTCCTTGCTTGTCTATAAATCATATAAAAGATGAGGCTATTATGACACGAATACAAGTTCTTAATAATATGATTGAAACAGGAGTTATTGCAGTAATACGTATAACAGATCCTCAGATTCTCAAACCATTAAGTGAAGCGCTTGTTGCAGGGGGTGTGAAATGTTTGGAAATAACAATGACAACTCCTAAGGCACTTGAACTAATTCTGGAAGCAACAGAGCATAATTGTCATGAAATGACCATTGGTGTTGGTTCAGTTTTGGATCCAATAACAGCTCGTGAAGCAATCTTAGCTGGAGCTCAATTTGTAGTAAGTCCTATCCTTGATCTGGATGTAATTCATATCTCTCATCAATATGATAAAACTGTTATTTCAGGGGCAATGACGCCTACAGAAATTATGAAAGCCTGGCGTGAGGGTGCAGATTTGGTGAAAGTTTTTCCTGCTACAGCACTTGGCCCCAAATTTTTTAAAGATATTAAAGGTCCAATGCCTCAAGTTCGTTTGACACCGACGGGGGGCGTAAATCTTAATAATACTGCAGACTTTATCTGCGCTGGTGCTGAATGTATTGGAGTTGGTTCTGCCTTACTTGATAAACAAATGATTGAAAAAAAGGACTGGGAAGGGATAGAAAAAAATGCTCGTGCTTTTTGTGAACAAGTAAAAATTGGACGTGAACAATGTGGAAAGAAAAAATAAATCCTACTATTGTAACATTTGGTGAAATTATGTTGCGGCTTATGCCCTATAATTTTGAACGTTTTACTCAGGCACATTCTTTTCATGTTACATATGGTGGTGGGGAAGCAAATGTTGCTACTTCTCTTGCTAACTATGGCGATGATTCATGGTTTGTAACAGTTCTTCCCAATAATTCCCTTGGTCAAGCAGCCTTCAATCAACTTCGCGGTTATGGTGTCCATACCGATTACATTGTTCGGAAAGGGGATCGCTTAGGTATTTATTTTATTGAACAAGGTGCTTCAATCAGACCATCACGAGTTATATATGATCGTTCTCACAGTTCTATTGCTGTTGCCTCACCCGATACCTTTTCATGGCCAGAGATTTTTAAAGAAAAATCTTGGTTTCATGTAACAGGGATTACTCCTGCCCTTTCTTCTTCTTGTGCACAAATGACATTAGATGCAGCCGAAACAGCTAAGAAAATGGGACTTATCGTTAGTTGTGATTTGAATTATAGAGAAAAACTATGGAGCCGAGAAGAAGCCCAAAAGATTATGACTAAACTTGTGCAGAATGTAGATATTATTATTGCGAATGAGGCCGATTGCTCAGATATTTTTGGCATTGAAACTGAAACAACACATGTCGAAAGTGGTCATCTAGATATAAATCATTATAAGTCTATTGCTTCTCACATGATGGATTTAGCAAATGCTAAATTTGTTGCAATAACTTTGAGAGAAAGTCTAAGCGCATCTGATAACAACTGGTCAGCAATGATGTATGATGGGACTGATTTTTATGTATCCAGAAAATATAAAATTCATCTTGTTGATCGAGTAGGTGCAGGAGATTCCTTTGGCGCAGGATTGATTCACGCTCTTATTCATAGCAAAAACATTAAAGATGCCCTTGAATTTGCAGTGGCAGCCTCTGCCTTAAAACAGACAATTGTCGGTGATATGAACCTTGTTTATGAAAACGAAGTGATGGAAATTGTTAAAGGAAATCTATCTGGTCGAGTCCAACGCTAACTTTTTTCATACTTCTCTCCCCTGGGTTCCATGTTCACTTCGAGGAATATGGAGCCCTTTTCTATTAAAGTAAAAGTAATAATGATAAAAAAAATTCGAAAAATATGCTTTGTCTTTATACTCATTCCTCTTTCGCTCTATGGGGAAATTATTTGTAATACATCTTTTGAAATGCCTGAATACCATGTTGGTTCAATTGATGGGCAGCAACACTGGTGCGTAAATTCAGGCATCGGTCGGATTTTAGTTTCTAAGGATTCTTCCTTTGCGGGTGAACAATGTCTGAATGTTTCAACGACCGAAAAAACATTGAATATTCTCAACACACCTTTTACCAGTCAGGAAGCAGGACTAAGCGGAATCCTGTATCTGAATATGTATGTCCGCATTGATAGGCTAGAGAATAAATATTTTGCCATATCTGGATATGATCTTTTTGGAAGTAGTGAAAAACGAACCTTTGTCTTTGAATTCAATACTCCGTCTGGTTCCTCTGGAATTTTTAATATTTATGACGGCTCTTCCAAAAAGCAAACGGGTATTTGGTCAAAAAATATCTGGAATAGACTATCTGCGAGAATAGATTTCAATCAAGAAACTTATCAAGTCATTTTTAATGGAGGTGAAAGCATAAGCGCCGCTTTTAGGGAAAGTTATACTCCGCCAATAAACTCTGTTCGTCCCAATAGTGAAAAACAATTTCATCAACTTCGCTTCAATCTAGGCTATGATACAGCAATAGGTTCAGTCAATGCTTTTTTAGATAATCTTTATATTGGAAGAAATCCAATTCCTGATGTTCACTTTGAAGAAACGGTCAATTTCTGGACAATAAATGTTGAAAATCCTGAAGTGGGTTCTATTACTCTTGTCCCAGAATTGGATTCTTATCCTGATAGTATGTGGATTACGGCTATCCTTAAACTCCCTAAGGGATATATGAATATGGGTTGGACTGGAGATTTGAGTGGAACGGATACGTCTGTTACCTTTCAGATTACCCGACACATAACCTTGGGTGCCAATGTAGAAATAGATCCACAAAATCCTCCGGAAATCTTTACAATTACCTGTGTACAACCAGATACTGGATGGATTTATCTAGATCCTCCCGGTGGAGAATACTACGCATATTCCCGCGTGACAGCCTGGGTGGATATCCCTCCAGGATATCTTTTTGCCGGTTGGACAGGAGATGTGACAGGAATAGAGCAAGAATATTCTTGGGTTGTCCTTCAGGATATGACACTTGGAGCCAATATTGTGAAAGATACAATTCCATCCAAGGTTTACATCGTGTCGACAGCGTCAGAATTCAAAAATCTGTGCCTTTCTCCACATAGACGACCAGGAGATGTGATTGAACTAACTGATGGAAATTATAATATTGGCGGCATGACCATGACAATCCGGGGCACTGCTAATAAACCGATTGTTTTTCGAGCCCAAAACCGGGGAGGAGTCGTGTTAAGTGGTGGCAGCAATTTTACTTTGAAAGAATCAGAATATGTAATTATTGAAGGATTTGAGTTTGTAAGTGAGGTTTATACTGTCATAAAACTGGAGGCATGTCACCATGTCCAAATAACACGGAATGTTTTTCATCTGACTGAATCCGACAATTCAGGAGGAAAATGGGTCCTCATCGGTGGTATTTGGAATGATGCCACGAAAAAAAGTCATCATAATCGGGTGGATTATAACCTTTTTGAAAATAAACACCAACCGGGAAATTTTATTACCATTGATGGCGGAGATACTGTCTCTCAGTATGATGTAATTGCTTTCAACTACTTTCGAAATATTGGTCCTCGCAGAGAAAACGAGATGGAAGCTATACGGGTTGGAGTAAGCGGTATGTCTCTTACAGACGGCTTTACATTGATTGAACACAATCTGTTTGAATCTTGTGATGGAGATCCAGAAATTATTTCCATCAAATCTTGCAAAGATACAGTCCGATATAATACTTTTATGGAATCCCAGGGAACAGTTTGTCTCCGCCAGGGACATGGGAGCGTTGTAGAAGGAAATTTTTTCTTCGGAAATGGGAAAGCTGGGACAGGCGGCGTCAGGGTTTATGGCTATAATCATACCCTTGTGAACAATTACTTTGAAAATCTTACAGGACATACGTGGGATGCCCCTCTTACCTTGACAAACGGAGATGTTTCCTCTGGTGCAGAAAATGCACATTGGCAAATTCAAAATGTAAAAATTTTGATGAATACATTTATCAACAATAAAGCAACAATCGAAATTGGCTATTCGGGTACAAATAATACCTGGAAAAAAGTCCCTCAGAACCTCTTTTTTTATGGTAATTTGATTTACAACGGAGATGATCCTGCTATAGTTTATTTCAGTTCACCCCAAAATGCGGTTTGGCAAAAAAATATTGCTTATGATTCGGATGGAACTGATCTTGGAATATCAGCAGAAACTGATGAAATTTTACAGATCGATCCTCTTTTAGAAACAAGACATGATCTGTATAATCTTCAACAACCTTCTGAAAAGAGTATTGGAGCAACATATCTAGATTCTCTGCCATGGATAACAGATCTTTTTGGACGTAAACGTTCTCTACCTGGAACAGTAGGAGCTCTTGAACTCGATGGAATAGGTGATATGGTGAATCTTCCACTCCTTCCACAAAATGTGGGACCAAATGCGGAACAGATGCCGGCTTCAATACAACGTGATCGAGAAAAAAAGTGGGTTGGTGATATCCCTGATTCATTTTTGTTGAACGCCTATCCAAATCCCTTCAATGGAGAGATATCGCTTCAAATACAATTACCAATTAAGACAAAAGTGAAAATAGATGTCTTTAGCTTGGATGGAAGACATATTGAAAAATTAACCAATTCCGTATATCCAAGGGGGATATCTTGCATACTTTGGAAACCTCAAAATGTTGCAACGGGAATTTATCTCATTCAAATTCAAATCATGGGAAAACAACAATCAAAAAAAGTGCTTTATGTAAAATAAAGAATTGTATGAAAATATCTAGACACATTATATTACTTTTTTTTCTTTTATCATGTTCATTATATCCTGCAAAAAAAGGAATTGTCCCCGATGATGAGATGATATTTTCTTCCCTTAAGGAAAATGCGGGACTTGGCACAATTCAAGAATTGTTTTCTAAAGGAGAAAGAGATAAAGCATGGATAGCGTTGACAGATGCTTTAAAAGTACGGTCTAGAAATCGATATTATTTTGACTGGACGAACTTTAAACCCCTTTTAGAAGTGTATGATGATGCTTATCCAGAGATATTTGAAAATAAACATCGAAAACAGGCTGAATATCAAATATCTCACTATGCACCAGAAACTTCTTGGCAATTACCCTTTAAAAATTTAAAGGGAGAAGAGGTCACAGCTTATGAACTTAGACATCTTGCGCGTCAACAAAAGTCGGCAGATATGACATTGCTCTATTTTTATGATGATGAAAAAGCTTATCTAGATTACTGGACCCGTCAAGTTGCAGATTTGATGAGAGCATATAAGTCTGGTGAATATGATGATGAAGGGAATGGAATTTTCGAGTATTACCGAGCAGGGAGACGAATCCACACTTGGCTTTTTAACCATCATGCTTATTATAATAGTTCCGAGTATACCTCGAAAAATCAAAAATTACTTATACAAACATTTGTGTATCATGGATTTGATTTAGCAGAACGAACTAAACATTATAACCCTGGGAATCATCATACAAAAGGATTAGTTGCTTTATTTGAACTTGCTGTTTTTCTTCAAGATTTTTCGTTTTCCGATGCATGGATTAATCAATCTTTGGATGGCCTGACTAAACACATGGAACTTGAGGTCAATGATGATGGCTTTCAGTTTGAACGCTCCGTTCATTATCATGTTGGAGATATCGAAAATTACTTGCGTGTCTATCAACTTGCCCAGATTAACCAAATTCCTGTGCCAGAACTTTTTGAAAAACGGTTCAAAGAGATGTTTAATGTTTTGGTAAAAATTGCTCAACCGGATAAAAATCTTCCAGTCCTTCAAGACGATACAGATCATTATCTGAAAGAAGTAAACGAACTGGGTGGAATTTTCAAGGCAGGAAGTTTGTTATTAAAAGATCCAGTTTTGGAATATTTTGCTGGTGCTTATCTCGATTCTGAGTGGTTCTGGATTTTAGCACGAATGTTGGATCAAAATGTGCCGGAGAAGAAACAACCGACTTATGGAAGTCTTGCACTTGAATCAACCGGATATTATATCATGCGAAGTGGTTGGGAAAAAGATGATGCCTATATGTGTATATCTGCTGGACTCAGCAATAGGAAACCGGATCATCAACATGGTGATATGCTTGGAGTTACTGCCTATGCAGGAGGACATCAAATTCTGCCTACCTACCAGGTGAATTATAACGAGCCTGATTATAAAATTTTTAAAAATAGCTGGGTTAAAAACGTGGTTATTGTTGATTCTATTCCTCATGGACAAGAATGGAAAGAAAATGAGGGAGGTTCGGGGTTTGGGAAATTTCTCAAATTGCCGGAACCGAAGACGATATTTTGGAAAGTAGGGGAAAATTTGGATATTTATGTGGGGACACATAATGGATATAAGGATATGGATGTTCAAACATACCGAACTGTTTTGTTTTTCAAATCACAAAAGGAATGGGTTGTTTGTGATTTATTTGTGGCTCCAGAACCTCACGAATATCAGCAAATATGGCAAGAGCTGGATAATTCGGATTTGACAGGTAATCTGTCTCGTTCTTTTGAAAATGTTATGAATTTTCTCATTCTACAGAAAACTCCAGCAGTTTATCACATAGATATGACACCTTTACGTGAGAAAAAAAGTTGGATGGTTAGTGTTACAGCCGATACCTTTCAGTTTATTACACAATTAAAAACAGAAGTCAAAGATAGCAATCAGGACTCTGCCCTTGAGTGGAATAAATTATCTCGGTTATCTGGTGTTAAATTAATGGGGACGAATGGTGTCATCCTAAATCAAGGAAAACATCAGATGATTCTGTTTGGTATAAAAGACGTTAAGATTGGGAAAAAGATGATTCATAGTGCCCTTCCTCTGAATCTGGTGGTAAAAAAACAAGGGTTCAAACAGTACGAAATTATCAATATCAGTCCCTATTCAATTTATGTTGACAATATTATTTTAAAACCAGGGCAACGTTTATAAAGGGAAAACCATGTTTCGTTGCTATTTATTGTTTATCCTTTCAAGCAGTATCATGCTGATGGCTCAAGAATATCCAGGACTTCGGGAAACGAATGGCAGTGATCATCCTCTTCATGTTCCTCATCAAATAACGGGATCAGTAATAAACGTCCTTGATTATGGAGCAGATCCGTACAATAACGATCATGATGACAGACCTGCTTTAGATCAAGCAATTGCTATAGCTTCCGATGGCGATGAAATATATTTTCCTCCAGGATACTACAACTTGAATTCAGCCAGTATTTATAAAAATACCGCTCATTTGAAACTGAAATCAAAAGTCAATATCCGGGGAGCTTCGGTTGATTCTGTTTATTTAATCTCCAATTTCCCACTCAGTTTGAATGAGACTCAAAGTACCCGAATTTTTTTTGGCCGAGGGGTAAATGATATTGTCATTGAAAATATAACATTTACATCTTCTTATAGTGGTGCATTGTCTTCGAATGTTACTGTTAACAATCCTAATAAAGCAGCCCCAAAATATGGGATATCACTTGAAATGGATGGGATATGGCGTCCGTGTTACAATATTACAATCCAAAATTGTAGGTTCAGTCTCATTCAAAGTCAGATGGTTCGAGTCTCTACCAGTCATGATGTGGTGATCAAAAATTGTGAATTTTCGAAAGCGACCGATGTCGGTGGTGGAGGATTTGGTTATGGTATTTCAATTCAGGGAGAAGGACATGAAATTTTCAATGAAGGATATCCTGGCGATACACGATTCAACCTAGTTGATAGCTGTTTGTTTATTGGTCCTTATATTCGACATGGTATTATTATCCAGTATGGTGCTCATAATAATATGGTAAGAAATTCTTATTTTTATAAATCGGGATACGATGCAATTGATCTGCATGGAGAAGATGAATATTTAAATGAAATTTATGCAAATATTGTTGAGGATGTCTCTTCAGGAGCAGGTGTGGGTGTTGGAAACACGGGATCAACCCATGATGCCTCTGGACGTCTGAATTATATCCACAGCAATACTTTCATCCGCTGTAGAGAAGGGGTAAAAGTCTATCTAAAATCGCCTGAAACTCAAATAATGGGGAATACAGCGGATCAATGCACTCGCGGCATTTATTTGTTGAATGCACCAAAAACTGTTGTAAAATCCAATGAATTAAAAAATTGTGTATATGGCATCCTTTTAGATTACGATAATGGTACCTTAAGTGATTATTTTGGTCCACCCGATAGTGTTGTAATTGCTGATAATTATATTCACCATAATTCTTATGGACTCATCATTAACAGTGGAACAAATATTATGCTTGGTAATAACAATATACAAAATAACTCATTGATTGATATATATGTAGATGAGAGTGTAACATTGATTGAATATACGGGGATTGATAAAATAAAACAGGGAATTGCTAAGACATATCATCTTATATCAGCTTATCCAAATCCCTTTAACCCATCAACAACATTAAAGCTTTGTATTAATGATTCAGGATTTTTAAATCTTTATGTAATGGATGTAACGGGAAGAACTCAAAATATTTTATATGATGAATACATAGAAAAAGGAATTTATTATTTACTTTGGGAACCTCAGAATCTAGCTAGTGGAGTATATTATATTATCATAACAACTAATAACAGCACAAACCTTTTAAAGGTAACGTATTTAAAATGAACCTTGAAAATAAATTTATAGGATATAAGACAAATAAATTGATTAAAAAAAATATTATTATTATATTTTTTTAAATGAAGGGCAAATAAAGATGAATAATATATTTCCTAAAGTAGGTGATTCAAAGACTTTAAGTCAGAAAGTTGAGATGAAGATTGAAGAGGCAATAAGGGAAAGAAAATTATTGCCGGGAGATAAATTGCCTACAGAAAAAGAGCTTTGCGAAATGTTTGAAGTAAGTAGGACCGCTCTTCGTGAGGCTTTACAAATGCTTAGTGCCCGAGGGTTAGTAAACATTCGAAAGGGAAGCGGTATTTATGTTGCGAATTTCACAAAAGAACGTGCTATAAAACCAATGAGTCTTTTTCTCGAGTTAAATTTAAATGAAAAATTAATACGTGATGTGATGGAACTGCGAAAAATTATTGAACCTTCTCTTGCCGCACTTGCAGCTCAAAATCGAAGTGAAAATGACCTTGCAGAAATAATTAAAACTATTAGTGATTTAAAAACCTGTTCCGAAAAGGATACTGAAAAAGAAGCCAAAATTGATGCAAATTTTCATATGTGTATTGCAAGAGCATCAGGAAATCCTTTAGCTCCAATGATATTAGAACCCATTTATAGATTAATGCCAAAAATACGGACACTCATTTATCAAAAAGTTCCTCATGCCAAAGAAAAAGCGATTCAATATCATGAACTTCTCTTTGAAAAAATTGTCAATAAAAATAGTAAAAGTGCTCGAGAAATTATGCAGGATCATTTATCTATTGCTGATCAAGATAATGAAGATCTCATCCACGTTATAAAACAGCATTAATAAAACAATAAAATAATTTATAAAGATTTAACAAACTTAAAAATACCATGTTAAAGAGATATCATTGAAACCACAACAGGTTGCGACCCTCTTATAAATGGTCTATTCCTTATTCCCTCTTCATAGAAGAGTTAAAAATATCTTCTAAAATTTTAACGATTCTTCCAGCACTTTGACCATCCCA
>JAQUPD010000014.1 GCA_028716785.1 Fidelibacterota bacterium
AATCCTTAAGCTTTTTTAGGGGGATTTCTCAGTACGGATGATAGAAACGCTTAGATTATTTTCACAAAAAATCGCAACGTTATCAATTTCTTTGTTTTTAGTCCTACTAAAAAAGAATAAGCGGGTTTAGATATTTTGCGCAAAACGCTTTTTACCTATCGAATCCTTTTCTCCAACTAAACGCTCACTTTGAAGTATAGCGTGCGGAGCTGACGAGATTTGAACTCGCAACTTCCGACGTGACAGGCCGGTGCTCTAACCAGTTGAACTACAGCTCCATTGCCATCAATGGCTGATGATATTAGCGGTTTTTTTATTTTTAGTCAATGACTTTTTTATTCGTTTCTTTAAACTTTTATGAAAGCATCTTCCACAGCTATCAAAAAAAGACACACTAAAAAAAGCCTCCTAAAGGAGGCTTTTAGACAAATAGATGGGAAACATTTTAAGGGGCTGATATCATTTTGTAAGGTTCTTGAGGATTAAAGGGATTTTCAAAATCACGGATCGTATCATCACTAAAATAGACCGTCATAGTTGGTGATGTTAATAATTCAACAACGGTTGCTGAATCCACCTGGGATGGATCAAAGTAAATATGTGCTACTGGTCGATCGGTATAAAGCGTCCGAAACCTTACAATGCCATCATTCCCTGATAAATGACTCACATAAAATGTCAACTGTCGACGAAAGGCGCTGTTATCAGCTTCTGGTAACCCAACTTCTAGAATGCTTAATTGATCAAGGTTATAGGATTTGTAATTATTGAATTGCTGATCAATAGCTGGAAAAAATTCCAGCATAAACGTTTTATAAGAGATGGGATCAAGAAGTGTTTCTCCTTTCGCTGTTTTAAAATTCACTTGAATTGTTTTTTCTTCACCATTTTTCACTTGGGTATATTCGCCTGCATTGATTGTTTCGAGAATTTCCTCGATAGAAACTTTTGTTTGGTCAAAATATATATATACTGTAACTGGTTCACCAAACTCTGTCTTAAAGGCAAAAATACCATTATGTCTGGCAAGCATCTGATACAAGTCATTGTTATCGTAGCCATCAAAAAGTTCATATATACCGACTTTTAAAACATTCACTTCTGAAATTGACGGTTCTGGAGAACGGATTTTATACTTGCTCGGAGAAAAAAGCGCTTTTTTTACGTCATTTTCATCTAAAACATCTGCATTGAAGTAAATGATCACACGATTTTCATCGGCATAAGCATCCAACCCAATAATTCCAGCCTGGCGCATGAGTTTTCCTTGAAGACTTTTTGCACTTCCATAACATTTGACAGAACGAAGTTCCTCAATTTCAAGAGATTGCACGTTTTGAACATTTTGATAATCTCCCCAACGTTCACTGAGAGTTGCAAACTTATAGTTATTTGCAAAAATCAAAGCAAGAACGAACAGAACGGCAATAACGACAGGGGGAATCCAGTTTTTATCCCATTTCCACAGACGAATAGCACCCTTTGTGGGACATCCTTTAACACAATCCATACATAAGGTGCAGTCTGGATGTTCGACCGTTTTATATTTATGGACTTCAATACCTTGAGGACATTTTGTATCGCAGATAGCACATTGTGTACACTGTGATTCATCTACTTTTATACGTACTGGAGTTACCCGATAAAATTTAAACCGAAATATTTCAGTAAGGGCTCCCGTAAGGGCTAAAGCACCTAAAAGCCATGCAATATGCAGGTTAACGCCTGCCCATCGTAAAATCAAATAAAGCACAAGAAGGGGAGCAGAGATAAGAACATTTGCTGCAATATTACTCAATGCAGAAAGGGGACACAAATATTTACACCAAAAAAAGCGAATAAAAACAGAGACAACCAGTACAATAAAGAGGGCCGAGAGAGAAAGCCAAAGAATAGTATCCACATTGAAACCAGATACCACACCATAATAGGGATCAAACTTTTTGCAGAAGAGTTCACTGGTTGTTACCGTAAAATAAGCCGTAATAAAGAGAATAACATATTTTAAAACCCGCAAGGCACGATCAAGCCATCCTTTTAAGGTAATGGTTTTAAGTCCAACTTTTGCTGCTAATTTTCTTAAATGTTCAATAACTGTGCCAATGGGACACACATAGCCACAAAAGAGCTTTCCAAAAAGAATAACAGCCACAACCAATGCGAGTCCCATAAAGATTTGTAAGGAACTCATGGAACATGAAAGCGAGCCAAGCCAAGCTTTGCTCCCCAAAGCCATAAGTCCACCAAAGGGGCAGTATGCCTCAAAATCAGGTGCAAAATCTTTACTAAAAAGTGAAATAAGTAAAAATAAAATGATAAGACCAAGGATAGAAAGTTGAATAATTTGCTTTAATCGGTTGCTATATTTCTTTGACATTTAGACCCCTCTTGTAAAAGCCACAGAGGGGGAGAATAATCTCCCCCTCTGTTAATTATTAAGCTTTTTTATTTAAGGAATACCATTCGTTGTGTTGATTGATATTTCCCGGCTTCAACGTGGTACAAATAAATGCCACTTGCTACGGGCAAACCTGCCTGATTTGTTCCATTCCAGGTTACATGATGATAACCCGCGGGCATTTGTGCATTATTTACCAATGTTATCACCCGCTCTCCAAGAATATTATACACATGAATGGTCACATTCATTCTTTCTGGAAGATCAAAACGAATCGTTGTTTCTGGATTAAAGGGATTTGGGTAGTTCGGATGGACAGCAAATGTTTTCGGCAGACCATCAACGATAGAGACGGGAGGAAATTCTTCATTTGCTGCTCCAGGTGTTGGTTTTACAATTTTCCAAGTATCTGTACCATCAGGATAGCGCCCGTATGCTGTATCGGCACCCATTGCTTCGTAGGTGTATGAATCGACAATCACGGGAGTATCATTCAAATTTTGAACAAGGGCAATATATCCACCTGAAGGGTTGAGTGAAATTCCTTCTTGAAGTACCCCTTCGGCAGGTTGATTATCTGCCAAAACAACAAAGTAACCACCGCCAGGAATGGTTGTCGCAGTAGGATCTGTTTTGGGAATTTGCCATTCGAGAGGCGTTTCTGGATTGGTTGAAAGATACAAGCCGCCAATATCCACAGCATTAGCAGTCGTATTATACAATTCGACATAATTTGCATCAGCGGCTTCAACATTGTTTGCATGAATTTCGTTAATTACAATGCCTGTAACTGGTTCTTCTGGTGTCATATCCAGCTTAAGGATAATGCCATTTTGCCCTACAGCCCACAAAATATTGTTTCGATAACGACATTTCTGTAGCGTTGGCTCAGAATCTTCTACACCAGAAATATCTTGAACCCATGTAAGGCCAGCATTTTCCGACTTAAAAATTCTTCCCCTACGTCCAACTGCATAGACCAATTCATCGGTAATAAACTCAACATCATAGATATCATTTCCACCAGGATCCGTAAAAACAACTTCAAGAGAATCTAAGGCATGAAAATCGGTTGTGCGGAAAATTTCTCCTCCTGATGCAACAATCAAAAGCACATCGTTTCTTGATTTAACAGCTCTCATGGATTGATTGCCATAATCACGAGCGAGATGGAAACTATCAAGCTTTGCGTCAGCATACAAGATTTGACCGCTCCCAGCAGATGCTACAATTAGATCAGATGAAACAGGCCAAAAATCATAGACAGCGCCGGTTGCTTCACTATATACTTGTTCCCATGTATCACCCCCGTTGGTTGATTTCATAATTATACCCGAAGAACCACCCGCCAGAACCGTGTTCTCATTAACATAACGCAAGGCATTAATGTGTTTATTAGATTGTTGTGCCATCGGATTATCGATGGGATTAAAGGATTGTCCACCATTTGTCGTCTTTTTAATTAATCCGCTGTTTCCTGCAATTAAGCCTGTGTTTTCATCAGCAAATTCAATTTCATAAATTGAGACTGACGTACGTGTAACAGCATTCGTAGGATATGACCAAGTTACACCTTTATCTTCGCTAACAGTCATATCCCCGCCAGACCAGTCTGTAATCATAATTTTGGTATCCGTTGGAAGTGCAAGTCCCCAAAAGGAAGAAGCAGGCCAATCATTGATGGGGGTAAATGATGCTCCGCCATCTGTTGTGGCCATCCATTGTCCATAATTACCATAAACAAAACCAATGTTTTCATCTACAAAATGAACTAAGCTTGCATCATTTCCAGTCTTGATATCAAGTTCATACCAGGGTTCACTACCATTGATCGTTTTTAGCAACCATCCACCAGTCCCACCAACAACAATAAAATTATCATTTACAACACTTACAGATATATTTCTATCTAAAGCATAAGAAAAGGGACCGCTTAAGTGCCAATTTATTCCATCTGTTGACAAAAAAGTCGTTCTATGGTAACCTACAATGGCAAAAGTTGATCCACCAGCATCAATATCATACAGTCTTGTACTTGTTAATCCAATAGGAAATAATGCAGCAATAGGATTATATGTCCAGGTTGTACCACCATCTGTTGTATACCACGTTTCACCTCCGTTAGCATCTGAAATAGCAACGCCCACATTTGCATTAATAAAAGCAATTCCGCCATCAAGGTCTGCACCTTCAAAACCATAATCACTTTTTACCCAGTCTGATCCACCATTTGTTGTTTTTAACACCGTTGACTTTTTCCCACAAACATAAGCAATTTGGTCAGAAACAACAGCGACACCATATAAATCCTCTTTTGTTAGCATGGTGTCAGAAACGTCGCTCCACGCATCACCGCCATTTGTTGTTTTCAAAATCAAGCCGTCATCGCCAACAGCAAAGCCATGATTAGCGTCAACGAAATCAACCTTTCTTAAGGCTGGTCCCCCGGGAACAGCTCCATAAACAGGAGTCATTGTTTTCCCACCATTTTCTGTTTTGTAAATAGCACATTCGCCACCCACTAAAATTCCCTTTTGGGCATCAAAGAAATGAATATCAACTGGACTAAAAGTGAATGATTGTTGCTTTACCACTTCCCATGTTTGACCCATAAGAACTGTGGTAGTAAGGAGAACAATCATGAAAGTTACTCTTTTTCGCATTTTTACCTCCTTGTTATATAATTATTTGGCAATTCTACTCTCTATCGTTTAACGGATAGCTGTATTTGCCAAAGCGTATTATCTTTTCCCAATTCTTCTGCTTTTTCAATACCCCATACAAGGCTTGGGCAAAGTCTGTTGAACCCCCATTGGTATTCAAAACCTGCATGAGCAAGATATCGATAAAGGGATGGAATCTCCCACGTATAATGAAGGGGAACTTTTTCAATGTTTATTCCACCAATATAGGACGTTACTGGATATGGATGCACTTCGATATCCAGCGTTATACGCCATTCATCTTCTTTACGGGAGCGTTTTTCCGTCATAATATAATTTACATAATCATAGGAAATTTTTCCAAAACGTGCTGAACTCTTCACATCAATATTTCTTGATAGACGGCTTGTTAAAGCAATTCCTCCAAGGAAATGATTTTCTTCTGTCTCTAAAAATAATGCTTCATAGACACCTGTTTTCCCCCAATCTTCATTGCTTTTTATTATCCCAAAAAGACTCCAGGATGATTTTCCCAACCCGTAATTCAACCAAATTTCTCCTTCTGATGAATTTCGTTGCCAATATCCCCGATCAGAAGCAACACTTTTCGTCCCTTTCCGTGCGTCATTTTCTTCTGTCCCCTTAGAAAAACCCAGATATGCCAAAAAGGGTATTGTTTCATGTTGATATGTTAGGGTAAATCCAACTTGATAGCCATCTTTGTTTTTTTCCATCTCAATCGATGTGCCAGGACTTTCTATTTTACGGACAGTATAGCCTAGCCAGGTTTGAACCTGAGCATCCTGGAATTCTTTTACAGCTTCCAGACTCGTGCGTCCATGATAGCGACGTACCCAGCCTCCTACATAAAGATTTGAAAGGGTTTGGAAACGTAAAGAAGTCGTCAAATCGCTGTTTAATTCGCGGGATGCAGTTTGGGTAAAAACATCTTTAATTCCCCGTTCCACACCATAATTGATCCCTAATCCCCAGGTAACCCTTGATCCAAAATCTTTGGAAAAATAAAAATCAATCAAAGGACCATTATACTGAAAATCACCCATTGTTGTATCTGTAAAGGCAATGTATGAGGTATAAAAATCTTTTTCAATTGAGCGGAATTGATTGTATTGGTATGTATTCTTAAAATCGATAGCAGCAAACAACCGCGTTTTTTCATCCAATTGATAGAACGTTTCAAAGAGAGCGCCAACCATCAAAAGTGATTCAGCATCATAAGGGCGATGGATATTCAGAGTCTTATAATTGCCGTATAACGATGTCCTTGTTCCTTCAAAATCATTGTAATACATAAAATTGAGGGGATTATGGGTAAAATCCCAAAGGGAGTACCATGAATTGGGAATGGAAACCCCAATCGTATTCATATAAGAAAATCCTCTCGTTGTGAAAACAAGGAGAAGGCACAACAAGTATATAACTTTTTTACTCATGGCCATGGTGATATCCCGGTGTTGGTGCATCAAGTTTTACAAAATCTATCGTACTGTTATCGGTATCAAAGCCCGGCTCAATACGTTCAATCGACTGCCCACTGTATCTTATAACCCCTACTCCAGCCCAGCCAGCATCTAATTCTTCCGTAATATCTTTGATATGCGTTGAAATTGAGCTGTATTCAACAACATCTATGATGGTTTCTATATCAATCCCATCAGGGTAATAGCTATCTGTCCCATCGGCTATAAGGATAATATCACTTCCAAGGGAAATCATAAAATCACCACGGTGTCCTTCTTGTATATCTACAATGTTAGGAACATTGGGATTATCGGTATCTGCATAATCCTGAGGATTTACAAACTCCCAGTCTGCATGGGTCAAATCAATGCTATTGACAAGCGTATTCCCGCCTTGAATAATTACATGGTTTACAGCATCCTGGGCAAGAACAACAAACTGTCCCGGTTCAACAGGATATTCTCGGCCTGTTATAGGTTCACCGGGGAATTGAAAAATATAGGTCACATTATCTGCGCCAATTGTACAAGGACCCATGCGACACACAATCATTCCATCCAAATAGACCGTATCTGGAGAGGCATTATAAAGTTCAATGTATTGATCATAAAAGTAAAATATATTATTGGGAGGTCCAGCATAATATATTTCATTTATCTTCAATCCTGGATTCCCACTAACACGGACTGTCAGAGTATCCTTTATCGGCGTATCTTGGTAGATATAAAATTCCCGTTGACCGGTTACCCGCGTTGTGTCCAAATCATTGTTAAAAGGATAATCTATACCCACGCTGGCAATATAGTAGCCATTTAAGAGACTATCAAAAAAGACCCAACCGCTATCATTGGTATATTTCGTTTGATTAAAGCCTACATAATCAAAATTTATCAAGTCTACAGGAATTCCTGACAAAATAGCGGATTGGCCTGCAAAGAATTTTCCCAAAGAGGTTGTATCCAAATAAACAAAAAGGTGTTTTTCTTGTGTTCCTTCATAGATAGAGGGTTTTTCATCAACTTCCATACAGGAAATAAGGAATATCATGAAAGGTATGAGAGGAAGTAATTTTTTACATACTTTTACCATTGTGTACTAACCTCCAACCCATAATAGATAGGAACGTTCAGTTCATAAATCGTCTCGCGATAGGGATCAACCCATTTTCCGGGATCATCAAAAAGATTATTCACATATAAAGAGATTTCAGTGTTTTGTCCAAGAGATTTGCTCAGTCTTGCATTGACAACCCAATGATCACCATATGTCCAACGTTCTGCCTCATACCAGTATGTCATGCCTTGATAGAGAGTAATCGGATGATCCTCCAACACTGTTTCTATCGAATTAGATTTATAAACCGTTTGTTTTTGATCAAGGGGAATATATTGGATATCCATTGTTAACCATAAACCAAGTCGTTGATTAATATAGGAGGTCTGTTGAGTAAGGATAATTTTTTGTTTCCACGTATCTGGTGAGGGTACCCAGACTTCTTCCCAGCTTGTATCTGGGGAACTATCATAATAGCGCCCTTCTCTTCCGTTTCGTGAATATCGATAGGTTGCACTTAGAACAAATTTTAAGTTTTTAATGCGTTTCGTGTTCATTAATAATTCTACACCACTATCCTTACTCCACCCAGCATTTTCCATCCGTGTATAAGTAAGGTCTGTAAGGGTATCAGGATTGATGTCGTAGCCTACAGGATACGTAATTGTTGTTGGTTGTTTTTTCGATTCTGAATAGTATCCCGTCAAAGACATCCCAAGCCAATCGTTTGCTTTCCAGTCAAGGCTTGTTTCAATTTTATCTGAATAGTATGATTTTAAATCTGGATTTTGTTGTGGATATTCTATCTCAACCCATTGGGAATCGATAAATGTTTTTACAAAAGCAGATTGCCGATAGATATGGGCAAGGGAAATTGATTTTACACTTCGTCCAGCGCCCAAGCGCCAATAGAGTCCATCAGTAAGTTCAATGCGTGTATTAAAGCGTGGACTTAAAAATTCTCCTTGTCGTGCATTAAGGATAGAAAATTTATCAAACCCTGGCTCAATATCAAAACCACGTATATTTATTGCATCATACCGGAGTCCTGCCATCATTTCTACGGAATGACCTTTTACATCCCATGTTTGTTGTCTTTCACCATAAATGCTCAATTTAGGGAAGCCGGGATATTGATCAAAAGAATAGCTACGACGGGTACTATAAGCGCCGTAATAATTAAAAACGGAATCTATTTGAACGCCTTTTCCTGTATTTTTTTGATAATTGAATTCAACACCGTATAATGTTTTTATTTGATTCCCATTTTTCTTTTTTGCCGTTTTATTGCGAATAAGTTTATAATCAATGTCCCACTCTCTCCCATCTTCTCGAAGTTCACCGATATATCCATAAACTGTATCAATTTGATCATTAACCCATCGGCTTCGGTAGTTATCTTTGCGATTCATATCCACATTAAAATTGTTTGAATATGTTACCTCTGAATTTTGTTTATACTTTAACTGGACTCCTCCTGATGTACGATAATCTCGACTGTGTCTTCCAATTTTATTGGCATCTGTCGGTTCTTCATCGTCGAGAGCACGGGTATAGCTTCCCTTTAAGACATAATCTAACTTTTTATCAAAAGCATTTCCCGAATAGGCTGAGCTTAGATAAAACCGATGGTACTCATCACCTTTTTTGCGAATATCCCGTTCACTATAGGCATAATTGAGATGATAATCCAACGTCCCACCAAAAGGGACCTCAAGTCCACTGCTAAAACTGGCACCTTTCGTATCAGGATTAAATTTTGCTTTAGCACGAGAACGTATTTGTCCCTTTTTGGTCTCGACTTTAATCACCCCATCGGCAAAATTTCCATATTCCACAGAGGGGATACCTGTAATGACTTCAACACTTTGGATATCATCTGCGGGAATAGTTCTTAAATCAATCCCGGAAGCAAGAGAACTTGTAATTCCTGTAATCATCGCATCATTGTTAATGATATTCCCATCGACCATAATGGTTGTACCAAACGTTTCATTTCCGATCAAGGAGGCATTGCTATTCGCAACTTTTCGAATACCAATAGATTGATCAGAAGCGAGTCCGATTTGTTTTGACTTTTCAACACCTGGAACAAGGGTTAAAATGTCTCCCAAATTATCTGCCTGCAAATGATCGATTTCCCCACTATCAATTCGCCGTGTTGTCACTAATTCACTTTGTATCACGTCTTTTTCTACTGCTCTTACTTCGATGCCTCCAATCATAAAGCAATATTCTGCATTCCATTGCCCTTCTTGGGTGATAAGGCGGATTGTTACATCATAAGATTGTTCTGGTAGAACATTAAAGTCGAAAAGACTATTACTGTAGTATCCTTCTTTTAGTGCTGCCAGTTTATATCGGCCAGGAGGAATATCGCGAAACATAAAATAGCCATCTTGATCCGACATGGTTTCCCTTTGAAAAGTATCATCGTTTGGGTCTTCCAAAACAATGAGTGCTTCAGGAATAGGTTTTTTATCAAGATGCCCAATAACTTTGCCCCGGATTTCTTGAGCCGCAGCGACAGAAATCAAAAGCAAAAACAAGATACAAAAATGAAAGAATCTCTTTTTCATTTCCTTTCCGAACGCCATAATGGCACGTAAATATAGACCATACAAGCAATTAAACCATAAATTCCTGTTAAAGTAACAAGAATAAGTTCAGGTATGGCACCTTTCCAGGTGCGCCCTTCTTTTTTCACAAAAAGAGCAAAAAGCAGCAAGGAAATAAGATTGCCTATCCACGCCAATGGAAAATGCCACTCTGAGTATAATCCCACATAAGCTGATGAGTCATCTTCAGCAGAAAGGGAAAAGGGAAAAATGGCACGGGCAACTTTTCCTTGAGGATATGCCTCCCGGGGTTTCCAGGATTCATGATATTCATCAATAAGGTTGTAATTTCTATCGGTAACAAAAACATCAATACCATCATTTTTGTTCAGCGTCACTTGACGGAAAAACAAATCTGTGGTAATCACAACAGTCATTTCCCCAACTTTATATATTCCCTTTGTCGGAAGTTCAACTAGCTTGTAATTGTCATAGGTTAGAAAGAAAAGTCTATTATCTTCAGAAATAATAATCCCATAGTATTCTTTTAGATTATTTTCTGACACGAGCATGTAGCAAATATTTATTTCTTCAGGTAACCGAGTATTTCTTACAACAGGTTGATCTTTTGCTCTTTTAATGTGATAAAATTCATTTTTATTATCGATAACAAAGCACCCTTCATCAAAAGGTTTACGGGTTGTAGGATTTGTATAAACCCTTTTAGCAGGAAATTGAAAATCAGCATTTTTTAAGGCATCGGTAAAAAGAGCACTTTTTTCTTTATTCACTTTTTTTGTCTTACTGTTTACAAATTCCATTCCCTTATCGGTAATTCTAAAAAATTCATCAGGAAACTCCAGAGTAACACGCCCCGACTCTGATTCTAAAAGAGGATAAAGAGGAATTTGAGGAACATCATGAGTGTATGTTCGGATACGGTGATTATTCCGATTTGTTTTAATTTCATTTGGATCTAGGGGGATGCCATGAAGGGAGTCTGGCATTCTTCCATCCGCGATTAATTGCATATAATAGAATAAGGGAAGTTTCTCTTCATACTCCTCCCGAGTATAGGTATTTCCTTCTTCATCATAAAAAACAAGTCCATTATCCCCATGACGATACATGATAAACATGGAATCAACAGGAGAATAGGAAACGTAGGGAGATGAAGTTTTAACATCAAAAAAGAGCCAGTAAAGGTCTGGCAAGTAAATTGCCATAACAACAATAGAAACAACAATTAAGATATATCGGCTGATGCGTACTATCATTTATAGACTCCCTTCTTAAAGCGGTGACCTGAATAAATCACAGATATTGAGAGAAGAATGGTAACAATAAGCATCCCTATTAAAACTCTGTCGTAAATGTTATAAAACCATCCATACAAAAAGAGATTCCCAAATCCAACAGCAAAAAGAATATAAAAAATTCGACGTTTCCACATGGGTTCAAGAATAATATAGGATGCAAGAGAATATGCCGTTAATCCCAAAAGATACCAGGGAAACGTTGTTAAAACAGCACTATGAACAATTTCAGCCGGGAAAAATGCGTATCCTAAGAGCAGAAAAATGAGGCAATAGACACCAAACATAACCACAAGGGAAAGGAATCCAATGCCGGCCATCACAAGGAGAACATTATACTCATTAACGGGGAGGTGAAATGTTAACTTGATGCGTTTCTTTTGAATTTCCGGGATAAATTGAACGGCCGCAAGCAATAATCCTGAAAAAAGAGGCACATAGCGAAGAGAGGAATAAAAGCTTATACCCCGAAAAATAATATTATACCAATAGGTTGCCGCTAGATTAAACTTATAGGTATGGGCAACACTTGCAAAGATATAAATCATGACCGCTGCAAAAAGAACTGCGATAGCTAAATAAGCCCATCGAATTTTTAACCACTCTTTATAAAAAATTTTCTTTATCATCATTTCTCCTAATACTTTCCTGTAATACCAATAAAAGCATCTTCTAATGTCATAGGAACTTCTACAAAATCCTCAAACTCAATCTGTTTATTTTTTAGATATGCCTGGACTTCTTCAGGTGATTTAAAAGAATAAAGAGAAGCATGATTTTTGACTCTGTCAAAATTCGTTACCACATCATCTTTTTCCAAATCGACAGGACCATTTTTAAGTTTAAAATCGTACTGACGAAAATTATTCATAAAATAGTCCATGGATGACTGCAGGATTACCCCTTCATATCCCATAATAACCACATCATCAATCAATCGTTCCAAATCTTGAATGATGTGAGACGTGACAAAAATGGTCTTATTTTCTGCTTTACCATACTCTGCTAAAAATTCAACAAACAACCGGCGATATCCAGGGTCAAGTCCCATGGAAAAATCATCCATAATCATTAAATCGGGATCCTGAGCTAAAATGAGTCCTAAAGCAACTTGACTTTTCTGGCCACAACTCATGGTGGAAATTTTCTGTTTATCAGTAATTTTTAGCTTTCTCATTAATTCATAATAAGGATCTTTTTTCCATTGAGGATAAAATTGGGAATAGAATTTCTCAATCTGATAAATATTCATAAAATCATATTGAATATGTCCTTCTAATAAAAAGCCTACGCGGGATTTTGTTTCAGAACTCAGATACTGAGAATTTTCACCAAAGATATAACATTCCCCTGCTTTTGGTTCTAAAAAGCCATTTAAAATATTGATCGTTGTTGTTTTTCCTGTCCCATTTTTTCCAAGAAGACCTAAAATTGAACCTGTTTTAATGGTAAAACTCATGTTCTCATAAACCTTCTTGGACCCATAATAGTGTGTGAGATTTCTACATTCTACTGCGTATTCCATGCACCCTCTTCTCATTTCTTGTTTGGTTTATTATTCTTTCACGGTTTATTTTTTGATTTGTAAATATTTGAAAAGAATTTATTAAAGGCAAGAAAGAATTTTTGAATTACTCTTGATTTTTATCAAATCATCATTTTATTTTAAAATATTTCTTAAAATTTAAGGGAAAAATTCTTTTTACCCAGAATAATGTAAAATTGTTATGTGTAAACAATATACATGTGTTGTATAATTATACATTTTTCGTCCGTAGCGTTATTACAATGGGAAAATACATCAGGGGTATTATTGCACTTTCAACATATTCTAATATATTCTTTTATTGTTCAGGGTAAAGAACGAGCTGAATGGCAGTCTCTGTATTTAGATAGTTTTGTGCTTTATCAACAACCACATCTTTTGTAAGCGCCTGAATGTATTCTTCACTCCTTAAAATACTTTCGGGGTCATCACCATAGAGATAGCTATTTCTCAGTTCATTTACCCAATATTTGTTTTGTTTTAAATTATTTTGTCTTTGACGAAGGGTAATTTCACGAACTTTATCAACCGCTACGGGATCCAGATCGCCTATTTTTATGCGGTTCAATTCTTGATAAACTTTCTCTGTTAACTCTTGGACTCGCGCAGGTTCGCAGGCAAAGTAAATTTGAATCGACATTTCTTCACGTGGAAGGCGAGAGACGCTTCCCCGAAGAGAGACACCATAAGTTCCACTGCTTTCTTCCCGGATAGCTTCGCGCAATCTGGTCTTTAAAACATCATTCATGGCAGAAACATAAAACTCTTCAGCAAGTGAATAGTCAATGGGACTGTGAATGAAAATAAAATTTAGACTTTTGCTTTCTTTCCCTTTATAGATTTCTTTCTTTACGGGGCCTTTAGCAAACTGTACTCCCTCATCTTTCCAGCTTTCTTGTCGGCCAGTTGTCGGCAAGGTTGCAAGATATTGTTTCACAAGAGGACGCATTTCGTCAAGGGTAAAACTCCCCACAAAGATAAAGGTAAAATCTCCTGCATCAGCAAAACGATCCTTATAAAAATCTACCGCTGTTTGCATATCGATCTTGTCTAAATCTTCCAATGTCATGGGTTTCCGTCTCGGATGATAATCATACATAATTGCCATAATACTATCATTAAAAACCGACTCAGGGTCCGCAGAAGCGTTGTACAATCTTGTTCTATATTGTTCTATTAACGCCTTAAAGGCTGACGAATCGGCACGAGGTTGGACGAAGTATGAATAAATCATTTCAAAAAGGGTTTCTGAATCAGAACGATTACTATTCCCTTGCATTCCTTCATAATAAATTGATATATAGGGATTTACTGCCACGCGCTTGCCAGCCAATTTCTTTTGGAGATCCGTGGCATTATAGGGTCCCAACCCACCATTTTGAATTAATTGAGCAGCTATTTTGGCACTCTGTAAATCTTCTGTCGGTGCCAAACTCCATCCTCCAGGACTTACAGCGACATATTGAATTTCATCTGCTTTGAAATCGGTCGGTTTCAAAACGACTATCGCCCCATTTGAAAGAGTCCATTCAGTAACTTGTATTGAAGGATAGGTTTTCTCATCAACAATATCCCCTGGCTCTGGTAAATCTGCAAGTAAAGGTTCTGTTAAAACAGTTTCTGAGTAAGGCTCAATTTCTTTCGCAGCTACGGTTGCAAAAATAGCATTCAAATCATCTTCTGTGGGGACATAAATATTTTCTTTTTCTGGCATTTCAACTAAAACAATCCGGTTTTTATCGGTCATTAATCCCTCAGAAACAGATATAACCTCTTCTAGTGTAATTTTTGGAAGTTCTTGTTGAACCAATCGATATTCCCATTCAATCCCCGGAATACACTCACCATGGAGAAAATTGCGAAGATACTCTGAAGCAAACGTTCTAGATTCTAAATTATCGCGCTCTATATAACTCTGTTTATAGGCAGTTAATAGTTGTTGTTTTGCCCGTTCTAATTCAGAGGGTAAAAAGCCATGACGTTTTGCCCGTTCAGCTTCTATAAGAATTGTTTCTATACTCTCTAATAATCGCCCAGGTTTTGCAACCACATTGAGGGCAAAAACATCCACCGTTCGGACAAAATTTCCCTTCCCACAATGAGCAAGAATAAAAGGAGTATCGGGTTCACGAGCAATTTCACGCAAACGTGCGTTTAACATGCTAAAATAGAGATTTTCAACAAGCGTCTGGCGATAATCTGCCGCTGTTTTATTTACTTTTGGCTTCTTTTTATAATAAATACTTGCTTGTTCATAGGTGGCTTCTTTGTCTGTGCAAATTGAATATAGGGGTTCTTCATTATCAGGAACTTCAAATAGTTCCCGTTCACGGGGGGTTCCCTTCGCTTCAATACTCTCAAACGTATCTTTTATCCAGGCATACATGGAATCAGCTTCAAAATCTCCCACTGCAATCACTGCCATAAGATCAGGCCGATGCCAATCTTCATAAAAGCGCTTAATTTCAGAATGAGGTGCCTGTCGAATAATAAGTGTATCACCAATCGTTAAACGCTCAGCATATTTTGATCCTTTAAAAAGAACCTTTATGTGCTCATCAAACATGCGGGCTTGGGCTGAACGTCCCGATCGGAACTCTTCAATAACAACACCCTTTTCCTTTTCAACCTCTAAGGAATCAAAAAGAAGCTTATGAGCCCAATTTTCAAGAACAGTAATCCCCATTTTTAAAAGCGGGAGTGAATCTGTGGGAATTTTTAGCATATAAACTGTTTCGTCGAAGCTTGTATAGGCATTCAAATCATTTCCAAATCGTACACCAATCTGCTCAAGAGTATCAATTAGCAGATTTGCAGGGAAATCTTCCAATCCGTTGAAGTGCAAATGCTCTAATAAATGGGCAAATCCTTTTTGGGTATCATCTTCTAAAATTGCACCTGCATTGATAACCAACCTTAGCTCAGCCCAATTTTCTGGTTTTGAATTCTCTCGAATATAATACGTCATGCCATTATCAAGAGTCCCTTTGATAACCTTTGGATCTACAGGGATCGGCGCATCCAGCGGAATTTCATTTGATATGCTTACACTGACACGATCAGCACACGATACAATCAATCCTGTTATAAGCAAGAAAAACAGCCAGATGAAATATTTTCTTTTCATGAGTCTTTTGGTCCTTTTCATCAATGTTTCTGTTAACATGTCTTCTTCGCTAAGAAACGCTCTATAAAACAAAACGTTTCCTTACGGTGTTATAGGATTATTGGGGCCTTCTTTTAACCGATTGTAACTTTTTAATGCTTCCAGGCGGATATCTTGGGATAAAGAAGAATCACCAGCAATTTCTAAAAGCGTTGCTTCACAAAGGTCCATAGCCTGAGGGTTGAGATGATACCATCCCAAGGCTTCAAGGGCAACCGTCCGGATATAATCACTCTCTTTTTCAGAAGCAGCTACTTGTAGAAGGGCAGGAATTGCTTCGGGGAATTGATAATTCCTAAAAATCCGAATCTGATTATTTTTTTGTTTTTCTGTAAGCGTTGTATCTTGAAGGGAGGATAAAAGGTCATCATAGAGACGGGTATTGGAACTTTTATCGAGACGTTGAAGCGTTTGATTAATTTTTTCAAGTTCTTTTTCTGTCTTTAGGGAATCATAATACGTATAACATGTTCCGTCCTCATCGGGCAGAATAACTTCCAAAGCACCACGTGCTGCAAAGCGGACACGTTTTGATATATCCGATTCAACAACACTTGCCAAAACAGGTAAATATCGTTCCTGCCCTGAAGCACTTATCATATTCATGGATACTCTCCGAATTAACTCTGATGGATCATAGGCCGCTTTTTCAAGAAGATCGTAAAATGCCGGCGTTCTTAAAATTGCCAAACATTTCAAAGCCTCCAGGCGGACATTTTCAGAGGGATCTGTGAAAAATATTTGAACCAAGAAATCGTTACTTTTTTCACCTTCCAGCTCAAAAATCTTCCGGATAGCTAAAGCACGAAGCGTTAAATCCTCGCTGTGAAGAAGGGATTCCCAAAATTCTTTATCCAACGATTTTTGCATCAATACGGCATCCCACCAAGCCGTTTCCATTGTGCCGTTTGTAAAATGAAAGGTAGGATCGCCAATGACATGATTTTCCAGATACGTGTTATAACGATGCCATTGCCCAACTCTTGCTCCTCGCGAAACCATGCCGATCAGTTCATTTGACCAGATATCCTGCTTAACATTCACCGTATTGGCAATGCCAACCAATGAAGCACCTTCTTCCATGATATATGTTCCAGAAATGTAATTTTCTACAAAAAATTGTCCATTAAAACACTCATCAAAAATTATCATTCGTGCCATGGGATCTGTTTCAATGATATCTGACGTATAGATGTCCATTGAAGCATAGAAAAGAGAATCTTTAAGGATAGATTCTAGGTCATAAAGCCCTTCAAACCATTCATCACCCACGTGGTATTCTTCCTGATAATTTTTACGTCTTTCTTCGGCTTTTTCAATACCCTCCCGTTCCCAGGTTAAACGTATTTTACTTCGAAAATAGCGCTTAATGTATTCGGCTGCCTCCATAGGATTTGGAGGATCCTGAAGCCCAAGGAGATACTGAGTATCATAATCACCATGACAATGAAAAATCGCCATATCAAGGTCTGGATGTTGTAATTCAGCCAGAAGCACTTCTTTAAGATCGGGACGCATAGTATGGTAGTAATTTTTTACCGTAGCACCTGGTAAATAAAGCTGTGGAAATTGTTCTTTTAGCATATAAAGCTGATCTTCCCAAGCACTTAGGGCTTCACTGTGATACCCATGACCAGCAAATGTAAAGGCATAATCTAAGGCATTCTCCTTGTATTTTTCCTCAGCAGCTTTTTTTAGATAGGCTGCAATGTCTTCATATTTCTGGTCTGAATGGCGAGGCGAAATAATTCGTCCACTATAAATATCTTTTTCAATACGTTGTGGTGAATCTGCCCGAAGAGAATAGTAAAAAAGACGGGAATCGCTGGTATCCTGACCGATAAAATCAAAGCGAAGATCCAAATCATCATAAAAACGGTCAGAAGCGACGGATGATTGTTGCATATTTTTAAAGAGCACTTGATCCATTTTAAAGGCGGATGTTAAATGCTGGGCATCACGAATCATGGGAATAGGAATATCCCCAATAAACACAGTCCCTTCTGTCTCTGGATTCTCATCAATCCTCTTTTGAATACTATCTCTAATTTCACCAGGATTTTCCCATGCTTTTACATATAAAACGGGACGCAATCCATCATATTCTAATGCTTTCAAATAATCTTCCAGTTCTTCCTGGACATATTCATAAGTTTTATCATCAATAAATACCATAATGCCTGGAAGAATATCGGTTAATAGGTTTTTATTTGTATCTTTCTGAATGATTGGACGGCCACACGCTGAAATTAGAAAAGTGATAAAAAATAAATAGGGTATAATTCGTTTCATAAAAGGTATTTCTCCTTTTTAATTATTTTTTAGGAAAGATTGTTATTTTAAAAAGAAAACGATCGCGATGTGCATGAACGGTTTGGAAATCTTCCATATCTGCCAGCCAAGTGTATGTCACATCCAGTTGAAGATCAAAACCTGAAAATTTGTGAAGACAAATATCAGTCCCTGTCTCAATTAGAGTATTTCCTGCCGTCATAGCCCATAATTCGTCATTTAATAGCATGTTCGATAAATCATCGGGCATCTCATGGATAAGTTTTAACTCAGATTCAGAAGAAATTTCCCTAAGAGTTAAGAGATAAAAATTGGACGTTACAGGTCTTGTTTGATTCATGTTAACATGAAGCTTTGGACCTGCAAAATATTGTTCAGCATAAAGACCTCTTCCGATAAAGGAATCTTCACGCCACATGATAAATCCATCCAAAGCAATCCCTGCTATTACAGGTTTTTTTTCTCCCATGGCAAAACCAGCAAAAACAGAAAAATCTGAAATTGTTCCTTGATAGAGCGTTATGGGGAAATCTGGATGTGTGGCCTCCGATATAGATATGTTTCCTTCTGCAAAAAGTGTGGGAGATATAACTTTGTTCTTCGCCATCATGGCGTTTACTTCCCAAAGAACTCTCTGGGTTGTCCATTCGCCCTGAGGAATGGCATCAATTCCTTCATCTTCTGCATCTCCCTGACTCCACTCGGTTATTATTTCTCCTTTAAACGTCGAATGTGCCAAGGGATTAGTTTCAAATCCCGCTGATATATCAAAACCCCACCGGGTCTGAAGTCGTTCATAACTGGTTTGTCCACGATAATAAATAGGATTCCCAAACCCCCGATAGAGCATAAAAACGGGTTGTAAATTTTGATCCAGACTATATTTTACTGTTTCAATTTCTTCTTTAAACTCAAAAAATGAACCCGCAAGACTCATGGTATAATTTTTATTGTTATAAACAATTCCTGGCATAATCTCAAAACCATTACGTTTAACTCCTGGTTTGGGGAAGGATTGCTTTATCTGTTCATCCACAAAATAGGTGATGTTTAATCCACCCATAACATTTTCGCTCAAAGGTTTTTGAATATCCAAGCTCCCTTGAATCCCGCTTAAATTCCAATGACCTAACGTAGAATCCCCCAAATAAATAGGGATTAATCCATTTAGGGTGCTATTATGACGAAATGGTCTATTGTATTCTCGATTTTCTCGATACGAGAATGTCCCAGAAAAAAGTGTTTTATTTTTCAGTGTTTTGTGTCCAGCAGCGGTGATTGTGTGATATGTTGCTGAACGAAAATCAAGGGGATGATGAATGGAACCAGAAATGTTTTCAAGTCCATAACGGTACCATGACCCTTCTGGGACATTGACAACGATGGAAGCCGGATTATTAAAAGCCAATTCAATACCATGAATGACAGGAGAATTCGTAAAATATTCTATGGGAGAGGCCAGTAAAATGACAGGAAAAAGGATCATCATTCCTTTAAGAGCGCGTTTCCCCATTAAGGCACCTCCCTGGGGGTTGGTGTCGTGTTAATCTTAAAATCAAAACTGCTGTTATTGGTATCTTTTAAAATAATACGTCCATCAACCATTGTTGTATCCACAACCCGAGCAACTGACTGACTTGAATAACTGGGCATTCCACCTGTCAAACCCCCATCAATGGATGATGGTAAACGTTTTTTATCAACAAGCGAAGTATTTTCACGATAATCCACACCATCAATAACACCCGTTATAGGAAGGAGGAGACATTCATAATTATCATAGCCATGTTCATAGGGATTATCAACTTTCATCAAAAGCAGAGCATCATTAAACACGGAGTAGAGAAAATCAATCCCATATTTATGGTGTATTTGAATCATATCGACAGATTCTGTATTATTCACATCCCCTTGATCTTTTACATAATATTCAAACTCTGCCATTGAAAGATCCAAAGAGCTTTTATTATACAAAGAATGGTTAATGGCATCCTGAGCAACAATGATAGCTTCTCCGGGTTCAAGGGGATAATCATTCCCTGTTCCAGGAAACATATACGTATGAATGGCATGGATAAAATCCTCTTCGATATAGCCATATTCTGCATCGCAAATAATCACACTATCTAAGTATTGAACTGTTTCAGAATTATTGTAGATTTCAATGAATTGGTCGTGAAAATAGGTGGGAATAGGGTCGGGTTTGGAACCGCTGTAATAAATTTCAGAAATGACCAAACTTCCTGAGCGAGAAGGTGAAAGTGCAATAGTTATAGTAAGGGTATCATCAGGTTCGGCAAAGAGAACAGCCTGCGATGAATCGCCATTTAATGTCCACATTTCACTTCTGTTAAGAACTTCCCAAATTTCTTCTGTTTTAAGAGGCCGTGACACAGAAATACTATAGAGATCTGGAAGAATCTCAGAAAATATTGCAACTCCGCTGGAATCCGACGTTGTTGAGTAGCGACTCCCATCGGTTAAAGAAAGAAGCGTAATAGATGCCCCGGCTGTGCTTTTAAAAGATCCAGTGCTAAAAATTGTTTTATCTTGAAGGTGTATTTTTAGGTTAAAATGAGCAGACGTGGGGGTGTCGGGAACGTCAACACATGCTGTAATCATGATAATGACTGTAAAAAACAAAATAATTGAATGTTTCATGCTCACTTCTCCTTGCGGGCAAACAGATTATCCGCCTGGACACTTAATTCTAATCCAAAATAGAGATCAGGATTTAGTCGAATATACGATTCAGAAGGGGTTCTTTTTCGTTGATAAAGAGGATGAGAATTCAAAAAATTGTTCACAAAAAAGCTGATTCTGGCATTGTCACCGAGCCCTTTTGTCGCTCTAAAATTAAAGACCCACACATTTTTAATATTTTCTTCTTTAAAATTATATTCAGGTTGTGAGCGAATAAACGCGTTTCCCTCTTCTTGGGAAAGAAGCACTCTTTCTCCACTGGGTGTTAAATAACCAATTGCTAAAGAATCCTCAAGACCTAAAAAACGATCTCTGTCAAAAACGACCTGTTGTGCAGAAAGCGTGACCCACGCAGCAAGTTCTTTTATCCTAAAATCAACAATGTAATTCACTAAAAATTTGTCTGCTTCCATGGTAATGGGTTTCCAGAAGGGTTTGATACGCTCATCAAGAATAGGATCATACCGATAGGTTGTAGCATAATCATACGCCCCTTCTTTTTCACTCGTTGTATACGTATAAGCCCCCTCAATCCGAAATTGCACATTTAAGGGGGTAAGGGGTTTTGATTGAATGCTGGCTTCAATCCCCTTTGAATAGGTCGTTAAACTATTATCCCACAGGGAATATGTGGTAAAAACAGAGTCCATAATGGGCATAGCAGGATCATCACGATTATACTTATAGACAAAAATCGGACGGGTTAAGGTGGTAGCAAAGCCATTGTCTGTTACATTTTGAAAACCAGATAGAGATACACCAAATTTCCCAATTTTCTGATCAATACTTACTTCAACTTTATTTTGAATAGATGCTTTTAAATCTGGATTTTCAAGGGAATAAATGTACGTTGAAACAATAACACGGTTGTTGATAAAATCGTTTATATCATCGACATCAAAATAGATAGGATTGGGATAAAGCATACCGAGGGAAGGAGTTTTTGATGTTCGCCCGTACCCAATGCGAAAGCGGGTATTTTGATGGGGAGAGAGCATAAGATTTACACGGGGATTCAAGTAAGAACCATGATGTGTTGCTGCAAAGGAATTTTTCCCATACGATTCATAGCGAAGCCCTACATTCATTTGATAATCTATCCAAAGCCGTCCTTTAATTTGATCTTCAGCATAGAAACTGGTTGTCGAAAGTGCAGGAATATCATCATAAGATCGAGGACGTTCTCGCTTATTGGTATTGATGGTAGGTGGTTTTAGCGGATCATAAATTCGTCCTTCACCATCATTAAATTCCACACGCCATGTTACACCGGCCAATAGCGTATGCGTTGTGTTCTCTAAATTCAGGTTTTGGTTATAACTCACATCTTGATAAATATTCCAAGCGCGCCCTTTTACGTGGAGTTCAGAGAGATAATTTTGAACAAAGATGCCTTCTTGCCATCCCTCTGTCATTCGATCAGAAACATACGTGTTATCTGTGCTAATAAGCTGTTTTCGATATGAATTTTGACGCGTCATGTTGATGGAAAAATTATAGTCAATTTTCTGAGTAATGGAAAGAAGGTAGGTGGTTTGATTGCTAAATCGCAACGTGTAATCTCGGTTATATTTCTCAGTCAGATAAAGATCATCGGGACGTAATCCCTGTTCATCAAAGGAGCGCGTGTAATAGAGTCTGTTTTTTAGGGTTAGAATATTATCCATAAGGACAGATGTCATGCTCAGCTGACCTGAAACCCGAGAATAATTTTCTTCTGGAATTCGGATATTGCGTACACTGTGTGCGTAATTAAGATTATAATCAATTTGCTGATTAAAAAGTTGAAAGCCACCACCAAGGTTTGCTTCTTGATTATTAAAATTGTACTTCACTCTTAAATTATGACGATCAAGCCCTGTTTTTGTTTTTACAGTAATAATTCCAGAAGTAAGATCGCCATATTTTACTGAGGGAATGCCACGAATAACCTCGACTTCTTCTAAATTATCAGCGGGTATTTGACGCATATCCAAACCGGAATTTGCCGTTGATAGTACATCACCACTGCTGGTTGTTGTTTTTGTATCTAATTGCAAATTGGCATTGTTTGATAAAGGAATATTGTCAATAATAATCTGTGTCCCAAAGTGTTCATTGGAAGATGCATCGCTATCTGTTACATTGTTTCGCAAGGATATTTGCTTTTTTTCTGCCATGGTTGGATTTTCAAAACGCTGTCCCGGCACTAAAAGCATAACATCTGCTAAACTGGATGCCTGTAAATGTTCTATTTCACCACTTTGTATTTTTGTGGTTGTCTCAACAGCATCAGGAATTAATTCGCGCTCTGCAAGAACGATGACATCCCCAATCCGGAAATAATCGAGCACCATTTGGACGGTTATCGTTTTTGACTCCCCAGGAGTAAGCGCTATAGTATCTACATGGGTTTTATATCCCATATAAGATACTTTCATAAGAATGTCCCCTGCCGGTAGCCGCATGCTAAAATAGCCATTTTTATCCGTGCTACATCCTGTTTTGTGTTCCGGAAAAATTATATTTGCCGCCTGAAGAGGATCCCCTTTTTCATCAACAACTGTCCCACGCAAAATTCCTGTTTCTTCACCAAAAAGAACCGTCCAAAAACAGAAAAATATCAAAAATATTTTCGCTATACTTTTCATTACAAAGGATTTATGCATATCTTATTGCAGAATAATTTCTCTCTTTATGTAATCGGCATCCACTTCTTGCATGATGGTACATCTCATTCTTCTATCACATTCTATTGATTTTAAATTTACATGACAAGCAAAATGATATAAAGTAAAACTGTGATTTTTAAAGAATATTTTGCCAAAACGGCTAAAAATTTATAATTATTAAAAATTTATTTAACTGTCAAAAACATGTTCTTTCTCAAAAATAAAGACATTAGTTCCTTGGCTGCCCCTCTACACGTCTCTTTTTCTATTATTTCTCAACGATATAGTGATGAAAACCTGAAGACATTTTTTCTTGAAAGGATTCGGAATCCTTCCGGAAAAGAAAATAGCCTTCTATAGAAGGTAAAGTTTCAACCCAGGGAAAGGCATCTTCTCCCAAAACAATACAGGCAGTTGCAATGGCATCGGCTTCAGCGCATGTTGGAGCAATAATGGTAGCACTTGAGAGGATATGATTTACGGGATAACCCGTCTTTGGATCAAGGGTGTGGGAAATGCGCCGACCTTCGTGGATATAATAATTTCGATAATCACCAGATGTTGCTACACCTTGGTTTGAAACTGAAATAATTAAATTGATAGCATCCCCCGGCATGGCATTATCCACAGGTCGCTCAATTCCAAGTCGCCAAGGTCGACCTTTTACTGTGCCACTGGCATAGACTTCTCCACCAATTTCAACCAAGCAGTTTTCAAATCCCCGATTTTTTAAATAGTCTGCAACAGCATCCACGCCATATCCCTTTGCAATGGCTGCAAGATCAAGATGAACCCGTGAATCTTTTTTATATAACTTGTTCTCATCAAAACCAATAAGATCAAATCCGACATATTCAAGACACCGAGCAATTTCAAGACTATCAGGAACCTTTTTCTCTGTTGAGCCTGCACCAAATCCCCACAAATCAACTAAGGGGCCTACTGTTGGATCAAAAGCACCCTTTGACGTTTCCCATATCGTTTTTGACAGATGAATCACTCTCGCGAAATCGGAAGAAATGGTTAAAGTGTCGTCGCTACTCATCTGATTAAAGTGTGAAATTTCACTTTCTGGATCCCATAAATTCATTTGTTTATTTATTGCATGAAGCACAGAATCAATACTGTCATGAATCTGGAGTCGATGCGCTTCATCCATATCTGGCGCATCAATGCTTACTGTATAGAAAGTTCCCATGGTTTGTCCAGTAAACCGATTAACCCTCTGTGGTGATTCGCATCCTCCCAAAAAAAGACTAAGAGAGAAGAGAAGAAACACACCGTTTATTTTTTTAAAAATCATCTTATACTGCCTTATATTTCAATTCCGTAAGTAAAGGTGTCTACATTTTTAACATTTTTACCTGTATCTCGTTGTGTTACGCTTTACCTTTTTCACGTAGAATTTTTAATGTTTTCCACTCATTGTCTGCAGCATCATAATATTCCCAAAAAAACCAGCCATTTGTATTAACATAGGTAATATCCATGGCTGCCGAAGAGGGTGATTTAAATTTTTTCCCGTTGAAAAGAATTTGTTCTTCCTCAATTTCGGCATAATACTGTTTTCCCTTATACGCTCCCCGAAGCTTTGTCCCATTGGGAATAATTGTCCCTCGAATGGCCAAACCGGGGGTCTCCTTTTCTACTTCGGTGTTATTGGGAATAATTGCAGGCAGACCAAAATTTCGTCGAAGAACATCATTGGGTGTTTCTTTAAAAGAATGCCGTCGCCTTTCAATTTCTTTATGAACTTCAAAATCAATCAAAATAGTTCGCATTTCCATGATTATACCTCTTATAAAAATCCTACTAATATTACTATTTTTCAGGATGATGTTCAAGATTTCAACTCTAGCAAGGGATAAAAGAGGGGTATAAATAACAATCTCTTTTATGCAGGGATACTTTACAGACACTCACGCGAAAATATCTATTTCTTGGTTGTTGTTCCCGGCATTGTGATGGTGTAGTTAATAATATCTTGCAACGTTACACCATTTAAAATCTCATCAACGGCATGTTGAACTGAAAACCATAGATCTCTAATGGTACACGTATCCAGAGGATCACACACGTGATTATTTTCTGGATGATATTTCCTGCAAAAGTCTGATTCATACAATTTTCCTCCCAGAGCATTCACAACACGACTAACAGGAATTTTTTCTGGCATATCTGCTAGTACATAGCCTCCGTGCTTTCCCCGTTCACTGATGATGAGATTGTTGAGTCGCAAAATTCTCAAGATCTTTGCTGTATATGCTTTTGATATTCCTTCTTTTTCGCTGATTTCAGGAATGGTAATCCCCGCCCCTTCCCCTGCTTGGGCAATGCGTAAAATACATCGAAGACCATAGACTTCTTGGGTTGAAAGTTTCATCTATTCTAACCCGAGTGCCAATTTTCCATCGTTTGTAATCATATCTTTATTCCATGCCGGTTCCCACACAAGCTCAACATCCACATTTTGTATATCTTTAATATAACTTAGTTTTGTTTTTACTTGCTGAGCTACCGAATCAGCAAGAGGACACATTGGCGAAGTGAGGGTCATTTTTATATGAAGATTTTGATTCTCATCTATATCAATATCATAAATGAGGCCTAAATCATAGATATTGACCCAAATTTCTGGATCATAAACCGTTTTTAGGACTTTAATCACTTCTTCACGAATCTCTTCTATGCTTTTATGATTTGTTGCCATTGTTGTCCCCTTTCATATAAAAAGTTTAACCATTTCTTTTAGGCATTCAACAAAATAATCTATTTCATCTTTTGTATTATAAAGGGCTAAAGAAGCGCGTGCGGTTCCTGAAATACCATAATGAGTCATCAAGGGTTGAGCACAGTGATGACCGGTCCGCACGGCAATTCCACGAGCATCTAAAAAGCTACCAATATCCAAGGGATGAATCCCATCAATAAGAAACGAAAAGATTGCTGTCTTTTCTTTTGCATCACCATAAAGGGTTAACTTTGGAATGGATAAGAGTCTTTCACGACCATAGGCTAAAAGTTCTTTTTCATGGTTTTGGATGCTCTTATACCCAATTTCACGGATAAACCGCAGCGCTTCGGCAAAACCAACAGCACCTGCTACATTAGGAGTTCCTGCCTCAAAACGATAAGGAAGTCCTGAGAAGAGGGGATATTTTCCAAATTCAACCTGTTCAATCATTTCGCCCCCGCCCTGATAAGGTGGCCATGTTTCCAAAAGGTTCTCTTTTACATAGAGTGCTCCAATTCCCGTAGGGCCATAGGCTTTGTGTGCTGATATCGTGTACATGTCGCAATCTACCGCCTGGACATCTATTTTTTCGTGAGCAAGGGCTTGGGCACCATCTACAAGGATAGGAACACCGTGATCATGAGCAATAGCTGATATTTCTTTGATGGGATTCACTGTTCCCAAGACATTTGAGACATGCACAACGCCCACAAGCCGTGTTCGAGATGTAAAGAGCTTTTTATAGGCTTCAAGGTCGAGTTCCCCCCGATCATGAAAAGGAATTACTTTAATGGAAAAGTTTAATTCCCGTGCCAACATTTGCCATGGGACAACGTTCGCGTGGTGTTCCATTTCAGACAAAATAATTTCATCTCCCGGTTTCAACTGTGAGCGTCCAAAAGAGGCAGCAACAAGGTTAATCCCCTCGGTAGCACCCCGAACAAAAAGAATTTCTTCTGAACTCGCTGCATTAAGAAAGACACGAATTTCTTCACGGGCTTTCTCAAAAAGATCTGTTGCTCTTTGACTCAATACATGCACACCACGATGCACATTTGCATTTTGGTGCTTGTAAAAAGAAGAAATGCTTTCGATAACTTGCTGTGGTTTTTGGGTTGTTGCAGCGTTATCCATATAGATCAATGGATGATTGTTTATTTTTTCCCGGAGGATAGGAAACATTTCACGAATGGTATCTTTCATTCCCCATTTTTCCTTATTGTTTGAAACGATTCAAAATCATCCACAGACCCCCATTCTCGACCAAAACGGTTATATAAGCGTTTATAGAGAAAAAAACGGACAGATCCAAGAATAATAGAATCGATAACATCATTGGCAAAGGCAAAAGTCAGCATAGAGCGTGCCACCTCTTTTCCAACACCCCTACTCTGAAGATAAAAGAGGGCATTTTTATCAAGTTGGCCTACAGATGCTCCATGTGAACATTTTACATCATCAGCAAAAATTTTTAGATGAGGTTTAGTATTAACCCGGGCTTTTTCTGAAAGAATAAGATTACGGTTTAATTGATAAGCTTCTGTTTTTTGAGCATTGCGAGAGACATAAATTTTCCCGTTAAAATTCCCCTGAGCACAATCATTCAAAATTCCTTTATACAACTGGTTACTGGTTGCATGAATCGCATTATGTGTTACAACAGTTCGGGAATCCATCAGCTGATGATGATGCCCTGCATATAGACCATAAAGCTGGCAATCACTTCCCTCGCCCTGCATTTCTGCATTCACGTCATTTCTTGAAAGTTTTCCCCCTAGAGAAATCCAAGTATTTTGATAATGACTTTCAGGAAAGAGTGAAACATTTGTGCTTCCAAAATAATAACTGTTTTCATTTTGAAGTTGAAGAATGTGGTGTTGAAGGGTTGCATTTTCACTGGTTACAATCTCGGTCACAGTGTTCGTGAGTACCGATTGATTATTCAGGCTATGATGTGTTTCCACAAGTGTTGCTGAACTTCCCTTCCCTAGGATAACAATATTTCGATACGAAGCATACCGCAAATGATCATTACCTACAGTGAGATACAAAAGATGAATGGGAATTTCACAGGAAACATTGTCGCGAAGATCAATCACAACTCCCTCTTGAAAAAAGGCACCATTTAAATAAGAAAAAAAGTCATTCCCCTTTTTATCAATTTTTCCCAAATAAGTTTGAACAATTTCAGGATGAGATGAAAGGGCTTCAGAAAGATTTTCAATAAGGATTGAATTAGAATTTTTTTTGATATGGGAAAAATGAGGAGAAAAGTAACCATTGATAAAGACAAGAACATGGCTCTTCATGTGATTAAACCGATAAGGGAAAACCATTTCTGGGCGAATTTTTTCAGCATCTGCTTTAACTGCCGGCTCAAGAGACTGTATGGCGAGGTCACCTATATCGGTATATTTCCACTCTTCATCTTTCAAGGTGGGAAAAGATGTTTGTTGAAGCGCTTTGTAGGATTCTTCCTGAAACGCGTTAACAAGGGATTGTTTTTTCACAAAGGGTTTTAATAACTTTTCATAAAATCTGGTTTCAGCCGATTTGTTTTTTATCATTAAGACTCCGCGGTTTTCTCTTTAATCCAGTCGTACCCTTTTCGCTCTAAATCCAGTGCTAGGGTTTTATCGCCTGACTCCACAATTCGACCATCAAATAAAACATGCACATAATCAGGTACAATATAATCCAAGAGCCGTTGATAATGGGTAATCACAAGAATTGCATTATCTTTATTTCTTAAAGAATTAACACCATTGGCTACCGTTTTAAGGGAATCGATATCTAAACCAGAATCCGTTTCATCAAGAATAGCTAATCGAGGTTCAAGCACTGCCATTTGGAGGATTTCATTGCGCTTCTTTTCCCCGCCAGAAAAACCCTCATTTACTGGGCGACCAAGCAAGGATGGGTCCATATCCACAAGTTTCATCCGCTTTCGAACCGTTGTTAGAAAATCCATTGCATCCAGTTCTGGCAATCCCCGATGTTTACGTATTTCATTAAGAGCCGTTTTTAAAAAAGTGGCATTAGATACCCCGGGAATTTCAATGGGATATTGAAAGGCAAGAAACAATCCTTCCCAAGCTCTCTCTTCCGGGGAAAGAGCAAATAAATCTTTCCCATTAAAAAGTACCTCTCCCTCTTCAACCACATAGCCATCCCGTCCTGCAAGAATATGGGCTAAGGTACTTTTTCCAGAACCGTTGGGACCCATAATCGCGTGAACTTCTCCTGCGTTAATGAAAAGATTTATTCCTTTAAGAATACGATTTCCATTAATGGATACTCTCAAGTTGTGAATTTCTAACATGCGTCTTTATCCTTTATTTTATCTATCCAACACTTCCTTCTAAACGAACAGCAAGTAACTTTTGTGCTTCAACAGCAAATTCCATAGGCAACCGTTTAAAAACCTCGCGGGCATAGCCATTGATAATAAGACCAATGGCTTCTTCTGTGCCAATTCCTCGCTGATTGCAGTAAAAAAGCTGATCCTCACTAATTTTTGATGTTGTCGCTTCATGTTCTACATTTGCCGTTGGATTATTGACCTCAATATAGGGGAATGTATGTGCACCACATTTATTTCCAATAAGAAGGGAGTCACATTGGGAATAATTCTTTGCGTTATCTGCTTTGGGGCCAATTTTTACCAGTCCACGATAGGAATTGTTACTATGGCCAGCAGAAATACCTTTTGAAATAATCGTGCTTCGCGTGTTTTTCCCCAAATGAATCATTTTTGTCCCTGTATCTGCTTGCTGATAATTATTGGTAAGGGCAACTGAGTGAAATTCTCCCACAGCATTATCCCCACGTAAAATAATACTGGGATATTTCCAGGTTATCGCAGAGCCTGTCTCGACTTGAGCCCATGAAATTTTTGAGTTATTTCCACACAGACCTCGCTTAGTTACAAAATTATAGATACCGCCCTTTCCCTCCTTATCCCCAGCATACCAATTTTGAACCGTTGAATATTTTATTTCAGCACCATCCAGAGCTACAAGTTCCACAACCGCTGCATGAAGCTGATTTTCATCGCGAATGGGCGCTGTGCACCCTTCCAGATAACTCACATAACTCTCCTTATCTGCAACAATAAGTGTCCGCTCAAACTGCCCCGTTTGGGCAGCGTTAATGCGAAAATAAGTACTCAGCTCCATAGGACAGCGAATACCTTTCGGGATATAAACAAATGTCCCATCTGTAAAAACAGCAGAATTTAAAGCAGCAAAAAAATTGTCATTGGGAGCGACTACAGAACCAAGATATTTTCTCACAAGATCAGGATACTCTCGAATTGCCTCAGAAATAGAGAGAAAAATAATGCCCAATTCTTTTAACTTCTTTTTAAACGTCGTGGCTACTGAAACACTATCCATTACCGCATCCACAGCCACGCCACTGAGGGCTTCTTGCTCTTCCAAAGAAATTCCCAACTTGTTAAAAGTCGCCACAATTTCCGAATCTACCTCATCCATACTTTTCGGCCGTTTTTTCTTTCTGGGTGCGGCATAATAATAAATATCCTGATAATCAATAGAAGGATATTCAATAAAAGCCCATCTGGGCTCTTTCATCTTTGTCCACCCCCGATAGGCTTTTAATCGCCACCTAAGTACCTCCTCAGGCTCCCCCTTTTTCCCACTGATCATGCGAATAATCTCTTCATTCAACCCCTTCGGCGCCAAATCCATCTCAATATCTGTCACAAACCCATATTCATATTCTTTCTGTGTCAGAAAATCAATGCCCTCGCGATCTTTATCCATAAACTCCCCCTGTCATTTCTTGTCACAGAGTTTACTTAAAACTATACTAATTTGTCAAGATTAAAAGATGCCGTAACTCCTATAGCAATCTTTTATAATAACATGATAAAATGGCTTGTATGCAACGGATTAACACCGATTTTTTTGAGGAAATACTAAAAGAGGATCTCGCGTTGACGCTAAAAAATCAGCAATTAAATATTTTAACTCATTAAGGATCATGGCTGTTGCGCCCCATACATTGACGTGTGTGAAAAGAAAGCCAGGTACTTCCCAACCATTTTCTAAACGAAATGTTTGATTATCGTCATGATTGATTAATTCTTCAAAGGTAATAGGAATAATTTCTTCTACTTCAGAGGGATCAGGGTGAAATGCAATTTTTCGACGAGTATAAGCAACAAAAGGATGAATAACAAAACCACTTCGTTTCACAGTAAGAGGAGACAATTTGCCAGCAATTTCTTGAGGAAAGAGACGAACGCCAATTTCTTCTTCTGTCTCTCTTAACGCCGTTTCAAGATACGATTCATTCCCTTCATGGTGTCCCCCTGGAAGGCCAATTTGTTTTCGATGAGGATCATCCTTTCGGTCACTTCGACGAATAAGGGGAAAATATAACCTATCTTTTTCTTCATAAATTAAGACCATAGTGGATGCAGGATAAACGGCTTCCTCTCCCTCATCTTTGTGTCCACGTGGCCACATAGCCCAATGTACCTTTTCACCAGGTAAGGGTCTATTTAATAGAGACTTCAGAATATCAAAACTTATTGTTTTCATGATGATTAGTATCCCTTATGTCAGAAATGTTTCTTCTTATCTTTCACGATTTTATCAGTTTTTCTCCAAAAATATAATCCCTTCAAAAATCCAGAGAATAATTTCTTATTATCTCCTTTGGATTGTTAAGATTTTACAATAAATCTATCAATTAAATTCATTAGAAAATTCACTGTTCCATGTTACCATTTTTCAGATTACTACCTTATCACCCCTTTAAAAAGAGGATTTTTAGTCTTTGTCTTTAAAACCTCTTTAAAAATTTGATGTATACAAAATATTTTTGTCCATATTGGCAGGACTTACCTTTTTCTCCGATTTTCTTTTATGGTTGATGTGGGTTCTGTGTATGTCCCCTTACACGTAAATTTTATTCTTTCGGTCTATATTTCTATTGCTTAGAGATAGAAATATAGCATCCATGCGACTTTTCCAGGAGGATCTTTATCCATTTTCTCTTTCTGTCTTCTCAAGGATACGAAAAAATGTATGTTTTTATCGTTTTTCTTTTATGAGGATTATTCCATGGGATTGGTGGAAACTATTCTATCAAACAGGGAGACTCTTTGTGAACAAATGTCCTCGTAATAGAAATGGTAGACCATTTTTTTATCCTAGTAGGATTTTTTACACTATATCCCGTGCTTGTGATGATTTTTCCTGCTCATGGAACGTCCCCTGTGGCATCTGCATCACTCCTTCAACATCAACCATTCATTTCATATCTTGTTTATACAATTTTTGGTTTTTATGGGATCTTTTTGGATTACTCCTACTAATCGTTTTATTCGTCGTGAAAAACTGTACAATATTTATGTTGGAATAGGTTTTGATATTACTGATCTCTACAACATTTATGATGATATCCGTAGAGATCAGAACATGTATAAGCTCCTGATAGAAGAAGCCTATTTCTTATTTTGTGACAGATTCAAAGGGTATCATCCCGCTTCATAATCGAATGGTTTCCTCTTTATTAAACCGACTGTATCATGAATTACGTTATCAATCACTAGAAACCTTTATAAATACACAGGATTTTTAGCGAATATTTTTAGAAAAGGACCCTTCGATTGACACCTTTTTTTATGAGCAGGGAATTCTTTTAAATGCAGACAACAAAAAATGACAGGGATTTTTTTGTTGACCCCTTTGGAAACACAAAATATCTTACTGTGAGCCATCCCAAAAAAGTTGATGATCCCTTTTCACGGTTGATTATCTTTTGAAAGAAGGTGCGAAAAGAGAGCTAATTCTTCAACTGTAACGGGCTTTTCACGATTATTCACATCAATCACAATCCAAAACCCTTTGTTAATTTTTTCTTCGTGAAAGCAATCAATAAGTTTCTGTTGATGGCTGAGCGTTCGTTTTCCTGTTTTTTCGTCCCATAATTCAAGGGCAGTAAGACACCCTAAGGAAGGGGTAAGGGGATACCATGGTTTTCCCTTATAGAATTCTGGATCGATGGTAGTACCGTGGGCTGCAATATCTTTTCGCCCTGCTTTTCCTGCATAATAGCTTGTGTACACAGGCAAATAATCGCGCCATGGAAGTGGCAACACATCCCTATAATCAGACTGATCCCATACAGAATCGGCAGGACTTCCATGAAAAAACACCGAAGGTGGAATTTCATGGGGCATTTTTAAAACAACAATCGGTGTAGGACCAACCCATTCATTTTCTGATCGTTGAATTCCCTGAATGGAGTAAAGTCCTTCAGGCGTATTACCATGAAAAAGATAGTCTGGCAACCCAGAGTAAGAGCGTCCCAAATGTTCAATGTACCACAGTGATTGATCTTTCTCAAGTTTCAGACTTCCATCTACTCGGCGCAAGATTGTAATACCTGGATAATCTCTATTTTGACGAAAAAATGTGTAAAAGATGGGATATCCTTCCAAGAAATCAGGAGAAAGAAGCAAGTCTATGGGAGGTATTTCGGGACGAAAATAGAGTTCAGCCCTAAACATTCCCAGGGTAGGATCGTTGGGAAGATGCTTAAACTTTTTCAATAACAAATTACGGATTTCCATTCCCGTTTCTATAGTAAACGATGTCCTATGAAGATAAAGTGCTGCCATAGCAAAGCGTTGAGGATCCCTTTCATACTGTAAAACACTTCGTATTTCAGAAACAAATTCTTCTGGATACAAACCATATACTGCTTCAAGCAAAGCCCTTTTGAGGTCATCATTTATTTGTTGATACTGATTAAAGGCTTCTTTAAGGGCATTTTCAACAGTATCAGAGCGATATTGCGCCAATTCCATTGCCCATAAAGCTTTCGCCCATTCATCCTCATTTGATTTTTCCAGTGGTTTTTGAAGGGGAGCAAGGATCATTGAATCAATAAGAGTTTGCTGAAAAGCTTTTCGGTTTTCTGCTAAAGTCTGCTCGGAAAAGGGTTCTTGAAAAGGAATAATAAGAGACAAAGCGATGAAAGCAATAACAAAAATTGCTGCACTAAAGAGGAGAATTTTGAGATATAAAGGGAGAGGTTGGGAATGATTTTTCATACCTATTCCCCCACGATTTCGTCAATTTTCGTCAATTCTTCCTGAGAAAATTCAATCTTTTGAATCGCTTTTAAGGCATCCTCAATGTGGGAGATTTTTCGAGCGCCAATGAGTGCTGTTGTAACTTCTGGTCTCCATAAAACCCAAGATATCGCCAATTGAGCCATGGTTTGTCCGCGCTTTTCGGCAATTTTACTTAAGGCACGGACTTTTTCCAAAATTTCAGGTTTAATATCTTCTGGTTTCAAAAATCCTTCGGGTCGAGCCGCTCTTGAATCAGGGGGAATTCCTTGCAAGTATTTACCGGTTAAAATTCCTTGCTGTAATGGTGAAAAAACTGCGCAGCCAATACCTTCTGATTTTAAAACATCAAAGAGTCCTTTTTCTATGTCCCTGACAAGCATATTGTATTTAGGCTGGTGGATACGACAGGGAGTCCCTAAGGATGCTAAAATTTTTGATGCTTTCAAGGTATCCTCTGGGGAATAGGATGAAATGCCAACATAAAGCGCTTTTCCACTCCGAACCATGTAATCAAGAGCCATCATGGTCTCTTCTAGGGGTGTTTCCGGATCAGGACGGTGATGATAAAAAATATCCACATAATCTAATCCCATCCGTTGCAGACTTTGATCTAGGCTTGCAAGGAGGTATTTGCGGCTTCCACCATTCCCGTAAGGACCTGGCCACATGTAGTAACCCGCTTTGGTAGAAATCACCAACTCATCCCGATGTCCGGCAAGATCCTCTTTTAAAACCCGACCAAAAGTTTTTTCTGCCGTTCCAAAAGCCGGTCCATAGTTGTTTGCAAGATCAAAGTGCGTTATCCCCTGATCAAAAGCATAAAGAATAAGTTTCCTTGAGTTTTCATGGACATCCACACTTCCAAAATTGTGCCAAAGTCCCAATGAAACAAGAGGAAGTTTTAACCCACTTTCTCCACAAAATCGATAACGCATGCTTTCATATTTCTTTTCATATTCCATATCCGTCATTTCTTTACTCCTTTTTGTTTTAAGGATATCTGGAAACGATCGAAGTATCACCTTCTTCTATCCCATAAAAATTACATCAACCAACCCGCCTTGGCAAAAGGCTTTTCCAAAGAGAAAGGCGTTTTCTATCTTGTTAGCCATATACAACATTTATAGGATTTCCCTTCATAAAGCATTTTAAATTTTCTATAGCACTATCCAATAAACGACTGCGAGCAGCATGTGTTGCCCACGCAATATGAGGCGTTATAAAACAATTGGGAATACCAAGAAGAGGATGATCAAGGGGTGGCGGTTCTTTATCCAAGACATCCAATCCTGCAGCATAAATGATACCCTTTTTTAGCGCTGTTGCTAAATCGTTATTTTTTATCAATCCACCCCGACTCGTATTGATAAGTACCGCTGTTTTTTTCATCATGTTAAGATGGTTCATATCAATAATTTCGTAGGTTTCTGGCGTAAGAGGACAATGGAGCGAAAGAACATCACTTTCTTGAAAGAGTATTTCAAGAGGCACGTCCTTCCAACCTAATGATGAATCATCTGCTTGAACCTTATCATAGTAAATAATTTCCATACCAAAAGCATTCCCAATATGTGCCACGGCCTTCCCAATTCGACCTAATCCTAAAATCCCCAGAGTAAGGCCTGCAAGTTCTCTTTGCGGATATTTCCAATAACAATAATCCAACGCTTTCGACCATTCTCCTTTTTGTACACTCTTGTCGTGCTCTGCCAAATGATGCATGATATGTAAAATGTGAGCAAAGGTCATTTGAGCAACTGACTGCGTTCCGTATGTTGGGATATTTGTTACAACAATGCCAAAATCTATGGCTGCTTTTACATCAACGCTATCATATCCCGTTGCAAGGATTCCAATATACCGTAATGCTGGAAGCTGCTCGAAAATTTTTCTCGTAAGAGGGGTTTTATTTGAAAGAATAGCATCTGCCTGTAACGCCCTTTCAACGATTTTCTCCGGGGGTGTTCGATCGTATATCGTAACATCCCCTAAAGCTTTTAAACGCCCCCAATCCAAATCACCCGGATTTAAACTGTATCCTTCCAAAACAACAAGTTTCATTCTACCTCCTCATTATCAATCAGTATATCCTGAAACCTTGCAAAAGAAATTATATGGGAAATGAGATTGAAGCAAAACAAGGGACATCAGGACTCTTTTAATAAAAATTTGTATTCAGGTTTTTGATCTTTCTTTTTCAGGGTTAGGAGGATAACACCACCTATCAGGGCAGGGATAACGACATTCAGGACAAAAACAACAAGGGGAACACCCACACCAATAGCAGGTGCAACACCATAGTCTGCCAAAAGCCAAGCCGTTGTATTTTCTCGGATTCCCAGCCCGCTTACAGAAATAGGCAATGCTGAAGCTCCCATTACAAGAATACAAATAGCAGCAACCGTAAGCCAATCAATAGAATACAGGCGCAACAAAATCCAATATTGACTGATAAAGACACCGTAAATCACCACAGTAAGGAGTGCCGTTTTTATCGCAATGTTTGTATAATGAGTCCCCACAAGTTGCCACTTCTTTATCCATGGTTTTCCTTTTAGTCTATAGAGAAGAACAATCCCCACCAAAGGAATCAAAGAAACCAAAAGAAACGCTTTATGTTGGGGAAAAAGAAAAACAATGGCAGGACCCAAAAGAAACAAAATCACAACAGAAATGGTGATTTTTTCGAGGCCGTAGGCTGTAATGCGATTTCTGGTGCCACCTTGGATAAATAACATTTTGGCTGCTTCCCCATGCCCCCCAGGAATAGTTAGGCGAAAAGCAAATCCCAAAAAAAAGACTTTAAGCAAATCGGGGGTAGACACTTGGTGCTGACATTCATCGATAATCAAGCGAAAGCGAATAAATTGAAGAATAAGATTCACCGCGCTGCCAAGGACCGTCAAAAAAATAAGGTGTGCGGGTAAAGAGTGGACATAATTCCACAAATTTTCAGGATCAACACGCCGAAGGGCAAACCAGATGAGTCCAAAAGAAATACAAACCTTTACAAAATAAAAGATAGTTTTTTTTATGCGGTGTTTCACTGAAAAAGAATACTCCTGTAATTCAGATTCAACGTGGCAGTACATTTTTTACACGGCATTATGTCACCTTTTTTATTCTTTACACGATCGCGAATGGACATCCATTTTGGACTTTTCCAAAGGGCGCGAAAATTTCCCGGAATGTATTCTCCTGGATTAAAAACAGCATTTTTATCAAAACAACACACTGATACTGTGCCATCTGAATTTAAACCTGGTTGATACCAAAGCTCCCGGCAGTTTTTCTTGTCATTTTTTCGTGTCCATGTCTCAGGATTTTCAGGATATCGGCGATATCTTAAATTTCGAGGAAGATAATCTGTCTCCTTTGCGCCAGGAATTATTTCCATCGTCTTGAAAAGAAGCTCATCGACTCCCAGCGATTGTGATAATTCTTCAAGGGCGTGTACCTGGTGTTCATTGTATCGAGATATGACACATTGAATTGTGATGTGAGGATGATTTACGTTCTTGTTATGGCGTTGTTGAACAAGCATGCTAATTCCTTCAAGCACTTTTTGAAAATTTCCCCCAACGCGATACTTTTGATAAACATCCTCTGTAGCACCATCCAGAGAAACAATAACTTCATCTAAATTACTCTCTATCAGAGCATCGGCATCTTGTAAAAAATGTCCATTTGTGCTGGTTATAGTGTAAATGCCTCGATCAGAAGCATAGCGAATCATTGCATGAAGAGAAGGGTGAAGAAAGGGTTCCCCTTGATTCCAGAAAAGAACCATCCATAAACTTTTCTGGAGTTCATTAATAAGAGCTTCAAAACGATGAACATCCAGGAAGGGTGTTTTTCGATGGACTTCCCCAGCGCCACATGCACATAAAGGACAGTAAAGATTGCATACGGAGGCTGCTTCAATCATGATAGCAGGGGGTAAGCCCCAAGCGCTTGGAGTCTTTTTGAAATCTGACACCTTTTTTGATAAGGAATTCAAAAACAAATTACCCACTTTATGAATTGAAAAGGCCTTTTTAAAAACCCTTTTTGCCCGCGGGCGTGTCGCGTGATTAAAACGAGACGCTATGTTATTTCTACTCATATTTTTTTAAACTACCAATAACCGATGATACGAACACATGGAGTGGATAGTAAAGAATAAAGAGAGGATATAAAAAAGAAACATTTAAGTATCCAAATCGCTTTCCAGCAGCAATCATTCCCCCCCATTCAAGGATTGTTTTTATCACCAAAGATCCCGCCCACAGTCTTGTTGGCAACGTAAAGATACTTATGGGAATGGCAACATAATACGCTAACACAAAAAGGCCAACAACACGATAAAAAGGCGCAAGGTGAAAAATTGTTCCATTTCTACGGAGTTGTTGGCGGACATACTTTTTTGAAAAATTATCACGTTTTGTCATTACAAAACTTTCTGGGTGCATGGCATGTCGAAAAGGTCGATGGGTTTTAAGCCACACATCACGCGTAAGGAAAAAATCATCACCTGTCGCAATTTTTCCTGAACTTTCATACCCATTCACTTCAAAAAAAACACGGCGTTTAAACGCCAAATTTCTTGCTGTTGAGTAGGGTGGAACATTCCAGAAGGCGCCACCTGCTTGGATGGCAACTCGTGCAAGACAATCAAATTCGAGAAAATGTTGAAAAAGTCCCTTGGCTTTTTCAATGGGAGAAAAACCAAGAACCATCCCTGTATCTTCATCAAAACAGGCAACCATGCGTTTTACCCAATTAGGTCCCGGCCTGCAATCCGCATCTGTTAACAAAATAATTTCTCCATTTGCCATCCCTACGGCTTGTGTAATGGCATTTTTCTTCCCGGCAAAGCCCTCTTCTTTTTCATGAAGATGGATTGCCCGGATGCGTGGATCTTCTTTTTGAGCTGCATCAATATACTCCCCTGTCCGATCTTCTGAAACATCATCCACAAGAAAAATTTCCAACATCCCCTCAGGATAATCGAGGGCTTTTAGCGATTCCACAAGTCCTGGAATATTATCTTCCTCATTGCGGGCACATACAATCACTGTGGCACTTTGTGTCGGTTCTTTTTCACAACTCTTTTCCCGAACTAAAGCAATAATTACCAACGAAATAAGAACAAAATAAATAAGGGATAAAACGGTAAACGACATCATTAGTGTTTTACCTGTAGTTGAATATATGCCATGTGTTTAAAATCAGAATCTACCCATTGTGGTTGCCAGGTAACTTCAAGCCAGCCATTATTTATAAATTGCCATTGCCACATAATATCACAAGAGCGTGTTTTTTGAATGTCTCCCATTAAATTTTTTGTGGCATGGTCGTAGACTTTATTTCTTTCATAATAATTTTGATTCGCATTACTGCCAATGGGATAATAATCGGGATGATTTTCAGGAAGGGGTTCAAGTCCTTTTTCCAGGGAGCGAAAAGAAAGGCTCACAAAATGAGCTGCTGTAATCCAACCTCTTAAGCCCACTTCGAAAAGCCTAGTATTGGGGCCAGCAAAAAAACCCAAACAATCTCCTTTATGTGTAAACGTGTTGACATCTTTGTAGTGAGAATAGGTCCAAGGTCGAACAAGAGTCCCTTCGAAAAAAGCTCCCCACAGAGGCGAACCCGGAAGGGTAAAATTTGCTCCCACCTGATAGCCACGTTTATTCCCCCACCACTGCGTAGCAAATTCACAAAACTTAAATTCATCCAAAAGAATGCTTCCATAAAGCTTAACCCCATTGATAGGGCGCCATGCCATCTCAAATCCCAATAGAACATTATCCCGATCCTCAAGATTGTGTTCAGCAGACCATAGAAAAGTAAAGGGGATAAAATAGGTTAGCTCAGGACTCCTATCCCCATAGGTTATAAATTCCATAAATGAAAGTGAGATGTTTTTCCAAGGATAGAGTTCAAATCGCTGTCCTACCAAATATTTTTCTGGATAAATTTTTGAATGGCCATCATCACTAAGAGTATACGTCGCGTTTATAAGACTCCCATGAAAAAACAGAAAACGCGATTTATAAAAGGCTTTCTGCCACATCATATAGGGAAATGTTGCAGTTTTGCCTGAGAGAAATAAAGAATTTTCCCCATGCCCCCACCGTAGGGGATCATTGCCAAGCGTAAAAAGTCCTGCCTTTGTTTGCACCTGAACATATCCCATGGTATTGTCAAAACTTACCAGAGACAATGTTGAATCGGTATGAAGGTAAAAACCACGGCTATCTATAGGATCATCCTTGTAGTAATCATGGACAATAAGTTCATAAGCCATGGCATCGCCATACACACTCACGTGGTGTATTTGTGCAAAGCCTCGGAGTCCTATATGGCCGGAAAAACGAAAGAGATCGTTTTTATTCTCAACTCGAATCAAGCCATCCCCTTGAAGGAAAAAATATTCATCCTCAGTTTCATAGAGGAAAAGGTAATCGGGTTCACTGATAATGGAACGAGACAATTTTCGATTAAAATCCTCTTTGACATGCACTAACGAAAAATGCACGCTATCTTCGTCTGCAAGGCGGGGATGTTTTAGTTCAGAGAGCTCAAGGCGATACCGATTGACAAGCATTTGAAGTATTTCCTGTTCCGTTGCTGTTAAGCTATCATTTTTTTCCAGGAGGATTTTTAGATGTTGCGCCACATCTTGTTTTATCCAAGGACGTGCTGCTGGTAAGGGCAAGTCTAAAAGTCCCCGCGTTTCCATTGTCTGTAAAAAGAAATAGGCCGGACTATCTTCCTGAAGATGCATATCCGTCGCAAAGAGGGGAACGGCAACAAATCCAAGTAAAAAATATACAAGAAAATATCGCTGGTACTTTTTCATCATGATTTTATTTTTAACAACTCTTTTGGCCATGCCCGAATCGCGTCGTCTAATAAATCGGTCCGATTAAACCAATCGCTGAGGTTTGGAGGTTCGAATTTTTGTGCAGCCTGAATATCTTTTGAAAGCGCCAGGGCATTTTGAGAAACCGTGTAAAACCATCCACGTTTATGATATAGTTCTGCTTGATATTCCTGTTCCGTTTGTCCGGGTGTTGGAATCATAATTGCTTTTTTACCCATTCGTACCAAATCCATGGTAGATGTATACCCCGATCGACAAAGAACCATACGGCTTCGAGCGATAAGGTCATTCATACGTTCTCTATCCACAAAGTCGAAAAGTATAATGTCTTCTTGGTTCAAAGGCAAGGAGGTTTCAACACCACGCACAAGAACTTTCTTCCCAGGAAGAAGTGGCATTTGTTTCAAAAGGATATTTTCCAACATCGTCCGCTGGGGCTCAGGACCCGAAAGTATGGCAAGTAAATCAATATCTTCTTCAACAGTCCGGGGAACCAAATCAGACCACAATCCCATAAATCGCACTTTTGGATGTGAACTCAAAGCATTTTCATGGGTTAATTTTCCTGATAAATTTTGCTCATTATCAGGGGAATCCAAAACCCAAACGCCTGTAAAGCCCTTAAAAACCATTCGGTTAAAGAAAATACTTAAGGGTTCCATGGTGTGAATAGGCATGTGAAAACGAAGTTGATGCGTTATTAAGTACGAAGGCACCCGTTTATTCCATACGCCATAACGATTATCTGAAATAATTCGATCAATTTTTAAATGTTTCACCAAATTTTGGGTTAATTGATGTTCTCGTCGAAGACCCAAAAGCATTTTAACGGCTTGAAGTAACAACGAAAAAGGCATAAAAACTTTATGTTTTGAATAGCGGATACGGACATCCTTCATGGGAACGCATAAATTTTGGGGAAACCGCCTTCGCAAAAGAATCATCGCTTGGCCATCAGCTGCAAAAATAACTTCGTGATATTGATTTAAAAAATCAATCAAGGGAAAAGCATGAATCGTATGACCATATCCCCAATTTAAAACAGCATAAAGAATACGTTTTCCCGATTGCTCCATGAGAATCCTTTTAGTTAATCCTCTTAAATATAATCATACTAAGGGGTGATAAACCGAAAGAGATGGAATGCGGACGGCCATTCCAAGGAATTTCTACAGAGGAATGTGTGCTATTTTGAATAACACCACTTCCATAATAAATTTTTGCATCAGAATTAAAAATCTCCTGGTATTCTCCTGGGATATTCACACCCACACGAAATTCAAAATAAGTTTCAGGAGTAAAATTACACATAACAAGAAGATCTTCCTGGTAATTTTTTCCATGACGAATAAAAGAGATAATCGATTGATCCGCATTATTCACATCAATCCACTCAAATCCCTCAGGTTTATGGTCTTGCTCCCATAAAGCAGGCTCGTTGAGATAAAGTTTATTCAGATGCTCAACATAAATCTTTGCGTTTTTGTGGGGTTCCCATTGTAAAAGATGCCATTCTACCCCCTGGTTTTCATTCCATTCATGCCACGGCGCCAATTCACTCCCCATAAAAAGGAGTTTCTTCCCAGGATGTGTTATCATAAAGCCTAACAGCACTTTAAAATTTGCAAATTTCTGCCAATCGTCACCGGGCATTTTGCTTAATAAAGAACGTTTTCCATGAACAACCTCATCATGACTCAACACAAGAATATAATTTTCCGAATAGGCGTAGAGCATGGAAAAGGTGAGTTCATTGTGGTGATATTTTCTAAAAATGGGGTCTTTGGACATATAACTTAAAAAATCATTCATCCATCCCATATTCCACTTAAAGGTAAAGCCCAGGCCATTATCTTGAACAGGACGTGTAACACCTGGCCAGGCTGTGGATTCTTCAGCAATTAAAAGAGCATCGGGAAAGTATTCATGAATTACTGAATTAACATGTTTTAAAAATTCAATGGCTTCTAAATTTTCATTGCCGCCATATTTATTAGGGATCCACTCTCCGGCTTTTCGGCTATAATCCAAATAAAGCATACTAGCCACAGCATCCATGCGAAGACCATCAGCATGGAATTCTTTTAACCAATAAACAGCATTGGCGAGAAGGAAATTTTTTACTTCATTGCGGCCATAATTAAAAATATATGTCCCCCAATCGGGATGTTCTCCTAACCGAGTATCTTCATGTTCATAAAGTGCTGTTCCATCAAAGCGAGCCAAGGCAAAATCATCTTTGGGAAAATGCGCTGGAACCCAATCAAGAATCACTCCGATTCCTTCTTGATGGCATTCATCAATAAGATATTTCAGATCATCGGGGATTCCAAACCGACTTGTTGGGGCATAATAACCTGTTACCTGATATCCCCAGGAAGCATCAAAAGGATGCTCCATGATAGGAAGAAACTCAATATGGGTATAGCCCATGGTTTTTACATAGGGAACCAGTTCCCTAGCAAGATCCCGATAACTATACACGCTTCCATCTTCTTTGTGCCGCCATGAACCAACATGAACTTCATAGATGTTCAGCGGAGAAGAAAACACGTTTGTCTTTGCACGTTTTTCAATCCATACCTGATCTTGCCATTGATGGGTCGATTGATAGACAATACAGGCATTTTCTGGTCGTATTTGAAAATATTGAGCATAAGGATCCGTTTTGATTCTGATCGTTCGAGCAGCTGTATAAATTTCATATTTATAGAGAACTCCCTCACGAGCTTCGGGAATAAAAATTTCCCAGACACCTGAACTACCCATCTCACGCATTTGATGAAAACGTCCATCCCACCGATTAAAATCGCCAACAACACTCACGCGCCGAGCCGTGGGAGCCCAAACGGCAAACCGAACGCCTAAAATCCCATCATGAGTCAAAGGATGTGCCCCTAATATTTCATACACAAATCGGTGATCCCCTTTATTGAAGAGATATAAGTCATTTTCGCTAATCGTAGGCATAAATTGATAAGGATCTATGTAAGAATAGGTATTTCCATCGGAATAACCTGCGTGAATCTTGTAATGGAAAAAAACATCACTGTGAATTTCGACCTGCCAAAATCCATCAATTTCCAGAGGCGAAAGGGGATATGTTTTTTTCTTCTGATCTAATCGCTCAATAGAAACACGATTAGCATCAGGAACAAATACGCGAACAACTCTTTTCCCAGGGGAACTTTCATGAATTCCTAGCACATTGTGTGGATCGTGATATTCACCCCGTGCAATGTTAAGCAATTTTTGATGGAGCGTTAGGTTCATTCTTTTCTTTTATCCTTATCTTTTTCATCTTCCCTAGACTTTTTCCGCTCCCAGCTTAATAAAATAGCCACCATGGATTTTGCATCTGTTATCTCGCCAGATAACACCATTTGATAGGCTTCCTTAAAGGGAACCTGAAAAATTTCAAGAAATTCATCATCATCTCGATTTACAGTCTGATGTGTTAAGCCAAATCCTTCATAGAGATAAATCACTTCATCTGTGTATCCGATGCCAGGGTGAACTTTTCCAAGATAAGATAGCGTTTTACACGTATATCCCGTTTCTTCCAAAAGCTCGCGATGAGCTGTTTCTTCGAGACTTTCTCCGGGATCAATTTTCCCAGCAGGACATTCAATAAAAACCTGATTCGCTGGATATCGATATTGCTTTTCAAGGATCACATTCCCATTTTCCAAAAAAGGAAGCACCACAACAGCACCAGGATGATGAATATATTCTCGAACACTTACTTTTCCATTGGGGAGTTTTACTTTATCTTTATGGATTTTTAAGAGATATCCCTCATAAACAATATCCCCTGATATTTTTTCTTCTTTTAATGATGATGACACATGACCCCCATTTTTAGTTATAAAATGTAAAGAAACCGATAATACAAACAAAGAATTCTATCATAGAAACCTTCTTATATCATGTAATCTATTTTTAATGAGGAACCACATTATGGATTCTTTATTCAATCAATTTTTTTGTTATGATTAAAAGACTGCTGTCATAAGGGCAATTGTAGCCCCCATGAAAAAAGCACCTGTTGTTCCCCAAAGGTGAAAGAAAATTCTGGTTAAAAGAAGTCCAAGGGTTTGACCAAGTCGTAACACCATTTCATTAAAGGACATAAAAACGCCACGATATTCCATGGGTGCTAGTTTTGCCAAAAGTGTTTAGGTGCTTGGAATATTTAACCCATGGGCAATTCCAAAAAGTATAACCGGAAGTGGAATAAGCCATACGTGAGAAATCCAAGGCAATATCAGCAACGATAGACCATAAAGAGTAAATGAAAAAATCAAAATGGCTATTCCAGAAGACAAGAAGATATTTTTCCAAGTTGCCAGGATGTTAATGCTGTTGAAAAGGACATGCAGGCCATAAATAAGCTAATCACCAAAGAGTACTCGATAAACGAGCGGCTCAAAGAAGCGGGAACTAGGTAAGATAGGATCCATAAAGAATAACAAATGTCAGGGTGCTGAGGGTAAAAAGGATTATTGCTTTTCGATTTTTTATGCACTGAAACATATTTTTCAGATAGACTCCTATACGACTTTCTGTATGAGGCTCAGGATCTTTAGATGAAAAAGAACAAAAAGCAGGCCATTGTCTCGCTGGCTGAAAGAAGGTCACGGTTATCGTTGATATACAAAGTGGACCATAAGACAAAAGATCAGGTCACAGAAGCGATCTACACACTATTGCTGCCAATAAAAGATGATGTGCATACCCTCACTTCTGATCATGGAAAAGAATTTGCTGGACATGAAGAAATTGCAGAGAGATTAATAGCGGAGTTCTACTTTGCTCATCCCTATGCATCCTATGAACGGGGATTAAATGAAAATATGAATGGACTGATCAGACAATACTTCCCTAAGGACATGGATTTTGCAACCATTATACCCCAGGAAATTATCTCGGCAATGAACAAACTAAATAACAGGCATAGAAAATGTCTTGGATATAAAACACCACTTGAAGTATTTTTTGGAGAAAGACATGTTGCACTTAATACTTGAAACCAAGTCTTCCTGTTGAGGTATAATAAACGTCATATACAAGGATAACAATATTATCTTGCTTCATGACGGATTCTGCTGTATTTTACCCCCGGGGTGGGGGGCGTTATCTAACCGAAATCATATATCCTATCTTTCTTATAATCTCCTGTTTTCCGCAATTGGACACCCTAAAAATTTTTATAAACAATTCTGTATAGTTCAGCTGTTCTTCATCCATATTAAGAAGTTTGGATTTTGTTTGCCTGATTCTGGCAATGTATAGATGATTTGATACATGTTATGTGTAAATTCGCCAGCCCTTTAATGATATATCCGATTTCTCTTTGTAGAGAACTCTTTCATATTCCTTGAGTATGCAGTAAGCCGAAAAAGCAATGCAAATATGACCTTCTATGCGATTCCTTTTTATATTTACCTCTGAACTTCTGTATCACTTGTACAGACTAACTTCCAGATACATTTTTCATTTTCTTACAAACATATCAAAAATTTTGGGACACCCAAATTTAAAATAATAATATTGATTATCAATGAGTTACACGGGTGTCCCCAAAAAATGCGGAAAACAGGA
>JAQUPD010000015.1 GCA_028716785.1 Fidelibacterota bacterium
CTTTAATTAAAGAATATACACTGGTATTTTCATTATTGATTATAAATTCAAGTTTACTACTCTTAACTAAATCAACAAATTTGTTCTCTAAAAATTCATCAATATTTGCATGATCAAAATTAGTTGGTGTATTTTCAATTGAGTTTTTTCCTATAAAATCGGGATGACATTTTCCAATATCGTGGAGCAATGCCCCGATCTCACCTGTTAGAATGTGCACTCTGTAGTTTCTGATTTTATCAAGCATCTCTTCTCCTGTTCTCATTTTTATGAACCATCCTTAATATTTTCGTTATGTTCGGTGTATAAGATTGAGAATAATTCCCTCTTGTCACACGGTTTAACCTCAACTTCGCTATCTTTTAATCTTTCAATCACCCCAAATCCGCTTGTCTTTTTCGCTGAAAAGCCATAGACGTAAAACATCAGTTTTAAAGCATCAGCTAAAAATCTTAAATCTTCATTGATATCTTCCTCCTTGAAATCCGCTCCCTTAGGATAGGGAAAATATAGGAGATTAAAATCACCCTTTTTGCCGGGTTTCATAACTTCAAATGGAATTGGTCCTCTAGCGGGAGTCCTGGTATCTCTTTTCAAAGGCGTTATTACATCTTTTTCTGCCTCTTCATTGAAAAATGTAGGAAAAAAGTAAAGTCTTCCTTTTAAGGGATTATCTTTTTCTTCCGGTTCTGAACCAAAAAGTCGTTTGATAATCCTCTTTTTTTCTTGCTCATTTTGCCATTCAACTTTATTTGCAGCAAATCTCAAATGTCCTTTCCATGTTGTAGGCTTCACCATAGGAAGTCCTGTGAATTTATCTCTAACGATAGGGTTTTCAAGGATTTTATTATCAATTATATGAAATTCGCCTTCATCTTTGCTTGTGTAAGGTTTTTTGAGGGTGAAGGAGATTTTTAAAAGAGTGGAGTTTTGAGGGAGACTTTGAAGATCAGAATCTGTAGGATAAAAATTATAATATTGATTTTTACTTAATTTATCCAAATCTTTTTTCTTTTTGCCAACTTCTGATATCTGATCATCTATGTTTTGATCTAGCTGTACCTGTGAGAGGCTAAGATAATAATCACATATCATTTTAATTCCTCCAATAATTTATTACCTGATTTTTCTTCTTTTAATACACAATTTTTTAACAAGTCTTCTCCGTCAGAAAATAACTTTTGCTTTAAATTACTCTCAAGATTGTTTTTAATTGGGGATAACAAATAACTATCTATTTCATAACCCCAAATCCTAAATTCCACGGTTTTTGTATCAATTTTATAACCATGAGAAACAAATACTTTAGATCCTTTACCTAATTCTCCAAAAATGTCATGTCTTTTGTTTTTATCATTTTCTAAATGGCGTAAAGAGTCTCTAATATGGAATGCTATCGGAAGAAAATCATAATTTTCCCACAATTTTCTCCAGTTATCCCAATTATCCTTGAATTGGTTATCCTCCTGAGTATGTGTCCAAAAAGATTTATTATTAATCAGCTTAGATATATCTTCTTTAAATTTAAGTTTAAACTTATAAAAAAAGAATTTATCTAAACTCGCTAAAGAATTTTTAGATTTATATAATTGTCTACATTTTTCATTCTGATAAGGTAAATTATCTTCAACAATCTTAATTACACCGCTACCTTGTGATATATGTGCTCCTATTGCACCATAATCTTCAATAACTTTGAAGGTTGAATTCAATAAAATCCATTCATTTTTGCTTATATCTTTTAAAGGAATAAAAGTTAATACAATTGATCCATCCGACATAAAACCATCAACTTTTCTTTTTAAATATCTATTATTACGTTTTTCCCTAGTTCCTATCCACACTTCAGGAATAGTATAAGTATAATTAAAACTTGTTTCCAACTTAAACTTCCTTGCCCAACCTGTGCATCCAAATAACTCACACGCATCACAATGATTATCCCCATTGCAATTTGTGTTTGTCGGGTCGCATGCTGTGCCACCCAATCCCCTAATTAGTGCTTCATACCACCAACGTAAGCTGCCAATGATACCTGTTTCTCTTAATGTGGTATTTTTCCTATCTGCATCTCCTGTCCAGATAGGCGTCAATAATTTTATTTTTATGGTATATTGTTCCATCTATTCACTCCTTTGATCCTGAATTCAAAAAATGAAGGAATAATCTCTTTTTGAATATTCATTTTATTCTTTTTATTTCTTCAGACATTGTCAATGTCCTCTTTATCAATTCAATAGAAAATTAAATTGTTTTTCATAAAATCTACAGAATGCACCTATAAGCCAAAAACCATAACTACCTCTCCACCAAAAGAAGGACATGATAACTTTTTAATGAAATATTACTTTTTTTAAAATATAATATAATTATTTGTAATGATGCAATATTCTTTTAATAGAAGTCATATCGGGTGTATTGTAAATAAATGATATTCTACTAAATCTTTCCTATAAATAGTGGAAAATTTGCTAAACAAATAGGGATGTGGACGTCAACAAATATCTTCTCTCTTTAACTCTTCTCATTTCCTCATCTCCAATGATATGTAGAGAGATAAAATACATAGACATAAAAAAACTCCCCATCATCATAGGGGGAGTTTTGTAAGTTCAGACTTTTTTAGCGTTAGGGAATATGAATTTCCCCTCTTTTGTAGGAAAAGATTAAGCCAACGCTTCCAAATCTTCCAAAAGTGCCTGAAGGTCTTCTTCGTGTTCTACTTCATCCTCAAGAATTTGGAGAGCCATATTGTAGGTAATGGGATCTTTTTCCTTGGTGATTTCAAGCAAATGTTGATAGACGTCGATAGCGCATTGTTCTCCATGAATATTTTGATCAAGGATCGTCCGGACAAAGGGATCCTCAGGTGCATCGTATCCACAGTTGGTAACTTTGTACCAGTCTTCCGGTTTAAGAACAGGTGTCCCACCAAGTTGGATAATTCGTGTGACAAGCATCTCGGCGTGACGAAGTTCATCATTGGCATGTTGTGTGAGTTCACCAATCACAGCTTCTTTCATAGGACCTTTCACTACTTGTGCCCCAATCCAATATTGATAATATGCCAACCATTCATCAGCAAAAGCCTTGTTAAGTAACTCGATAAGTTTGTCAACATCCATTCCTACAATTTCTCTTCCTTTTGTACCCATGGGTGAGTCCTCCTTTTTACTTTCATGTTAAGAATACTTGTAAATTGTTAGCCTTTTTATTGTCATTGTGTTCATACTTTAAATATAGACAAATAATTTAGAATTTCGTTACACTTTGATGAGGACACATTTGCGAGTAAAGGAACTGGCGTTAGAAGACATATCGGATGAAATATCAGTTAGATTCATTTAGAGGAAATGAATTGTATAATGCTTTATTATTGTTTAAAACATTAACTTTTTGAATAACGTTATGTTTTCCTTTCATGCGTAAAATTCTCTTTCACAAACCATTATCCTGTATTCATTATGATTATATTATTTTCCTATTCACATAAATGCTTTATAGTCCTCTACCACTATCTATTTTAGTATCTAATTCTTCTATATGATTATTTTATCCGTTATATATGGCTCTCCCTATTTTTAATTTACCTTTAATTGTCTTATATTTCTGACAATATGGCAAAATTCAAGATTAAATCAAGTTTTAAACCTACCGGTGATCAACCGGAAGCAATTCAATCCCTGGTCGATGGCCTGAATCGAGGCGAAAAATTCCAGACGCTCTTGGGTATTACAGGGTCTGGCAAGACGTTTACGATGGCAAAAGTTATTGAAGAAGTCCAACGTCCTACGTTAATTATTTCCCATAATAAAACATTAGCTGCCCAGCTCTATGGCGAGTTTAAAAGCTTTTTTCCCGATAATGCAGTAGAGTATTTTATCAGCTATTATGATTATTACCAACCAGAAGCCTATCTTCCGGTAACGGACACTTATATTGAAAAAGATTCAGATATCAATGATGAAATTGAGAAACTTCGTTTAAAAGCAACGGCTTCACTTCTTTCTCGCCAGGATGTTATTGTAGTTGCATCGGTATCGTGTATTTACGGTTTGGGATCCCCAACGGAATATAAAGAGCAGGTTATTTTCCTTAAAAAGGGAGAAACTATTTCCCGTGAATCCTTATTAAAACACTTAATATCCATTCATTATGTTCGAAATGATATCAGTTTTTCCCGGGGGACCTTTAGGATTCGGGGAGAGATAATGGATATTTATCCTGCCTATAACGACATTCCAGCGCGTTTGGAATTCTGGGGGGATGAATTGGAAAGCATTACATTTTTCGACCCTCTTACAGGAAAAGCTCAAGGGAGTTCAGATTTTCTGATGATATATCCTGCCAGACATTTTATTACCAATGAAGAAATAATGAAAGTTGCTATTCAGGATATCCGTCAAGAACTTTCTGAACGACTCACAGACCTTCGGCAAATGGGAAAATTGGTCGAAGCGCAGCGTTTGGAACAGCGGGTAAATTATGATATTGAAATGATGCAGGAGCTTGGATACTGTTCCGGTATCGAAAATTATAGTCGTCATCTTACACGACGAAAACCAGGAGAGCGTCCTTTTACCCTTATGGATTTTTTCCCAAAAGATTATCTTCTCTTTATTGATGAATCCCATGCAACCATTCCCCAAATCCGCGCCATGTATAATGGCGATTACTCCCGAAAGGAAGTCCTTGTGGAATATGGTTTTCGTCTTCCCAGCGCTCTGGATAATCGACCCATGAAATTTGACGAATTTGAAGCGATGATTAACCAAGTTATTTTTGTCAGTGCGACCCCTGCCGATTACGAGATAGAAAAAACTCATGGTGTTTTTACAGAACAAATTATTCGTCCAACCGGCCTTTTAGATCCTGAAATTGAGGTCCGCCCAACAAAAAATCAAATTGATGATTTGATTGATGAAATAAAAAAACGAACGGCTAAAAAAGAACGTGTGTTGATTACAACCCTTACTAAAAAAATGTCTGAAAATCTTGCAGAGTTCCTCAAGAATGTCCAGGTAAAAACCCGATATCTTCACTCTGAAATTGATAGTCTTGAACGGATTTCCATTCTTAGGGATCTTCGACTGGGGGAATTTGATGTCCTTGTGGGAATTAACTTACTCAGAGAAGGGTTGGATCTTCCGGAAGTTTCCCTTGTTTCTATTTTGGATGCCGATAAACAGGGATTCCTCCGATCAGAACGTTCTCTTTTTCAAATTGCAGGACGGGCAAGCCGAAATGTAAACGGAAAAGTGATTTTTTATGCCGATCACATAAGTGATGCTATGAAAACGGTGATCGATGAAACTAATCGTCGCCGCAAGGTTCAAATGGACTATAATAAAGCACATAATATTACCCCCGTAACGGTGTATAAAACTCAAGATGACGTTCGCATGAGCACATCAATCGCAGATTACTCTCACATAAGAGAAAAACAAGCTAAATACGCTTTTAAGCAAGATGCTGCCGCCATGTCTAAACTTGATATTCTTAAACAAATTGATGATCTGACGAATGAAATGAATCAAGCCGCTGAAAATCTTGAATTTGAATTAGCAGCAAAATTGAGAGATCAAATTTTGGTTTTAAAAAGGGCACTATAAGAAATGATTGACATTGAACAAAAATATGGCATTATCGGAAAATCTGATGCCATTAAAGAAGTTATTAGTTCCATTGAACAAGTTGCACCAACAAATATTAGCATTCTTATTGTTGGAGAAAGCGGTACGGGAAAAGAGCTGGTTGCCCGGGCAATTCACTTGTTGAGCAATCGAAAAAACAAAGCATATATCGTCGTGAATTGTGGTGCAATTCCATCAGGAACCATAGAGAGTGAACTTTTTGGACACAAAAAAGGAAGTTTTACTGGTGCGGTTGAAGATCGGAAAGGATTTTTTGAAGCAGCCGATGGGGGCACCATTTTTCTCGATGAAATCGGTGAACTCCCTCTTGAAACGCAGGTCAAACTCCTTCGTGTGCTGGAATCAGGAGAGATTATTCGCGTAGGAGAAAGCATTCCCCGCCATGTGGATGTCCGTCTTCTTGCTGCCACCAATCGCGATTTAAAAGAACAGGTATTAAAAGGAGAATTTCGAAAGGATCTCTATTACCGAATAAAGACGATTACCATTCATATTCCACCCCTTCGTGAACGCCGCGAAGATATCCCCATGCTGGCAGAATATTTTATGATTGAATATGCAGATCGCAATAATTTACCCTATAAACCCATCTCTCCCGCCGCAATGAAAATTCTGGAATCTTTAAACTGGCAAGGAAATATCCGAGAATTGCGAAATTTTATTCAATCGGTTTTTATTCTCGAAAAATCAAAAATTATTCAGCCCGAAACAGTCCGGGAATACCTTCAAAAAAATGTAGGATACCTTGATAGTGATCATTTTGATACACGTTTCCCTGTTCGCATGGATAAAGATATTGACAAAATGGAGCGTGAACTCATTCTCCAACAATTATTACTGCTTCGTCAGGATATGGAAGAAATAAAAACTATGTTAAAGCAGAATTACTACATGCTTGAAAAAGGACAATTGTCGTTGACTGAAATTCCTCAACGAGCCAATGATATTGAAAATAGTGCCATTTTCTCCAAAGAAATTCTCCCTGTAGAAGATAAATCCATCAGTGAAATGGAAAAAGAATTGATAGAAAAAACCCTGGAAAAATATCAAGGGTCAAAACGTAAAACGGCTCAGGCACTAAAAATTAGCGAGCGAACACTCTATAGGAAATTGAAAGAATATGGAATACAACGTTAAAAAAATATGTTTGCACGTGATTCTTTTTTGCCTTCTTTTTTTTACAGGATGCGGTATTTATTCGGTGCGGCCAGGAACAATTCCTCCTGGAATTAAAAGTATTGCCATTGAAGATGTTGTGAATGAGACCGCTGAATTTAATTTAGGACAACATGTTACTGCTGCCTTGATTAATCGCATCTTATCTGAAAACATATTGCCTTTGGCAGAACCTGAAGCCGCTCACTCTATCCTTCGTGTTTCTTTAACACGCATTACGGATGATCCCTATACCTTTGATGAAACAGAAACGGTAAAAGAATATAAACTTACCCTAACAGCCCGCTATGAATGGCTGGCTCTCCCTGACAATCGGGAACTGATGAAAGGTACCCTGAGTCAGTGGAGTGTGTATTATAGCGATTCATACAATAACCAGCTTTCACCAAGCGATCAAATTACGCGGGAGGATGCCCTTCAGGATGTTGTTGAAAAAACTTCCCAAGATATCCTCGAAAAACTTACATCTGATTGGTAATTGACAGATCAACACGAACTTTTTCAAAACGGGAATTCTTAAATAACCGTTCCACTCCTGTTTTCCGCAATTTTTTGCAACACCCGCGTAACTCATTGATAATCAATATTATTATTTTAAATTTGGGTGTTGCAAAATTTTCATCATGTTTATCAGAAAAGTAGAAATCATTCTGGAAGTCAGTCTGTACAAGTGATACAGAATTTCAGAGGTAAATATAAAAAGGAATCGCATAGAAGGTCATATCTGTATTGCTTTTTCGGCTTACTGTATACTCAAGGAGCTTGAAAGAGTTTTATACAAAGAGAAGTCGACTATATCACTAAAAAGGGCTAGAGAGTTAACACATAACATGTATCAAATCACCTATACATTGCTAGAATCAAAGAAAACAAAATCCAAACTTCTTAATATGGATAAAGAACAGCTGAAATATACAGAATTGGTTATAAAAATTTTTAGGGTGTCTCATTGCGGAAAACAGGAAAAGAGGGTAATAACATCCTCCCTTTTTGAAATAATTATAAATTTTCCTTACATTATTATATTAAGATATGTTTAGGAATTCCCCCCCACCCCGGGGGTAAGATAAGCCAATAAGATATCTATGTCAAGTTTATAGTGTTATTTTTATGTCTTTAAATATTTTTACTCTAAAATCAAACTTACTTTTTCTTATAGTTTGGCTTTCGAATATCTGTAAGAATTTTCGTATCCGGGAAGGTAGGAATAAAGGGCATATTGATTCGTTTCATGCTGGAAAAAATGTTATCAACAAGGTCAATTTTAGGATTTTGTTCTTGAAGTTGATGTAATAAGGTTTTTATATGGTTTCGCTGGGAATTTTTCGCAGCAGGACATGTTTCTAAAACTGTAGGGAAATTTTGCTCACGAGCATAAGTTTCAAGCAGTGGTTCAGGGACAAGATAGAGGGGCCGACAAAGATAAAATTTGTTATCAAATAAGGGTTGTTTGGGAAGTATCGTGCTTAATTCTCGACCAAATAGTTGATTAAGCAAAAATGTTTCAACGACATCGTTTTTATGATGGCCATAAAAAATACGATCAAATGTCTGCTCCATGGCAAATGTCACAATCATTTTTCGTCTCTGGCGCATGCAAATAAAGCAGGGATTTTTATTAGCATCCTGAGCAAAAGCTTGCTCATAAATAGTGGTTTCTACTAAATGAACAGTTGAATAGTGTTTGCAATAATCCAAAAAGTCGATAGGTGACGTTGGACTTAACCGAATATGAACAGCATGGAGATCCACCTTGAAGTGCGAAAGAAGTGTTAACAGGGAAAGGGAATCTTTTCCCCCTGAGATTCCGACAAGTAACCGATCTCCTTCCTTAAAAAGATCCCAGTTTTGATTAGCCTCTTGAATAAGGGCGAGTAGACGTTTTTCTAATTTCGTTGACATACTTTACCTTACACAAAAGGGACAGCCTGCTGTCCCCTTTGTGTTTATTTTATACTTTATTTTAGGCTATTTATTCCTCAGCCATTTTTCGATAAGATTCATAACGTTCTTTTACATACTGAGCAAACAGCTTTCGATATTCTTTCGCTTTCTCTGGAAATGTTTGTTCAAGAGATGTATAGCGTTTTTCACCCTCAAGAAAATTTATGACATCTTCTTTTGGTTCTTTAGAATCAAGTAAGAAAGGATTTTTCCCTTCTTGTTTCAGCGCAGGATTGTAGCGATAAAGGAGCCAGTATCCTGACTCAACAGCTTTTTTCTCTTCGATCTGGCTTTCACTCATATCGATGCCGTGATTAATACATGGGGCGTATGCAATGACAATAGAAGGTCCGGGATAAGCTTCTGCTTCAAGAAGTGTTTTAATGAGATGATTTTTATTAGCTCCCATGGCAACCATTGCCACATAGACATATCCATAACTCATCATCATTTTACCAAGATCTTTTTTGATGGTAGGTTTACCAGCTTCAGCAAAACGAGCGACAGCACCTAAGGGTGAAGCCTTAGAAGCTTGGCCACCCGTATTGGAATACACTTCTGTATCCAATACAAGAATATTAATGTTTTTCCCGGATGCAAGGACATGGTCCAATCCACCAAATCCAATATCATAAGCCCAGCCATCGCCACCAAAAGACCAGATGGATTTATCCACAAAATAATCCTTTAATTCATACACCTTTTGAGCAAGGGATTTTAAATCTGCTGGGGCATTTTTCAAGTAGGATGGCAGAAGTTTTTTGATTTTTTTAGCATTTTCTTTGGTTTCAGAATCAACCAAAGTCCAATTTTCAATGGCTTTTTTCAATGCATCACCCAATTCACCGTCAACACCTGCATCCAAAAGCTTTTGAACGTTACTTTTCAGTTGTCTCCGATTAGCATCCACTGCAAGACGCATTCCAAATCCATACTCTGCATTGTCTTCAAAGAGAGAGTTTGCCCAGGCAGGTCCATAGCCATCTTTATTCTTGGTATAGGGAATCGATGGAAAAGTGCCTCCATAAATGGAAGAACATCCTGTAGCATTAGCAATTATCATCCGATCACCAAAGAGCTGCGTGATTAATTTAATGTAGGGTGTTTCTCCACATCCTGCGCAGGCACCTGAGAATTCAAAGAGCGGTTGTTTGAACTGGCTTCCTTTCACTGTAGTTTCTCGGTTGTTTCCCAAAATATCATTGGGCAACGCATTAAAGAATTCTGCATTCACACGCTCACCTGCCTCACGCTCTTTTTCAATAGGCGAAAAGGTTAGTGAACCTGTTGGACACTCATTAATACAAACACCACATCCAACACAATCTTCAATATATACCTGGACTTTATATTTGTAATTGCTATCTTTTCCTTTTACATCCATTACATTGAAAGTATCTGGCGCATGTTTTAAGTCTTCAGGATCAATAAGCTTTGTCCGAATAGCTGCATGAGGACATACAAAGGAACATTGATTGCACTGGATACATTTTTCCGGTTCCCAATGACAAACTTGTGCAGCAATACCTCGTTTTTCCAAGGCTGTAGTTCCCGTGGGAATTTGTCCATCAAAGGGCATTTGACTGACTTTTATTTCATCACCCTTTTCACGCATAATTTTTTCAATCACATTTTTTATAAAATCATCAGCATCTGAGGGAACTAAGTCTTTAACAACAGCGCTCTTGGTAATTTTATTGGGGATCTTAATTTGCTTTAAAGCTTCGTCAGCTAAATCTACTGCTTTCCAGTTCATTTCAACCACATCGCGACCTTTTTTAAGATAGGTCTTTTCAATGGCATTCTTGATCATTTTGATGGCTTCATCCCGAGGGAGCACCTTAGAAATGATAAAAAACGCAGCCATCATAACGGTGTTGATTCGTGTCCCTAAACCAACTTCTTGCGCAATTTTCAACGCATCAATGTTATAGAGTTGAACATTTTTCTCAATGATAGTTTTCTGCATATTCTCTGTAAGATTCTCAAAAACCTCCTCATCTTTCCAGTTGGAATTCAGGAGAAAAACACCATTCTCTTTAATTCCCTCAAGGATATCATAACGCCCAATAAAGGCTTGATTGTGGCAAGCAATAAAGTCTGCATTTTCTACGAGATATTCAGATTGGATTTTTTCTCTCCCAAAACGCAAATGGCTCCGCGTGATTCCACCAGATTTTTTTGAGTCGTACTGAAAGTATCCCTGGGCATACATATCGGTGTTATCACCAATAATTTTTATGGAATTTTTATTTGCACCCACCGTACCATCTGAGCCAAATCCCCAAAATTTACACGAGATTGTTCCTTCAGGAACGGTATTAATGTGTTCTTTAATGGGAATAGAAAGGCCCATTACATCATCTTCAATACCAACCGTAAAGTTATGAAATGCTTTATCATCTAGATGATCATAAACAGCTTTCACCATAGAGGGAGTAAACTCTTTGCTTGAAAGACCGTATCGGCCACCAATAATCAAAATATCTTTTCGATCTTTTAAGGCTGCTATTACATCCATGTAAAGAGGTTCTCCGATAGAACCTGGTTCTTTGGTGCGATCTAAAACAGCAACCTTTTTAACAGAGGCTGGCATTTCTTTTGCAAACGTTTCATACGCAAAGGGTCGGAAAAGTCGAACTTTTATTAACCCAAGTTTTTCTCCATGTTTGTTTAGTTTATTGATTGTTTCCTCAATGGTATCACAGGCGCTTCCCATGGCAACAATGACTTTTTCTGCGTTAGGATCACCAAAATAATCATACAAGTGATAGGGTCGACCAATTTTTTCAGCAACTCTATCCATGTATTTTTGAACAATTTCAGGGGTTGCTAAATAATATTTATTGACTGTTTCCCGACCTTGAAAATAAACATCTGGATTTTCAGCGCCAACTTTTGCCATGGGGGCATCGGGTTTTAGAGCTCTCCTGCGAAAATCCTCAATATATTCAGAACTTCCCATTAAGAGTTCTTTCAGGGTATCATCATCAATGATTTCAATTTTCTGAATTTCATGAGAATTTCTAAAGCCATCAAAAAAATTTAAAAAGGGGACTTTTGCTTCGAGGGTTGCCAAGTGAGAGACTACTGCCAAATCCATAATTTCCTGGACTGATGAAGCAGCAACAAGGGCAAACCCCGTATTTCGGGCAGACATTACGTCAGAGTGATCGCCAAAAATTGAGAGAGATTGTGTGGCAAGAGATCGAGCACTTACATGAAAAACCGTAGGAAGCATTTCACCGGCAATTTTATGCATATTTGGCAACATCAACATAAGTCCTTGCGATGCTGTAAATGTCGTTGTAAAAGCACCGGCAGATAAAGCACCGTGAACAGCTCCTGCAGCTCCACCTTCGCTTTGCATTTCAACAACATCGACTATTTCTCCAAAAAGATTCTTTTTCCCCTGGGACGCCCATGCATCGGCATATTCTCCCATAGTAGAAGAAGGTGTAATCGGATATATAGCAGCAACATCACTAAAGGCGTATGCAACATGCGTAGCTGCATAATTACCATCAACTGTCTGTTTTTTAAATTTTTTCATCAAATATCTCCTATTTATTACGTGTTTCTTTCATCTTCTCTCAAGCTTTATAATTTACAAAATAACTTTTGACCTTTAAATCTTTATATTGATTTACTATCTCTCTTTATTCAAAAATTCCTTTTTATCAACTCTCTTTTAATCGTTACCTATCCTCTACAAGACTAATATTCACTCTGTTTACGGCAAACAGGTATTTATGTTTCTTTTGAAAAAATGGCAGCATGAATAAAGGCAGAAAATAATTTATTTCTGTGCTCATAATCATCGATTCGTTCAGGATGCCACTGAACTCCAAGCTGAAAAGATCGGCCCAAAACCGATACTGCTTCGGCTACACCATCAGGGGCATAAGCAATAATGTTAAGACCCTTTCCAAGAAAGGCTGGATCAACCGCCTGGTGGTGATAGGAGTTGACAATTATCGACGTTTCAGAAAAAATTTTTTCCAGGAGAGAACCTTTGTTGATCGTTATTCGATGATAATATTCTTCTGTATGACGCATGCCCGTTTCAAGATGGGGAATTAATTTGCCTCCTGAAGCAATTGTCATCATTTGCATTCCTGCACAGATTGCCAAAAGAGGCTTTTCCTGATTCAAGACTTTTTTCATCATCTTTAAATCATGATATGAGCGCCGAGGATGGGCAAGCTCCATCATGGTGTTTTGTTTACATCCATAAAGGGAAGGATCATAATCATCACCGCCGATAAAAAGGAATCCATCTAAAAAGGACATATATACATCAAGATGGTCATCATCCTCAAGCGGAGGGATAATAATCGGTATTCCACCTGTTTCATAAACGGCATCGATATATCTCCCGGGTACAGTTATCCACGGAGCCTTTTTCCGCTCTTCAAAATTTGCATTTAGTCCAATAAAGGGTCTCTTCGATTCTTGTTTCATTGTTTTTCTCCATCTTTCTAAGATCTTTGCCTTTTTTATCATCATTTTATACAACGATTAAGCAACATTTTTTTGTAAAAGGCATAATATTGTTTTTTGCCTCACATTCATCGATATCAACGTTTAAGTCTATTCGTCTCGAGATCCACGTTTCGTGTTGTTCCACAAGGATGACGGAAACATGTGTGACTACCTAAATGTGAAAAACTTTGAGTCTTCTACAGAAAGAAAATCACACTACCTGGGCGCTGCTATAAGACATGAGCCGCTTATTAAAAAGGATAAGAACACACTTTTTCATACTGATCCTTTCGGAAAAAAGAATATATGCAAAAAATCTTTTTATGTCATGTTATCATTATTTAGTATACTCTCAAATTAATTTTTTAACAAGATATCAATTAAAATGGCATAGAAAAAATGATACATCTCACAGGTAAAATGACTTACGTTACTACCTCTTGATGGAGCACTCTTCGTTCGACTTCTCTCATTATGTGATAATGACTAATTATGCCACGAAGCCGATTTCCATTTTTATCCGTCACAATATATTCATTGTATCCCTTTTGATTCATTAAAGAAAGTGCTTTATCTAAGGGTGTATCGGGATACATTTTTTCTTTTGGCAAATCTTTCATCACATCTGCACATACCATCCATTTCCAAAGGGAAGGATCTGTGAGAACATGTCGAATATCACTAACGCTCAAATAGCCAATTAATTCACCGGCTTTGGAAACAACAGGGAAGATCGATTGATCGGCATTTGCCATAATATTCACCGCTTTTTCAAGAGGGAGATTTTCATTCAAAACAACAGGAAGAGGATTCAAAACATCCTGGATAGTCATATCTGCCAGTACATCTTCAATGGTAACATTTTTACCTGCTTCATCAGATTTTTTCACAACCCATTTAACCAAGGGGGGGCCTATTAATTGAACAATAAATGTTGTCGTTGTAACACCAAAGATCACCACATCTCCCAGGGACATGGATCCGGAGACTGGCACTCCTTTCAGATGTTGACTTGCCATGATTGAAAGTCCAATTGCAACACCACCTTGTGCAAAAAGTCCGAGCCCGGTATATTTTTTCACAACAGGTTCGGAATGAGATAATGACGCACCAATCCATGCACCAGCTATTTTTCCAAGGGTTCGGGCAATGACATACACAACAATAATTAACCACAGCCATCCTGGCATTGCATAGAGCGCGAGTCGCGCGCCCACAAGGACAAAAAAGAGAATGTAAATAGGATCAGAAAAATTTTTGAGCTGTTGAACGACTTTTTTACTTCGTTCATAATCGAGGTTAACAAGGGCAAGGCCCAATGTCATAGATGCCATGATAACATCCATCTGAAAAAAAACAGCAATTCCAATAGTTAAAAGAAGGAGTCCAAGAGTGGAGGAAAGTGCTACTTCTAATTTATCCGTATATCGTAGGATCAATTTTAGGATCAAGGCTGCAAGAAATCCTATAAGAACAGCCCCTCCCAATTCAATAAAAACCCGTAGAATCTGATGAGACCAATTGACATTGCCACCAGCGAGTATACTTGCTATACCTGTCCCTACACCATAGAGTATCATGGCTAAGGCATCATCGAGAGCAACAATGGTAATGAGGGTCGTTGTTAAAATGCCAGCAGAGCGATATTCCCAAATGACATTGATTGTTGATGCGGGATCAGTGGCACTGGCAATTGCACCAAAAATAATTCCTGCTGCCACAGCGCTAGACCAACTGTCTATAATTGAATAAAGAATGAGTGTCACCGGTAAACCCACCGCCAAAAAGGTTAAGAGTCCCTCAGAAATAAGAATTGAAGAAAATTGTTTCCCATACTTTCGTAGTATTGAAAAACGAATTTCAGCGCCAACAAGAAAACCAATAATACCGAGAGCAAAATTATTGAAGGGAGTCAAAGCCTGAATATCCTGCGTTGTGACGAGATGAATGCCGCTTTCACCTAAGAGTACTCCCAGAAGGATATATCCTACAACTTGAGGAATCCTCAGTTTTTTTGCCATCAACGCACTAAGAATTCCCCCAAAGACACCAATTCCAAAAATAACAAGAATACCAGGCCGAATACCCATTATGCCTGAACCTTTCCGGTAAAAAGTGACCATAAATCTTTTTCATCTGCTACCAAAAGCGCTTTTGCCACTGATTCATCTTTCATACGTGTGCTCACAAAGGATAAAAGTCGAATATATTCAGCATGTTGGTCCCGACCCGCTGCAATCATAATGACAAAATTAATGGGTTTTCCATCCAAAGACTCATAGTCTAGAATACCTTGTCGAGAAACACCTAAAGCCATCACCGGAGATTTTATAGAAATTAATCGCACATGGGGAACAGCAATCCCAAGACCAATTCCGGTACTCATTAAGGCTTCTCGCTGACGAAGGGCATTCATAAGCTCTTCTTTAGATTTCATTTTCCCCGTTTGGATAATCAAGTCTGCTAATTCATCTAAAACCTCCCATTTTGTTGTTCCTTTGAGAACTTTTACTGAATCTGGTTGAAGAACAGAAGCAATAGTGAGACCAAAATCTTTCGACTCCGAAGAGAGACGGGGTGTCAACCGACGATTTACCCAACTTTCAATTTCAGATCGTTTAAAACGCCAGGATGTGCCAATCTTTCCCCCTGGAATTTCTCCTTTCTGAGCCCATTCATATACAGTCCGATCAGAGACACGTAAATAATCAGCAACTTCCTCAAGAGTCATTATTTCATCCATGTATTCTCCTTGTATATTGCATGATAATTTACAATATTTATCGCTATTTATCATTATTTGTCATTATATAGTTAATTTTTCTAAAAAAAGACACATTATTCTATAATGTTAAAAATTCTTAATCATTTCATGATGTAGTGGTTTTGAAAGATTTTTTTGAAAGTTGTTTTTATTATTCCTGAATTTTTATATTTTTCAACTTTGGATAATTGAAAAAAATTAATTCTTTAAATAGTGAGGATATTATGCAACCAATTCTAACTGCTAAACGTGTAGAAAATGTAAAATATGCAATTCGTGATATTGTAATCATTGCTAACCGGGCAAGGGCTGCAGGAAAAAAAATTATTAATTTGAATATTGGCGATCCCAATATCTATGGATTTCGAACTCCCCAGCATATAATTGATGCTGTTTCAGAAGCTATGAATCAAAACATGAATGGATATTCTCCTTCTCCAGGTATTGATGAAGCGTTGGAGGCTGTAAGAAAACAAGCCAATCGATCCGGAATTCAAAATATTCAAGATATTTTTATTTCAACAGGGGCCAGTGAAGCCATTGAATTGTGCCTTACAGCCCTTTTAAATCCAGGTGATAATATTCTTCTCCCCTATCCAGGATATCCTTTATATAGCTCAGTTGTTGGAAAATTATCGGCTGAAATCAATCCCTATTATCTCAATGAAGAGGATAACTGGAATTTGGATGTGGCAAATATTGAGAGTTGTATTAATGAGCGGACAAAAGGAATTGTCATTATCAACCCCAATAATCCCACAGGAGCAATTTATCCTCCTGAAACCCTTAAACAACTTATAGACCTTGCACAAAAGTACAACCTGTTAATCATGAGCGATGAAATTTATGATAAACTTTGTTTTCATGGAAACACTTATACATCCTTGGCATCCCTTACGAAAGATACTCCTATTGTTACGTTTAACGGTCTATCAAAATCCTATTTGGTTCCTGGCTTTCGAATGGGCTGGGCAATTTTCAGCGGTCCTGAGGAACTTATAGGAGATTATATTGAAGGCGTAAACAGGATGGTCCGTGCCCGGCTTAGTGCCAATCATCCCATGCAATATGCCATTAAACCTGCCCTTGAAATGGATCAGTCCCACATTCACTATGTTGTTCAAGAACTTGAAAAACGAAATCAAATTACCACTGAGATGCTTAATGATATTCCCGAAATAACATGTGTCCCCGCCCAAGCAGCCTTTTATGCTTTCCCAACTTTGAATATCCCTGAAAAAGATCTGGATTTTGTAACCGATCTTATTATGGAAACAGGAGTTGTGGTGGTTCATGGCAGTGGTTTTGGTCAGAAAGAAGGAACACAACACATGCGGGTTGTCTTTCTGCCTGAAGAAAAACTTCTCCGAGAGGCTTATGAAAAAATTCGTGACTTCATCCAAAAACGTTATCATTCATAAATGTAATACGTAATTAAAAAATCGTTGGTGTACATTACTTTTAATCATGGATTTTCACATAAATCTGGACATTTGCGGGTCCTAAGCTGGAAGATCCTACACCTCGCTGTAAATCGGGTGGAAGATAGCCTAAATCCGGTACTGTTTGGACTAAATCTGTTTCGATTGTTACATAATCCCCTAAAAGATAGTGGAAGAGACCTTCAATCACCCTACCATCATGATACATCAACGTTAACCACTGATAAAATCCTGGCGAAGGATAGGTGACTCTGTAAATCCCTTCATAAAAAGCTGGATCTATTTCTTTCATAAAAATATATTCTTCAAATTCATTATTTCTATAAAAAATAATTTTTATGCTATCAATTAGTCCCGATTGCAATGCTGAAAGATTCTCTCCTTTACTGATCCAGACACCGGTAAGGGTTTCACTTTGAGAATTTCCCTTTCCTTCACAGGAATGCAAAAAAATTATTCCAAAAATTAAAAGAAAAAGAGATAAATATTGATTTTTGCTTTTTATCATTTCTACTTTTCTTTTGCTGATTTATCAATTTCAAAAAAGGTATTAAATAGCATCATGATTCATCTAAAAATGTTTCCCTCCTTTTCAGAGAGTTTCATTTTACTCGTCAAAACGCCCAAACTCACAGAGAGCTGAGCATTTTCAACAATAACATCTGGAGGAACTACTAAGGCCTTGGGTGCAAAGTTCCAAATTCCTTTTATGAGTCCTTCCACTAAAAGATCAGCAACTTCCTGAGCTGCTTCTTCGCCAACAGTAATAATTCCAATATCAATTTTCTGTTCCCGGGCAAACAGTGAGACTTTTTCAACTGAAAATACATTAACGCCAAAGACCTTTTTTCCTATGCGCCGGGGATCTTTATCAAAGGCTGCAACAATATTCAAGCCAAAAGTACGGAATTGCCGATATCCCAAAATAGCAGTCCCCAAATTTCCTACCCCAACTAAAAAAGCATTCCATTGAATATCCCAACCTAAAAATGCTTTAATTTTCTCTATCAACTCCACAACGGAATATCCCACACGGGGTTTTCCCACGATGCCAGTTAGAGCCAAATCTTTTCGGACTTGTGTGGGATCGAGATGCATTTCTTGAGCGATAAACGTACAGGATACAAATAAGCAATTTTCTTTTAACAGCCTCATTAGAACATGTAAATATGCCGGTAATCGTCTCATAGAAGGTTCAGGGGCTGAAAATTTTCTGGTGTTTCGCATGTGACTCTCTCCATAAAAAATTAATTTGAAAATAATAGGTTTTTTTATTCCTTAAGTCAAGAAGTCATTCTTTTGTGGAGTTACGTGACAGTCTAGACTTCTTTTTGACAGAATGGAATAATTTTATGTATGATTCATATTCATCGCAAACTATTTCTACAATTTAATTTCCTTGTTCTTTGATTGATCATTTTTGGTTCCTTAGGATAAATTTAAGGATTTATATGGTTTGAAGCGTTGTATCTAACAGTCATAACGATCAATACCGATGTCTATGGTGAAATTTATCCTCTATCAACCAGCGGACGGTTAAGGTTAATAACCATCATTGCTATAGGGTAACCATTATTTAAAGTGTAAAACTCCAAAAAGCAGGCACCAATCGTGTGATCAATCCCTATGAAGTAATGATAGAAACACGTGTTTATATTCTTTTCCAATCGGTAATCCATAATTTTATTGAAATTTTTCATGACAGAAATATAGATTTAGCCACAGAATAAATTGAAATTTCTGAAGAGAGTTTTCTTGCAGACAAAAAGTTAGCAGATTCTCTGCTGCATTCAAAATATAACTTTCTCATTGCTTTTATTTTCAATAAAAATCATGTCTTTCATATAAATCCTTCTCCCAACTATATTTTAAAAGCAAGTGATTATATGCTTATTATGGAAAATACCTATAATTTAAATCGATTAAAAAGAGATAAAAGAGCAATTCTCAGACCCAAAATTACCTATATTTATATTAATTTAAAGGTCTGCATATAATTGGGAATCAAAACATTCCAGTGAAAAGTATCTTTAATTTTTTCTGCAAGGCTTGTGGATGCTGAGGGTTCACCATGGACGATAAAAACTGTTTTAGGAGGTTCTACAAATCCAGCCAACCATGCAAGAATTTCCTCATAATCAGCATGAGCAGAGAACCCACTAATTTGTTCAATCCGTGCTTTAACCGGGATATATTCTCCATGAATTTTAATTTTTTCCTTCCCCTCAAGCATGGCTCTTCCCCGAGTTCCTTCTGCCTGATAACCAATAAAAAGAACTGTATTTTTCGAATCGGGAAGGCGATATTTGAGGTGATGTAATATCCGTCCACCCGTTACCATTCCACTGGCACTGATAATGATACAAGGTTTTTTAAATGAATTAATTTTCTGGGAATCTTCTCGTGTAAGGGCGAAAGTTGTTTTTTTTGTTTTAAAAGCATTGATTCCTTTAATATGAAGCAATCGAGCATCAATATCTTGATTTTGGATATGTTTCAAGGTGATTTCGGTGGCATTAATTGCAAGGGGACTATCAACAAAAACGGGGAGCTGGGGAATACGTTCTTGTTCTTCTAATTCCCGAAGAAGATAGAGCAGTTCTTGTGTTCGCCCGACAGCAAAAGCAGGAATTATAACACTTCCCCCCTTTCTGATGGTTTCATTGATAATAGTCTCAAGTATCTTTTCAGGATTATTATCCTCATGAAGTCGATCACCATAGGTCGATTCAACAAGAAGATAGTCCGCATGATAAATGGTAGAAGGATCTTTTAAAATTGGTTGATTCGGCCGACCTAAATCACCACTGAATACAACTTTACGTCTCTCACCCTGCTCATTATTCCAGTATAGATTGACAAAAGAAGACCCTAAAATGTGCCCTGCATCCCTTAATTTTGCACGAACACCTGGAATCACATCAAATTCAACGCCGTAAGAAACCGGTTTTACCAAAGCAAGTGCTTTTTCAGCATCATTTTTATCGTATAAAGGGAGGGCTGGTTTGTGCTTTGTTGCTCCAATTTTATTTAAATAACGAGCATCTTCTTCTTGAAGATGAGCTGAATCCATTAACATGATATTTAATAAATCTGCTGTAGCTGAATTGGCATATATTGGTCCCAAATAACCTTGTTTGACTAACCGGGGTAAATAACCCGTATGATCGATATGGGCATGAGTAAGAATAATTGCATCTAAAGACCCAACATCCATAGGAAAAGGTGCCCAGTTTCGAAGTCTGAGTTCTTTAAGCCCTTGAAACAAACCACAATCGATTAAAACATTCTTATTATTATGTTTAAAAACATATCTAGAACCAGTAACGGTTCCTGTTGCTCCTAAAAAACGAATAGAACTCATAGGCCTTCCTTTTATTTTTAGAGTTGTAATTCATGCCTAATCACAATAATTTAAAATATAACAAGTTCCTCAAAAATGAAAGCAAATGATGATTAATACAAAGTCTATTTCCCATGATCCTTTTGAAAAGACTATTATTTTTAATTATCTTCAGTCCGTACTAACAGATTATGATTATGTTGCAATTTTGGATAAAAATTTTCGTTATCGATATATTAATAAAGCCTATAAAACATACTTTCATTTAGAAGAAAAAGACGTCTTTGGAAAAACTCAGGGAGACATTTTTGGAAAATTGCTTTTTGAAAAAACGATCTATCCCCATTTAGAAAAAACATTAAAAGGAGAAACGACGAACTATGCTTCATTTTATCGCCGTGGAAAAATAAAACGGTATATTTTAGTAAACTGTTATCCCTATTGTCCTTTTGGTCAAATAGAAGGTATTCTTCTTAATGGAAGAGATATCACCGAGTTAAAAAAAATGTCTGATAAATATAAAATTCAAAAAGCTTACTTTGAAAATCTTTTTCAAAATTCCCCTGACGCCATTGCCATTGTGGATAATGATGATAGAATCATAAACATTAATAAAGCTTTTACCCTTTTATTTGGATTTACGTTAGAAGAATGTAAGGGAAATTTCGCAAACGATCTCATTGTTCCTCATATATTAAAAAAAGAAGGCCTTGATTTAACAAAAAAAGTAACCAATGGTCAGCATATCGCCCTTGAAACTGTGCGTAAAACAAAAACAGGAAAAGAAATTGATGTTTCAATTATTGCAAGTCCTATCGTTTTAAATAAGAATCAACTGGCAGCATACGTTATTTATCGGGATATTACTGAAAGACGCATAGTTGAAAAGCAACGCCTTCAAGAACTTAAAGAGAAAGAAGCTTTAGTAAAGGAAATCCATCACCGTGTAAAAAATAACATGCAAATTATATCTTCCCTTTTAAACATGCAAACACAATACATTGATAACGAAAAATATAAAAATACCTTTAATGAAAGCAAAAATCGCATACAATCCATGGCATTTATTCATGAGCTTGTTTATCAATCAGACGATTTGAGTCATATCAACTTTATGAAATATCTTCAAAAAATTATCAGTAATATTCCTGCATCTTATATAAATTCCCCCCTAAATATTCATTATGAATTTGATATTCAAAAAGTAGCTATTCCATTTTATCAGGCAGTCCCTTTAGGACTCCTTGTTAATGAAATTCTTTTAGACGTTCATAAACATGCCTTCAAAAATACAGAAAATCCCATTATCACCTTTTCTTTTCACAAAAAAGGCACAACCTATGAACTCACGATTAAAGATAATAGGGATAGAATGAATCTCACTGAAATCAATAAGTCGCCTCATTCCCTGGGGATGTATTTGATTCAGACACTCACAAAGCAGTTGCATGGTACCTTAGAAATGACATACGAAAATGGACTCCAATACACCCTAAGGTGGGATGTTTCTAACCCGTAATTTCAAGCATTTTGTTTAAGGCACGATAGGCATCTTTTGCAATGGAAGGTTCCACGTGAACACGATTAATTATGTGTCCTTTTAATAATTCTGATAAAACATGGTGTACTTTTTCAGGTGTGGATTCTGTCATGGTAATGCATTGATAACCAGGCTCTTTTAGGTGTAATATTGTTTTATCAGGAAAATTTTTTTGAAGCCGATTCACCAAATGAGCTTCTGTTCCAATTGCCCATACACTGCCTGTTTTGCTTTCTTGTACTGTCTTGAGAATTTTTTCCGTACTCCCAGTATCATCGGCTTCAGAAACTACCTCATGACGGCATTCTGGGTGAACAATTACACGGACCTCTGGAAAGAGTCTTCGGATATTTCTTACATCTTGAGCAGTAAATTGACGATGAACACTACAGTAACCATCCCATAACAAAACTTTTGCCGTTGTAACCCCATCCAGAAAAAAAGGATTTTTCGGATTAAAGGTTATGTGAAAAAGATCTTTAGAGGACATCCTCTTTTCCAGAGCAGTATTTTCTCCTAAATATCGATCCGGAAGGAAAAATATTTTTCCGCCTTGGTTTAAACACCACTCAAAAATTTTTCCTGCATTTCCACTCGTGCACACAGTGCCACCATGTTTTCCTACAAATGCTTTTATAGCTGCTGAAGAATTAATGTAAGTAACAGGAATAATCTTTTCCTGGATATGATCTTGCAGTGCTTGCCAAACGAGTTCCACCTCTCGAATATCCGCCATATCAGCAAGAGCACATCCTGCGTGAGGATCAGGCATGAGAACAACACGACGAGATTCCGTTAAAATATCGGCACTTTCTGCCATAAAATGTACCCCAGCAAAGAGAATATATTTTTTATTTTTAATAGCAACAGCTTCTTGAGCGAGTTTAAGAGAATCTCCAACAATATCAGCCACAGCAACAATTTCATCACATTGATAGTGGTGAGCGAGTACAATAAGCTCTGTGCTTAGTCTTTCTTTTAAAGAGCCAAGAATATCTATCATCGTCTGATTCACTGGGCTCTGGGTAAAATAGTCAACACCTTTTTCGAGGGGTATCATGGTATCCTTTCTTTTTAATAATCAATGCCTTTGATTGATTTAATTCCTTGTTGATAAGGATGTTTAATTTCGCGCATTTCTGTTACAAGATCGGCATAATCTATTACAGTTTTGCTTGCACCTCGCCCCGTTAAAACAAGATGAACAGCTTTCGGTTTTGAGTGAATAAAATTGAGAAGTGACTCCTCCTTTAAAAGGTTAAACTTTACAGCTACCAAAACTTCATCTAAAATAATCAAACGATATTTTTCAGATTTCATTTTTTCAAAAGCAAACAAGAGAGCATTTTCTGCTGCCTGCTGATGTTCTTTTTCCGTGTATTTATCCCCCTCTATATGATAAAATCCTTTGCCCATTTGATAGAGTTCAAACGCAGGCGCAAGTCGTTTTGCCGCTTCTAATTCACCATAATGCCAATCTCCCTTCATAAATTGTATCATACAAACGGGGTAATCATATCCTAAACATCGGAGTGCTGTACCCAAGGCAGCAGTTGTCTTTCCTTTTCCATTTCCAGTAAAAACAAGGGTAAACCCTTTTTGTTCTTCCATAATCACTCCAAATTTTTTATCTAAATATAGTGAAGATTTAAAAAAATTGACCCTTCTTTAAAAAGGAGGATTTAAAAAACGAGTAATTTTGTTATATTTTATCAAATAGGATATAAAGAATGACAGACACTCCCAACCATACAGAAAAGGAAGAAAAGGTATCTCAGAACTCTATTGTCGAGGAAGATGAAAAAGAGTATTGGGAATCCTTAAAGAAAATTCGTCTCCAAAAAAAAATCCCCCTTGAAGACCTTCAGCGTAAAACAAAAATTAATATTCAATACTTTGAAGCTATCGAAAAGGGTGATTTTTCTGCCATTCCGGAAGCTTATGGACGGTTATTTTTAAAAACCTACGCTCAAGAATTGGGATTGGATTTTGAAGAAATCTTAACTCATACCCCATCTTTTATCCAACAAAAGCCCCACACCTCCCTTGTTACAAAATCTGAAGAAAAACCAGCAACGCCATACAAAATCAAAAAACGAAAAAAGAGAAATCCTCTTTTACTGATAGTTGGGATTCTTATTATTTTTTCAGTCATCATTATTTATGAACACAATGCAAATCAAAACCAAGCCTTGAATAATTTCCTAACAGATACATTATCTCAAGAACCCCTCAATATAAATAAGGATAAAAACAACATTCTCATCCCTAATGAGATGAAAAATCTCGATTTTAAGGATACTATCATTTTATCAAAGCCTTATGTTGTTGAAATCCTCCCCCATGAAAACCTTATTTATCTTTTACAAGTTGAAAATGAACGTTCCCGCGAAAATTTGATCCAAAAAAATGTTAACCATATTATTACTTTAGATAGAACATTCAGACTCAAAATTTTTCAGCCTGATAAATGTCAGATAATGATTAACAAACAACGTTTACCTCTTTCAATGAATAAACCACTTATTATTCAGGTTGATTCAACAGGGGAATTAACCCTTTTTGGTTCATAAAATAATGGATAAAAAAAAATGTCTTTGGCTTGGTTTTATCCTTTTTATGTTTCTTTCCTGTCAATCCAATATTGTTCACCTAGAAATTAAAATTTCCCATGATGAAAATTCCTCACCTATTGATTCTTTAAAATTTTCTTTAACGGATCTTCCTGGCATTCAATATGTTGCATTAAGTCCAGACACATCATTCATTACGTTAATTTATGATCGTTATAAAACACATTCAGATCAAATTATCACACGCATTTCTAATCATGGATATCATCCCGTTTTAGTGTCAAAAACATTTATATCCAAAGAAGAGGAACCCTCATCATGAAAGATACAATTCAGTATAACGAGGCATTAACCCTTTTTAATCGCTATTTAAAAACAGATTCTTTACGAAAACATTCCCGAGAGACAGAAGTTATCATGCGTCATTTAGCCCGACATTTCCAGGAAGATGAGGATTTTTGGGGTATTACAGGACTCCTTCACGATTTAGATATGGATGAATGTCAGGGCGATTATACTCATCATGGGTATAAAACCCTTGAAATTCTTCAACAAGAAGGCTATAACATTGAGTCTATGTTTCATGCAATTCTTTCTCACACAGAAGGACTTGATGACACTCGACCAAAGCGAGAGACATTACTTGATTACTGTCTAGCTGGAGCAGAAAATCTTACAGGCATTATTACAGCTTATGTCTTATTGCGTCCTGGGGGAAAACTTGAAGGCACTAAGCCAAAATCCATCATAAAAAAATTAAAGGATAAATCGTTTGCTGCTTCGGTCAATCGTGAATTTATTGCTGATGTGAGTCGGCATACATCTTTAGAAGAGGCAGACTTTATTCAACGTGCTATTGATGCCATGATAACCATTGCAGATGAAATAGGCATGTGAGAGTCAACGGTTTAACCTTACAATCATACCCCTTTAAATTGTTGGAAAAATGTCATAAATTAGCTGTGAAATGTTAGGGGTGCTGTCTAAAAAAGGCGGCTGAGAATACACCCTTGAACCTGAAACGGATAATACCGGCGGAGGAAAACATGAAAACTCATCATTTTTTGTTTTGGATGGTTTTTTTAATCGCTCGTCTCGCCAGTGCAAAATCAATTGGTGGTCTTATTGTTTCATCTGTCACAGACGAACCTGTATCTTCTGTAAATATTATTGTTCCTGGTACTGGCACAGGAACAGTAACCGATACAGAGGGTTATTTTTATTTACCCTATGATACTCTTCCCCTTCGTGTCGAAATTCGACACATTCAATTCAAAAGCCAAACGGTAGATTTAATAACCCCCTTTACAAAAATTGTTCTTATACCTAATGTTTTACACATTGATGAAATTCGGGTCATTGCAAGTCGGGCAGTCAAAGGGAAAACACCTGTTGCTTTTTCCACACTTTCTAAAAAAGATATTCAAACAATATACTCCTATCAAGATGTTCCTATGGTGATGCAAAAAACACCTGGGGTGTATGTTTATTCGGATGCAGGAAATGGTGCTGGATATTCTTATTTAAAAATCCGTGGTTTTAGCCAAGATCGGATTGGCATTATGCTAAATGGAATTCCCCTGAACGATCCAGAATCTCATTCCGTTTACTGGGTTGATCACGGAGATATTTTATCGTCAGTTTCTGATATCCAAATTCAACGGGGTACAGGAAATTTTCTCAATGGATTTACGGTGTTTGGGGGAACTGTTAATATGGAAACCAATTATCTTCAGCTTCCCCAAGGGATTCAAATTCAGGCAGGATACGGCAACTATCTGGATGCTAGTGGTCTTGACTTGCCAGGTTATAAATTATCTACAACATATAATGGAACACCTTTTTCCAATAAAACTCTCCATGTTTATGCGCGTGGAAGTTATTTGGATAATCAGGGATACCGCGAAGGTAGCGGAACAACGCAAAAATCTTTCCACACAGGACTTCAGCACCAACGAGCAGAGAAAATGACGCGTTTTGAATGGATTTTTGGTGATGAAATGACACATTTTTCATGGGATGGCATTTCACCTATGTATGGGTATGATGTGAAAAACCGAAAAGATCGACGTTATAATTTTTATGCCGATCCCTTGTATAACGGAGGCTACAACGATGCCAATAAAGATGTTTTTACCCAGCATATAGTCTCTTTGCAACACAGCAGAAAATTTCAAAACTCTCTTTTAAGCATGACCCTCTATGCTGTAAAAGGCGAGGGATATTATGAGCAATTTAAAGGTGATCAGACCGCTTCTGAGTATAACTTACTCTCGATTCTTCCTGATACAGCCTCTGTGGATGTAATCCGACAGAAATGGTTAACTAACAGCTATGAGGGATTTTTAATTCATTATAATTTCACCCCTTTTACAAAATGGAATATAACGGTAGGGACCGAAACGCGTTTTTATCAATCGGATCACTTTGGAAAAGTTATCTCTCTTGAAAACATCTCCCTCACACCGCCTTCTAATCATACCTATTACAATTCAGACAGCTATAAAAACACATTCTCTGGATATTTTCACACCATTTATCGGGTTCATGAATCCCTTAATCTTTTGGGTGATATACGAGTTCTATCCCACTTTTATGCGTTTGATCAAGATGAAATAGGGGAATTTAGCGGCTACAAATACAACCTAAACTATTTGTTTATCGATCCACGTTTTGGAATTCTTTGGGAGCCTGTAAAGGATCTTTCACTCTTTGTCAATCTTTCTTCAGCACATCGAGAGCCGGCAGATTCAGATATTTATGATCAATCGGATCCTGCAGCAAAACCAGCCATACAATTAACTGACAAAAAATATGCAGATCCTTTAGTAAAGGAGGAAAAACTCCTTCACACCGAAGTTGGTATGGATTATTCAACAGAAAAAATGTCGGTGACACTTAATATTTATCGAATGGACTTTCGTGATGAGCTTATTCCCATTGACTATCGTTACAGAGATGATGATAATATCCTTAAAGGAAATGTCCCCAAGACAATTCATCAAGGCATTGAAGCAGATTTGCGTTTTCGTGTGAATCGCAATTTTTCATTACAGACAAATGTCAGTCTATCAAAAAACACTTTTAAGGAATTTCAAGGAGATGCTTTTGGTTGGGGTGGCTATGGAGAAATTGCTGATTATTCTGGGAAATCAATCCCTGGCTATCCTTCCCTTATGACAAATGTATCTGGACTCTTTAGTTTTTCTGGTTATTCTTTAACTTTTGATGTTCACTCCATAGGAAAACAGTACATCGACTTCGCCAATACAGAAGATGCTGCCATTTCTCCCTATACTGTTGTGAATTTGTCTTTGATACTACCAGTGATAAAGCATTCTAAGGGGGATTTAACTATCGACTTTAAATTATATAATTTGTTTGATACACTGTATGAAACTTTTGGTTACAATTATTACGCCGATCAAGAAACACGCATTGATGTTTATTGGCCGGGTGCAACACGTAATTTCTTTTTAACGGCAACATGGCAATTCAATCCTGGATTATAAGGGTACACACTCATAATTCCTGAATTTAAGGCTCCCCAAAAATGAACCACGAAGAATGCCATACTTTTTTAATGGATTTGAAGGAAAAAAGAATCTTACGTCGTTTTAACTGTAAACTACAACACTTTTATCTTTAGGATTTTATGCAAATTATCTTCAAGATGTGAAAACTGCAGTGAAAAAGCACTGGGTATCTGACTTTTATTGTATTTTTCAAGATGTCTTAAATCTATAATAAACACATCATTGAGTCTATTTATGTAGAGCTCCTGAAGCTTTTCCCATGAATGATAGGAAATGTTTTTTTTCGATCCGGTATGTTTTATTTATTTTAATATTTGGCCGCTTTTACTGTATTGACCATTAACATCGCAATTGTCATGGGACCTACTCCTCCCGGGACGGGTGTAATTGCTGAAGCGACATCAACTGCTTCATCAAATTTTACATCACCTGTAAGGCGATAGCCTTTTTCTGCGCGTGGATCATCCACCCGGTTCATCCCCACATCAACAACAACAGCACCGGGTTTTATCATATCGCCAGTAATAAATTCAGGGGTACCAGCTGCAACAATAAGAATATCTGCCATTCGTGTTATAGCTGCTATATCTTTTGTTCGTGTATGGCAGATTGTTGCCGTTGCATTTCCCTCTGGTTTCTTTTGATAAAGCATATTCAACATAGGTTTCCCAACGATATTAGATCGTCCAACAACCACGGCGTGTTTCCCTTCGAGAGAAATTTGATAATAGCGAAAAATTTCCATAATCCCAGCAGGGGTGCACGGTCTGAATCCTTCTTCATCAAGGACAAGCCTTCCCATATTTTCAGGATGAAAACCATCCACATCCTTTTCGGGGCGAATTCGATGGATAATTTCTGAGACATTTAAATGTTTTGGGAGGGGCATTTGAACAAGAATCCCATGGAATTTTGGATCATAGTTGAGTTTATCAATAAGCGTATTCAATTCTTTTTGAGAAATATCTTCTGGAAGTTCAAAAGTTTGGGAAAAAATGCCCAATTTTTCGCAATTTTTTCCTTTATTTCTTACATAAACTTTTGAAGCAGGGTCATTGCCAACCAAAACAACTGCCAATCCAGGATAAATATTTTCTTTTCTTAGGATCTCCACGTCTTTTTTTACAGAATTTTTCACCTCTTTAGCCACTTCATTTCCATTTAGAAGCATTGCTTTCATGGTTTCTCCTTCTTTATTTTGCATAACTTATCGATCGATGTTCGCGAACGACGGTCACTTTAATTTGTCCTGGATAGGTCATTTCATTTTGAATTTTATTGGCAATATCTTCAGCCAGAAGGTCGGCATCTCGATCACTGACAGAATCTTGTTCAACGATAACCCTAACTTCTCTTCCAGCCTGGATTGCATAAGTTTTGCTAACGCCTGAGAAACTGTTTGACAGTTCTTCTAATTTTTCCATGCGGTGGATATAGCTTTCCAATGTTTGTCCACGAGCACCTCGGCGAGAGCCACTAATAGCATCAGCAGCCTGAACCAAGGCAGAAATGGGATGAATCATTTCTACCTCATTGTGATGGCTTTCGATGGCATTGACGACAATTTCATTTTCTCCATACCGCCGTGCAATCTCACCACCGATAAGCGCATGAGTTCCTTCAACATTTCTATCGTAGGCTTTCCCAAGATCATGGAGAAAACCTGCCCGTTTAGCCAATGTTCCGTCAAAACCAAGTTCAGCAGCCATCAAGCCCGTAAGCCAGCCTACTTCAATCGAATGTTTTAGCACATTTTGTCCATAACTGGTTCGGTATTTCAATCGACCAATAAAGTGCATCATTTCGGGATTCAGTGGAGGAAGTTGCAATTCCATCAAGGCATCTTGTGCAGCTTGAATAATTGATTCTTCAATTTCTTGGGAAGCTTTTTCAATCATTTCTTCAATACGAGCAGGATGAATTCGTCCATTTTGAATCAACTTTTCGAGAGCAATTCGGGCTACTTCGCGCCGAATGGGATCAAAACCACTGAGAACTACTGCTTCAGGAGTATCATCTACAATTAATTCAATGCCTGTAAGGGATTCAAAATGTCGGATATTTCTCCCTTCCCGTCCAATCACACGCCCTTTCATTTGTTCATTGGGTAAGTTAACCACTGTAACAGTTGTTTCCGCTGTATGATCAGCAGCAGAACGTTGAATTGCTTCAGTTATAATTTTTTTTGCTTCTTTATTCGCATTTAAAAGTGCTTGTTCTCGTATTTCTTTTACTTTTATTTGGGCATCCATCCGCGCCTTTTCAATCATCTCATTCATCAAAAGTTGTTTCGCCTCATCTGAAGAAAGTCCACTAATTTCTTCTAACTTTTTTTTCTGTTGATTGATAAGCACTTCTATTTCTTCGCGCTTTTGTTCAATTTTTTTTTCTTTCTGCCGAAGATCACTCTCCTGTCGCTGAATATTTTCAAACCGCTGATCCAATAACTCGCTTCGTCTCTCAAGGTTACTTTCTTTTTTTAGAATCTCCTTTTCAGCTTCTCGAACATCCTTAAGTTTCTGTTTATACTCTTCTTCAGCATTTTGTTTTATTTTTAACGCTTCATCTTTTGCTTCAAGAATCCACTCTTTTTTAAGCGTTTCCCCTTCTTTGCGGGCATTTTCCAGCATTTCCTGGATATGATTTTTTAACCCACCTAATTTTACACGGACGTATATCCAATAGACAAAAAATCCTACTAAAAATGCAAAGATTGCAGTAAGTGTTGTTGTAAGCATAGCTATCTCCTGGTTAAACCAGGAAATATGGGCTTATGAAAATTGTTTTAAGTATCGCTTAAAGAACTGTCAATAGTAAGAATCATTTGACGGGCTTTCTTTTCAACGTGATCAAGAAGTCCTTCGTGTTCATCTCTGTATTCAAGATATTCTCCAGCAATGTTCATAGCCGCAAGGACGGCAATTTTATGAACAGCCACCGAAGACGACATATTAGCCCCGACTTCTTGCATCCTATCATTCACAAGAGATGCAATCCGTTTTAATTGTTCTATATCCACTTTTCCCCGAACGGGGTAGTCCTGGCCATAAATTGTCAGAACAACGGATGGATTTTCACTCTCTACATTCATTGTTTAATGTCGCCTCTTCTTTCAATTCCTTATCAATCCATTGGGATATTTTTTGCAGACTTGCTCGAATTTTTTTTACGGCTTCATCAACATGAGTAGATGATTGATTTTGGAACTGCCGAAGACGTTGATTCTCCTCTTTTACAACCTGCAAATGGTCAATCAGCATATGTAATTTTTTTTCCAGTTCTTCAAGAGCCTCAATTTCCATTACCTTAGTTGAGCTCCATATTTCCTGATCAGTATGTTAAAAATTTTTTCCATGATGCGATCAATCTCCTGATCCTTTAGTGTCCTCTCATTACTTTGAAACCAAAGCCTGAACGAAAGTGCTTTCTTTCCAGATGAGAGCTTTTTCTCATCCATGTATTGATCATAGATTACCACATCTTTTAGAAATTTACTTCCTTTTTGATGAATTTCCTTCATAAGAGTTTCAGATTCCATCTTTTTATCAACAACAATTGAAATATCGCGGGTTATAGAGGGATAGGAGGAAATAGGAGTATACGTGAAGACTTTTTTTCTTAGTTCAAAAAGAACATCCAAATTTACTTCAAGAACGACAATCGGGTAATCCAATTGAAATTTATCAAAGGTTTCTGAATGATATTCTCCCAACTTCCCAATACACTTATTATCAACAAAAACATCCATTAAAAGACTATAGTGGGGGATGAAGTTGCGAGTTTTTTTTAAAGAAAAGTGTGTAATTCCTACATTGTTAAGAATGCGTGTTAAAAGGCCTTTCCCATAGAAAAAATCTGCTGGAGCAGGACTTTTAATCCAATGAAGATCCCACATATCACTACAGATAACAATTCCTAAATTTTGATATTCTTGAGCCTTTGTTTCTAAAGCAGGATTTTTTTCTACAATGCGGCCAATTTCAAAAAGACGAATATGTCGACGTTTATGTGCCGCATTCACTGACAAATTTAGAAGAAGGGGCTGAATAATATCTGTCCTCAAACAATTCATATCCATTGATAAAGGATTCAATAGTTTAACAGGTTCATAATTCCAGATGCCTGCGGTTGCCATAGATTCTGAAACAAGTGAATTGCTAATTGCCTCATGAAATCCAAACCCCATAACCATTTCGCGAATTTTATTCACAAAGGGATTCCAGGCGTCGAGAGATTCTGGCATTGAAAATTGAAGGCGTAAATTACTCTGGATTTTATTCAATCCGTAAATTCTTAAAATTTCTTCAATTAAATCTATTTCCCGTTCCAAATCTGGCCGAAAGGTTGGTGCGAGAACAGTCATGGTGTTTTCGTCCATCTTTTTGACTGTTATTTCCAACGATTCAAAAATATTCTTACAAACGTCTGGAGGAATATCTAATGTTGTAATATTTTTTAATCTTTCAAATCGCATCGTAATAGAAAGGGGGTCAATTTTTTTAGGATAGACATCAATCATCTCCTTTGCAATGTCACCTCCTGCCACCTCGACAATTAAGTTAGCCAGGCGATTTTGGGCATAGACACAATTCTCATTGGGATCAGTTCCTCGTTCAAAACGTTTTGATGAATCCGTGGAAAGGAGCTGTTCTTTTGATCCTTTTCGAACAACTGTAGGATTAAAATAAGCACTTTCTATCAAAACATTTACTGTATTGTCCAAAATTTCTGACTCAACTCCTCCCATAATTCCTGCCATAGCAACGGGTTTTTTTGCATCGCAAATCAAAAGGACATTTTCAGAAAGTGTTCGTTTTTTATGGTCGAGGGTTTCAAAGATCTCACCATTTTTTGCAAAGCGGACTTCAATTCTATGGCCTTCTAATTTATCAAAATCAAAGGTATGCAGGGGGTGACCCGTTTCGTGAAGGACATAATTTGAGGCATCAACAACATTATTCACAGAACGCACACCAATTGTTTCAAGGCGTTTTTTTAGCCAATCTGGGCTAGGACCAATTTTTACATTTTGAATAACACGAGCTGTATAACGGGGACACCCATCCTCAGCATGGACAATCACGCGTGTTAAGGTATGAATATCGGGACCTGTTTCTTTCAAGGAAACAGAGGGAATTTTGAGACTTTTTCCAGTTAAAGCTGCAATTTCACGGGCAACACCGATCATAGACATACAATCTGGACGATTTGCTGTTAAGTCAATTTCTAAAATAGTTGTTTTCGGTAAATAAGCATTTAGAGGTGAGCCAACGGTATAAGAATTGTCAAGAACCATAATTCCAGAATGATCTTCCGAGAGTCCCAATTCATCTTCGGCACAAATCATCCCGTTTGAAATCACGCCTCTAATTGTTACTTTTTCGATTGTTAATCCTGATAAAGATGTCCCTACTATTGCTACCGGTACTTTTTGTCCTGCTGCAACATTTGGAGCCCCACAAACAATCATTAAAGGTTCTTCCTGTCCAATATCCACATGGCAGACAGACAATTTATCGGCATTGGGATGTTGATCCACTGCAAGGACTTTTCCCACAACAACCCCATCAGGAATTTGTGGTCTAACAACTTCTTGCTGGCATTCAAGGCCTGCTTCTGTGAGTAGATCACAAATTTCTTCTAGAGGTTTATCTATATCAACATAATCTTGTAACCAATTAACATCAACTCTCACGATGAAACTCCAAACAGCTTAATCAGAATTGTTTCAAAAATTCCACATCATTATCAAACAACATACGAATATCGTGAATATCCAATTTTAACATAACGGAACGATCCACACCTAAGCCAAAGGCAAAACCTGTTACCTTTTCGGGATCATAGCCGACTGCCTGAAACACGTTAGGATCTACCATACCACAGCCCATAATTTCCAGCCAGCCCGTATGTTTACACACGCGGCATCCCTTCCCTTGACAGAGAAAACACGAAACATCTACTTCGGCAGAAGGTTCCGTAAAAGGGAAAAAACTTGTCCGGAATTTTATTTGGGCATTTTTACCAAAATACATTTTGCAAAAAAGCTCAATGGTTCCGCGTAAATCGGCAAAGGTTACCTTTTTATCAACATATAAGCCCTCGATTTGATGAAACATGCAGTAGCTACGGGTACTAATTGCCTCATTTCGATAAACACGTCCTGGTGCCACAATACGCACGGGGGGGGTGTGCGTTGACATATAACGCGTCTGGACGGGGGATGTATGGGTCCTTAGCATAATCCCATCATCCACATAAAAGGTATCCTGCATATCTCGGGCAGGATGATGAGGAGGAAGATTAAGAGACGAAAAATTATACCAATCTGTCTCAACCTCGGGACCATAGGCTATATCAAACCCTAAGCGCGCAAAAATTGAAAGCATTTCGTCGATCGCTTGTGTCAATGGATGACGCGTTCCCTTAAAAAAAGGAAGGCCAGGAAGGGTATAATCGATATAGTGTTCTTCTTTTTTTCTATGATGGATTTTCCCATATACGGAATCTAATTGGGTTTGAAGATCATTTTTTAGGTCGTTTAATGCTTTCCCAATAACTTTTCGATCTTCAGGATCTAGCTCTTTAATGTCTAAAAAAAGAGAGCTTACAATCCCTTTCCGTCCCAGATATTTACTTTTAATATCTTCCCAACTTTTTAGGTCATTAATACATTCGAGATCAGCATTAAACTGATCCCGAACATTTTTTATTTTTTCCAGAAGTATCATAAAATATTATATCTACTTAAGAGATTCCACGAGTTTTTTAAAATTTTGCGGTTCACGAATCGCCATTTCACTCAGTTGTTTTCTATCGAGTTTAATATTATTCTCATGCAGTTTATGTATAAACACAGAATAGGACATATCGTACTGTCGGACTGCAGCATTAATACGGGTAATCCACAGACGTCGAAAATCCCGTTTTCTTTGACGGCGATCCCTATAGGCATAAAGCCAACCTCTTTCTACAGCCTCTTTTGCCGTTTTATAATTTTTCCTTCTTGCGCCCCAATATCCTTTTGCGAGTTTAATTACTTTTTTATGACGGCGATGTCTTGGAACAGAACTATTTGCTCTTGGCATTTTTCACCTCCTTAAATTCCAAGCATTCGTTTAACACGTTTTTTATCTGCACCGGAGGCCAATGTTGGTTTTCTCAGTGAACGTTTACGCTTTGTAGTTTTCGATGTTAGCAGGTGACTGCCATAGGCTTTTCTGCGTTTAATTTTTCCATTTCCTGTGACCTTAAAGCGCTTTGCAGCAGCTCTATTAGTTTTCATTTTGGGCACTTTTACGACTCCTTTCATTTGGCGACAAGAAAAACCGTTAAAAAACGTCCTTCTATTGACGGTTGCCCTTCCATTTTGGCAATATCCGACACTTTTTCACTCACAATGTCGATAATTTTTTGTCCATATTCCTTATGAGCCATTTCCCGTCCTCGAAACATTACTGTCACTTTAACTTTAGACCCATCTTCAATGAATTCACGAATTTTTTTTGTTTTTGTCTCGATATCGTGGACATCAATTCCTGGTCTAAATCGAATTTCTTTTACTTGAATGACATGTTGTTTTTTTCGGTTTTCTTTCTCGTGCTTTTGTTGTTGATACTTATACTTTCCGTAATCAAGTATCTTACATACAGGGGGACTTGCATTTGGTGAAACTTCCACCAAATCCAAACCACTTTTTTCAGCTTCTCTAAGCGCCTCTTGTATGTTTACGATACCAATTTGATTGCCATTTTCTCCGATAAGTCTGACTTTCGGAGCCCGGATTTCTTGATTAATCCGTTGACTGTCGTCTTTTTTCGAAATGATCACTCCTTTATTTTTTGTTAATAGTTACCTAACCTATTCCGTAACGGTAGGTTTTGATACTTCTTGCATCTTTTCAAGAAAGAGTTCAACAGGAAGAGTCCCCTGATCTCCTTTTTGATGCTGGCGGACACTCACCTGATTGTCTGCCATTTCTTTGTCACCAATTATACACATAAATGGGATTTTATTCAATTCTGCATCGCGAATTTTTGCTCCAATTTTTTCCTGCCGATCATCAATTTCCACGCGAATCCCTTTCCCTATAAGATTTTTCGCAAGAGCTTTTACATACGTTAGGTGTCGATCTGCGATGGGTAAAAGCTTAACTTGCACAGGTGCAAGCCAGGCAGGAAAGGAACCAGCCGTATCCTCAAGCAAAATTCCGATAAAGCGTTCCAAGGACCCCATAATCGCTCGATGAATCATAAAAGGCCGATGTTTATTCCCATCCATGCCAGTATATTCCATATCAAAACGTTCAGGTTCATTAAAATCAAACTGAATGGTTGTGCATTGCCACAAACGACCTATTGCATCTTTAATTTTAATATCGATTTTAGGACCGTAAAAAGCTCCTCCTCCCTCATCAATGTTAAAATGGACATCCAATTTTTTCAAGGTAGAACGGAGAGAGTCTTGTGCTTTTTCCCAATCTTTTGGATCTCCTACCGATTTTCCTTCCGGGCGCGTAGAAAGGTAGACTTCAAAATCTGTAAAACCAAAGGTTTTTAAATAGTGAAAGGAAAATTGAATGAGCTTTTCAACTTCCTCATTCAATTGGTTGGGAGTACAAATAATATGAGCATCATCTTGCGTAAAACCACGGACACGCATAAGTCCATGCAAAACACCAGATTTTTCATAGCGATAAACGGTTCCCAATTCTGCATATCTCAGGGGTAGGTCCCGATACGAATGTTGACGTCGTTTATAAATCATAATATGGAAAGGACAATTCATAGGCTTGATATAATAGTCTTGCCCTTCTATTTCCATAGGACTATACATGGAATCCTTATAAAAGCCAAGGTGTCCTGACGTTTCCCATAGTTCTGCTTTTCCAATATGGGGTGTTTGGACCAATTCATACCCAGCTTTTTGGTGTTCACCATACCAGAAATCTTCAATCACCTTCCGCAAAGTTGCTCCCTTCGGGAACCAAATGGGAAGTCCCTGACCAATTTGTTCGGAAAAATCAAAAAGATCCAGTTCTTTCCCAAGTTTCCGATGATCACGTTTTTTGGCTTCTTCCAAAAAAGTTAGATATTTTTTAAGACCTTTTTTATCAGGGAATGATGTTCCATAGATGCGAGACAGCATTTTATTGCGTTCATCGCCACGCCAATAAGCTCCAGCAACGCTCAACAGTTTAAACGCACGGACTTTTCCTGTTGAGGGGATATGAGGCCCTCGACAAAGATCTGAAAAGTCTCCTTGCGTATAAATAGATAGAATCTCATTTTCAGGGATTTCCTGAATAATTTCTACCTTATAGGTCTCCCCTTTCTCCTTAAAAAACCGAATAGCTTCCTCGCGGGTAACCTCGCGTCGTGTAATGGGGAGATCTTCATCTATAATAGTCTGCATTTCAGCTTCAATTTTAGCGAGATCTTCTTCTGTAAAGGGCTTTGGGGTATCAAAATCATAATAAAAGCGATTTTCAATGGCAGGACCAATTGTTACTTTTACATTTTTAAATAATCGTTGAACAGCTTGAGCCATGATATGAGCTGTACTATGGAGAAGAATTTCATGGGCTTCAGGTGATGTATAGGTAATGAGAGCAAGCATTGCATCTTCATGGATTGGAAAGTGTAAGTCAACTAATTTATCATTGACTTTTGCAGCAAGACTATTTTTTGCAAGTCCATCACTGATTGATAAAGCCACATTGTAAGGAGTTGTTCCTATAGGAAATTCCTGAACACTGCCGTCAGGAAGGGTAATCTTTATTGTATCTGCCATTGGTTTTCAGTTTTTCTCTCATCTATCATTTTCACGGGTCAAATTTCGTATAATTTACATACCAACATCTATTCATACAATTATTTTTAATGGAAATCAATCCAGATTATATGGCGATAACAAATCAATGGTGTCACTATAAAAAGGAACTCGTGTCACTAATCCTCAAGTAAAAAGCTTGGATCGAAAGATATTGCCACTAAATGACTATTTCCTAGCAGAGTGTGACTATTCATGCGAAACGCATATTCCACGGTAAGAAAATTGAGAGAAACGGCCGTAAAAAGTGAAAAACGCTGACGAGAGTCATAGGATGTTCCAAGTGAAATAAGAGATTTAAAATCCATCATCACACCAGGGCGAACCATAAGATTTCCGAAAGACCCAATATTAACACCTTCATGGCGTTCATAACCAGGTAAATATCGCATAGTGAGTCCAGGATTTAAGAGAAAAGGCCCAAAAGAAAGGGGCATAGTCCATGCGCTTTCAATATAGGGTGAATAGAGCTCAACAGATCCATCGGTATAGGCTGTTACGCCGAGAGGAAGTTGTTTTAAGGCATATAGACTGTGGAATCGTTCACCTTTTTTATAGAAATGAAAATCAAAGGTTAAGCCAAACCCATTTTCAGCAATCAACTTCATCATTATTGCATTAATGGTAATTGCTGTTTGAAAATCTGAAAAATTCCCAAGGGGAGTTCCCATGGAAATCGTTGTAATGCCTGAGGAATGATAAGAGACTTGATCATAATCCAGCCATTCACCGGCATCGAGTTGATTATTTCCCTCTCCCTCATCATGTGTTCCGGGAATTCCATCTTTTCCCCAATCCAAAAGGGCTGATCGAGTGTCGGGAATATGATCCACAGTAACGCGGGAAAGCATTACACTTGCCAATTTATCCTTAAAAAGGGGAAAGGCATACGCACCTGTGGTAGCCGTTACCAGTTGATCATACAGTAATGAATGAAAAAGAAACAGAAGGTGTTCCTTATCCGATTCCAGTGCCATAGAATTGTACCGTACATTATCACTCCCCGCATGATAGAGTCCCCACAATTGTCCAAAAACACTTCCTCCTGGTCCGCCAGTGAGTTCTAAGTGTTCATTTCCGTAAGATCGGAACGCAGAGTCTGCAAAAAGGGGACACAAAGCAAGCAGTAACCCTACAAGACTTAAAAAATATTTAGAGTTTTTTCTTGAGTTCATTGAGTTTTTGTAAGGCTTCAAGGGGTGTCATTTCTTCAATTTTGATGGTTTTAACTTCTTTAATGATTTCATGTTCCTCGGGTTCAAAAATATTTAATTGAACAGCTTTTTCCACACCTCTTATAGAAGGTATTAGCATTTTTTCTCCATTGGGCAGAATGTGATCATTTCCAGAGATATTATGAAGGATCTCTTTCGCCCGATTTACGACTTCCAGTGGAATCCCAGCCATTTGAGCAACATGAATGCCATATGATTTATCCGAACCTCCAGGAACAATTTTCCGTAAAAAAACCACCTGATCACCATATTCACGGACGGCAACATTATAATTTTTCAAACGTTCCAAGAATTTTTCTAATTCAGTTAACTCGTGATAATGGGTGGCAAAGAGGGTCCGGGCTGCAATTTCAGGAGAATTATGGAGATATTCAACCACCGCCCAAGCAATGGAAAGTCCATCATACGTGCTTGTTCCACGACCAATTTCATCCAGCAAAATTAAGCTTCGTTTCGTAGCTGTATTTAGAATATTGGCGGTCTCGATCATTTCCGTAAGGAAAGTACTCTCTCCAAAGGCTAGGTTATCGCTAGCACCCACACGGGTAAAAATCTTATCTACTCGGCCAATATGGGCACTTACGGCAGGGACAAAGCATCCCATATGAGCCATAAGCACAATCAGCCCTATTTGACGGAGATAGGTTGATTTCCCAGCCATATTGGGACCAGTAATAATTAAAATTTGTTCTTTTTCCGTATCCACATAAACATCATTGGGGATAAACGATTCACCTGGAGGCAAAAGGGCTTGAACCACGGGATGAATTCCCCCTTTAATATCCAGAGCAGTATCTTCAGTTACCTCTGGACGTACCCATTGATTTTGGGAAGCCAATACTGCAAAACATGCTAAGGTATCCACTTCAGCTATCAGTCGCGCATTATTTTGAATATTTCCAATCGAAGGAAGAAGTCCTTCAATAAATTGTTTAAACAGGGACGTTTCAAGTTCAAGAAGCTTTTCTTCTGCTGTCAGGATTTTTTCCTCGTAATCTTTTAATTTGGGAGTAATATAACGTTCAGAATTTACAAGTGTTTGTTTTCGGATATATTCGGGGGGAATTTTCTCTGCATGGGGTTTTGTCACTTCGATATAATAACCAAAAACTCGATTATAGCTTACTTTCAAGCTGGGAATTCCTAACCGTTCTCGTTCAGCACTTTGGAGAGAGATTAAAAAATCTCTTCCATGGTAGGCAATTTTTCGCAATTCTTTTAGTTCCTCATGCCAGGAATCCCGAAAAACATGTCCATCTGAAAGCTGAATTGGCGGATTATCCTCAAAAGCTTGATCAATCTTTTCTGTAATTTGATGCAACGTATGGGGATCACATAGAGAAAAATCTAAAAATTCCTTTAGAATTTCACCCAGGGAAAGGCATTGTTTAATCCCCTCCCCCAGTTGAACAATCTCGCGGGGATTTATTTTTCCTGAGCTAAGACGCGCGGTAAGGCGCTCCAAATCAGGAATTTCCTGGAGAATTTTCTGGACATTCTCAAGAAGTTTAGGTTCATCGAGGAAGTGAGAGACATAATTCAGGCGACGATCAATAGCGTTAATATCTTGGAGGGGTTGAAGGATCCAATTTCTTAAGAGTCTTGCCCCCATGGCTGTTTTTGTATGATCCAAAATATGAAGGAATGTCCCCTCACCAGTTTCACCTGAAAGTCGTTGAAAGAGCTCTAAATTCCGTATGGTATATTGGTCCAATCCCATAAAATCACTAAAATGAAGCCTTCGGAGAGAGGTAATATGCGCTAATTGGCGTTTAAAATTTTCTTTTATATAATGAAGTACAGCGCCGATGGGGCGGATTTCATCACTTCCTTCTTCTAAACTTAGTCCTTTCAAGGAGAGTGTTCTAAAATGTCCATGGATTTGTTCCCTACCATAGATAGGATCAAAAATCCAATCGGGCAACGAAGTTTTTAATCCTTTATAATGTGGAACAAAGGTACTCACAGCATCTTGTTGAGCATCGCTATAAAGGAGTTCGGAGGGAGGAGAAGAATTAAAATACTCCTGAATTTTTCTTTTAGACTCTTTCAAAAAGAAAAATTCGCCGGTAGAGATATCCGTCATGGTTAGGACTGCTTGATCTTTTGAAAGCCATAGAGATCCAAGAAAATTATTTTCGCCACTGTTCAGAAATTTATCATTTACAGCTATGCCTGGGGTAACAATTTCTGTAATATCTCGTTTTACCAATCCCTTTGCAAATTTTGGGTCTTCAAGTTGTTCACAGATTGCCACTTTAAGACCTGCTTTGAGCAGTTTATGAAGATAGGCATCTAGAGCATGGTGGGGAAATCCTGCCAGGGGTGTATCTGCTGCTTTGCCATTGCTGCGTTTTGTTAATGTTATTCCAAGTACACGACTTGCAATTTTCGCATCATTTTCAAATGTTTCATAAAAATCCCCCATCCGAAACAAAACAATTTTATCCGGGTGTTTTGCTTTTATTGCCTTATATTGGCGCATAAGGGGGGTGAGCTTTTCTTTATCAATCATAAGTTATAATTTACGTATGCCTTGTGTTAATTGAAAATTGAGAATTGGGGGATTCTTTGAATACTCATTCTACTTAAAAATCGCTTTGAATTTTTCAAAATTTAAGAGGATTTCAAAGGGATAGAAGAAAGGGCTAAGAACAGATTCTAGGTAAGCCTATCAAAACGTAAAAATGGGATAAGAGAATAGATGGTAGAACCTGTAGACATGTTAAACAGAAAACATGAAAAGAGAAGGAGTAATCATGTATTTCATTGGTGTATATGTCCCTGAATCACATATTGAGACAGTAAAAAAAGCCATGTTTAAGGCTGGAGCGGGTCGCATAGGTTTATATGATTCTTGTGCGTGGGTAACAAAGGGGACTGGACAATTCAGGCCATTGCCAGGGAGTCATCCTGAAAGGGGAACACAGATGGCAATTGAAAAAGTTGTAGAGTATAAAGTAGAACTGGTGTGTGAAAAAGAATATTTAAACGCCGTCATTGATGCCTTAAAAAAATCTCATCCTTATGAAGAGCCAGCTTATCATGTTTTAAAAATGGAAGCTATTTAAAGGAAGCAGCTAATCAATCGTTATGTGCCGTTAATTGATCAGTGATTGTTTCTTGATCCACGCGAATCCACACATTATCTTTTTCTTTTAGCTTATTGATATCGATATGCTGGCGAGGTTCATCCAGAATATCCAACTCATAGACAGGGTAGTGATAAGCTAAAAATTCAGAACCAACGGGACGGATTAAAATAAGATGTTCTTCGCCTTGATCGTCGACATTAATTCCTTCATAGAGAATCATTTCATCGGGTTCAAGGTTATTTGTAAGTCGGGACATATACTTTAGAATTTCGATGGAGACATCATCGAAATCATCATCAAAGATGCGGATTTTTTCAAGTAAATCTGGAAAAGAATAAACAGACCGAAGAATATAGTCATCAGCCATAGCCTTAATCAGTTCCAGGGAATCTTTATCAAATTCTGAAACATTGCCATTTTCATCAGGATATCGGAGTAAAAGCATCACCTTTTCGTCTGGGTCGTGATAGATCATATCGTATTTCACAAAAAAGGTCTTTTTACACTTCGTACACACAGTTGTTGTGAGTTCTCCCTGGATTAATTGTTCTTTTAGATTTGGATCAGCAGACGCATTCACACTATCCCAAATTTCAATCATCTGTGCATTATCACAGTTTGGACACTTAATATTTTCTTTATGGGAACGACTCATAGAGCCACCTCAATTTTTTTGAATATACAATACTATGATGTAGAAAACACGGAAGAATTAATCAATTGTTAAGCTTAAGCTAATTTTTATAATATTATAGTAGACTTTCTATGCACATAGTCAAGAAATATTTTATCAACACTTTTATTTATTTCTCAAGGATTCACTATTTATAGGTTTTGTGATTTATTTCACAAAATATATTAAGTCTATAAAAATACCCCTCTTACAAAGCTAGTTTTGATTTTGATATAGAATATAATTATTTCAATCTATAGAATCTTCAAGTTTACACAAGCACCTATTGATCATTTAATGACTGGCTGTCTAGATTGATGGATTATCGTTGGTTTTCATATATTGGAATAAGTGTTATTTTAGCGGCACATGAGTGGATAAAATACATCTTCATCACAAAAAAACACACGTTTATATTATAATTCATGTATTAATTTATTACTAACAAATATATTTAGAGAATAATTTTGATTATGAACATATATATTTAAATACTTTGCTATTCTCAAATAGCACTAAGATCATTTTATCAAAAGCATTTTTTGTGTTTTTATCGTATTCCCAACCTGGAGTCGCGCAAAATAGATACCCGAGCTGAATTGAGAAGCATCCCAAAGGAGTGTATAATACCCTGCAGCAGTAAAATGATTCACAAGTTGTTCTATTTGTTTGCCGGTGATATCATAAATGGAAAGATTTACATAATTGGGTTCAGAAAGGATATAGTATAGCGTGGTTGTGGGGTTAAAGGGATTAGGATAGCAGGGTAAAAGTTCCATAATGACAGGAAAAGAGATGGTTGATTCTTCAATAATATTTACCAAGCCATTCTCATTATAGACAGCAAGACCCTCATCCCAAATCGTAACCCATTTTGTATTATTTCCATCGACAAAAATAGATTCAATTGATTTATTCCTTAATTCAGGGTAGACAGCTATTGATGTTCCATCATAGCTTGCTAAGCCTAGGGGTGTTCCAATCCATACGATCCCTTGCTTATCAACTGTTAAAGATGTTATCTGATCACTTGGTAACTCAGAATTAGAAGTATTTATTGATGTCCACCTATTATTAGCATAACAGACAATGCCGGCATCATTTGTTCCGATCCATACTATATCCTCTAACGTACGATCATCATAAGCTAATACGTTTAAATTATTTGAGGGTAACTCTGTATTGCTTGTATTATACTTTATCCAGCTTGATCCATCAAAAAACCCCAACCCATTTGATGTAGCAATCCATACATGGTGATTTTTATCAAACATAATATCATTCACGATATTTGAAGGGAGACCATCTGTTCGTTTATATACATCCCACGTTATTTCATCAAAAGAAGCTAACCCACTTCCACTTGTTCCTATCCATACAGTGTTATGTACATCACTTTTTATACAATTAATAAGATTTCCTGGTAAGCCAGAATTCTCATTGTTGAAAATTTGCCATTCTCCTTTATCATAAATGGCAATTCCCTCTTGTGTTCCTGCCCAAAGACGATTTTGGGAATCGATATAAAGTGTTTCTATCACTGAATTAGGCAAAGGAGAATTTGATGAATTATAATGATCCCATTTCACATAATCAAAAGCATATAAGTCTTCACCACCAACCCAAATTTTTCCAAATTCATCAACCTTAACATCTTTTAATTTATTTGTTCCTAATCCAATATCATAAAAAGTACATTCAGAATTTAGGATAGTAAATAATCCAGTATTTGTCCCAACCCATACTTTTCCTGCTAAATCTTTGCAAATAGTCCATACAACATTTGTCTTAAGATTAGAATTGTACTCATCAAAAAGTGTCCATTCGTTCTCTTCTATGCGGACAAGTGCTCCCTTCACATAGGAGCAACATCCTGCCCATAATACGCCATTTTCATCAATATAAAGTCCAAAAATATAATTATATGGCAAAATTGAATTTGTCGAATTGTAGGTTGTCCAAGTTTCTCCATTATAGCGGGTTAATCCTTCCATACTACCAATCCACAAAGAACTATCGAGAGACACAGCCAAGGATAGAATGCAATTAGTTGGAAGTCCCGAATTTGTCACATTATAAATTTCCCATGTTTCACCATCAAAAGCGGCGAGTCCGCCTCCATATGTCCCAACCCATATTTTGTTTCGTTTATCAACGCATACTGTTTCTATTCTATTGGCAGGAATGTCTGAATTTGAAGTATCATAAACACTCCAAGTATCTCCATCAAAACATGCCACACCTTTTCCATAAATAACCCGAATGGGATCTATTACGCCAGAAGTACCAATCCAAAGGCGGTTTTGTTGATCTATAGCAAGTGATTTTCCCACCTGGTTAGGTAAATCAGAATTTGTCGTATCAAATGTTGTCCATTCGCTTCCATCAAAAGAAATAATACCATTAGAAGTTCCAAACCATTTTGTGCCAGTACAATCTATAGCGATGCTATAAATAAACGATTTTTCTGGGTCACTAAACAAATTGTAATAATAGTCAACAAAATTTGTGGGTGTATGTATACGAAGAATACCCCCGCTTGTCCCTATCCACATATATTCATTTTCTCTTTCTAAGGCCAAAACCTGTTTATTGGATTGATAAAAAAGCCATGAGGATTCTTCAGCCAAAGCAATAGATACAAGGACGAAGAGACAAAGTGAACTACTCATTATTTTTTGTAGGTATTGAAACATTACACACTCCTTTTTCATTGTCAAATCGTTCTTTATCATTGGTAAGGATACTTTCTTTTAAGATTATTATCCTTCCTTTTTACACTTCTTAATAAGCATGTCTTATAAAAATTACAATATTATTTTAAGGTATAGAATTTTTAAAAGAAAACAAAGGATTTTAAAACGACAGAGCAATGCAATATAATTGTGTTGAAATTTTAATAAGCATAG
>JAQUPD010000016.1 GCA_028716785.1 Fidelibacterota bacterium
TAAATTCCGGATGGATTCCTGGATAAACTCTGCCTCATTAAAAATAACATCAAACGTGACACCTTGTCCAATTTGTTTTTCAAGTGTGGGAAGATAATCAATAACACTGTTGCACGCATTGACTGTGTTGGCATCCGACTGTTTCGAAATAATAATTGCAACACTGCTTTTCTGATTGTTTCTTACAATCTGTGTTTGTTCTTTAAAACCATCCACAACATTGGCGACATTTTTTAGATAGATAGGATCTCCGTGGGGTGAAAAACCAACGACAACATTACGAATATCTTCAACCGTTGTAAACCGTGTTTCGGTGACAACAGAGAATTCTCTCCGACCTTCTTCGAGTAAACCGCCGGGAATATCTAGGTTTGCTAATTGAATAGCTTGTTTCAGTTGATCGATCGATAAATTATTGGCAGCAAGTCGGTAGGGATCCAAAAAAATTTGTATTTCTCGTTCTGCTCCCCCTGCGACATTCACCGATGCGATCCCTTCAAGCCGTTCCAACCGAGGTTGTGCCTGTTCTTCAAGAACTCGCTTTAATTCCACATCTCCTAACTCTTCGGAATTAACATTCAAAATTATCATTGGCTGAAGAGATGGGTCATAAGAAAGGGTAATGGGTGTGCTTGCATCCTGAGGTAAAAATCCTTCTACCAAATCCAAATTTTTTCGAATGTCATTTTCACCCACATCAATATCTTTTCCCCATGTGAATTCTACAAAGATAATGGACGCACCAGTCCGTGCAAAAGAACTCACTTGTTCAACGCCATCCACAGAAATAAGTGCTTCTTCGAGGGGACGATTAATAATATTTTCAATATCTTCAGGGCCAACACCTGGATATGTTGTAAAAACAGCCACAAAGGGGAGCTCTATTTCAGGAAAAAGATCAATTTTAAGCTGGCTTAAGCCAAACAGTCCTGCTCCAACAATTAGAATATACAACATAAAGAAAGTGATGCCACGACGTATACTAAGTTCTGATAAATTCATAAGTTAATCCTAACATTACTCGTTTATTTTAATAACATCCACCATGGTAGAATCTTGGACATTTGCTCTACCCGCCGACACAATAAGATCATTGGGCTCTAATCCACTTAAAACTTCCATCATCATTCCTGATTGGATGCCAACATCAATTGTCCGTCTAAGGGCAAGATCATTTTTAACAATATAGACAGTATAAATTTCCTGAAGTTCCAAATTTCTGATTGAATTTCCATTTGTTTTTCGGATTGTTTTAACATCAACATTATTACGATTTACTAACAAGGCATTCTCTTTGGATTCAATAACAATATCAATGCGTGCAAACATTCCTGGTTGCACCAGATTGTCTGGATTTTCCAAGAGAATTTCAACTTGTCCCGTCCGTGACATTTGATTTATTACTGGAGAAATATTGGCAATATGTCCTTTGAAAACTCTTCCTGGAAAGGCATCAATATAAATATTAGCCTTTTGACCTTTTTTGATAAGTTGTAACTCTTTTTCTATGACATCTACATTGATTTTTAGCACATCATGCGCTGTAAGGGTAACAAGAGGCATCTGCCCGACTGCCATGTCTCCCACACTCAATGATTTTCCTGAGACATAACCATCAATAGGTGCTGTAATATACGTATCAGCAAGCTGTTCTTTTGCCAAATTATACGCTGCTTCTGCTTGTTTAAGACCATTTTTTGCAACATTTAATTGCGTTTCCATCTGTTGATATTGACTTTCGCTAACTGCATTTTGGTCAAAAAGTCTTTTTATGCGCTGAAATTCCTGCTCCAAATTTTTTACCTGACTTTGTACACTTGCATAGGCTGCTTCGGCTTGTTTAACAGCTTGTTGTAATTTTGTGTTTTCTACCTGAGCCAAAAGCGTACCCTTTTTTACATAGTCTCCATTTTCAACAGGAAATTTTACGAGTCGATCAGGTACTTTTGCAAAAACTCGGGCTGAACTTGTTGCTGCAATATTCCCTAAATATGTAAGTTTTTGTTGAATTTGTCCTGTGATTACACGATCAGCTTGGATAGGAACAATGACAAGTTTTTCGCGTGTATTTTCATCCCGTTTTGCATTATCAATCACTGCTTGAACTTCAGCAATCATCCGTCGAGCAGATTGTGGATCTTTTTCCCCTTGATATTTTTCAACGACTTTTTCCACTGATGCCGCTATTTGGGTATACTCCAAAGAACTATCCGCTCTGGGTTTTCGTAAGACCAAAACTACAATGATAGCAATAAGAATAATTCCAAGAATGATCCAACGTTTTTTCATTTTTCCACCTATAATTGATTGATTGATTTTTTTAGATTAACAATTGCTGTGTTGTATTCAAACACTGAACCGGCATACGCACTTTTAGCTCCCAGCACAGCACTTTCTGCATTTTGCAATTCCACTTGCGTTGCCCCCCCACTTTCATACAGAATTTTTGCCATGCGAAGTGCTTCTTCTGCCTGTTTGACTAACACAGCATTCGTTTCAACTTTTTCCTGAGCCTCCTGGACTTTTAAAAAAGCTGTCTCTACATCAGATAATATGTAATTAATTGTCTGCTCTAGTTGGAGTTCATTTTTCTTGAGTTCAATCGTTGCCTTCTGAACAGATGCTACGTTTTTTCCACCACTGAAAAGGGGAATTGATACGCCAATACCCACATTTTTACTCCGATAATATTCTAGATTATCTATGTCGTTTGCTTGAGCTTGATGCCGGAGATCAGCCGATAAAGAAACCTTTGGAAGTCCACCGCTAACTGCCAGCGTTCGCTGTGCTTTTAAAATTATTCGCTGTTCTTCCAGTAATTTTAATTCATTTCTTTTTTCTAAAGCCTCTTGTTTAATATCCTCAATAGTATAGGTAACAAAAGGATTATCAAGCATGGTAAGATCGCTAACAAGAATAATTTCTTCTTCCTGATCGAGATTTAAAAACATTTTAAAATTATTTTCCAACACTTTTTGCTGATTTTTCAGAGATATTAAGCTTGGCCGAATTTCCTGATATTTATACTCCGCCTGAATCACATCAAAAGTGGTTGCTTTTCCTGCGTCATATTTCATTTGAGCAACTTCAAGATTTGCCTTAGCCGACACTTCAGATTCCTGAGTTGCTTGAATGAGTGACTCCATTAAAAGAAGCTGATAATAAAGAGTATGTACCGTTACAATTACACTATTTCTTTCTTCCCTTGCCTGTAATTCTGCAAGATTTTTCCCTGTCAAAGCCATACGAATAACAGAATAGATAGCACCGCTGGTAAAAAGAGGCTGGGAAAGAGAAATGCCTCCTGTGGAATTATAGGTTGATCCTATTTTAAACGTTTGTGGACCATATCCAACATCAAACACCATTACTGGGAGTTCAATGTTATTTGTGAACTGACCATACGCACTGATACTTGGTAAGGCACTCGCCAAAGCTTCTCTAAATGCAGCATTTGCTTGATTTAACGATTCTTCAGCGACTTGTAGCTGAATGTTTCTCTCAAGGGCAAGTTTCTCTGCATCTTCAAGTGTAAGTTCCACCGCCTGGACTTCCGAAAAAAACAACACACATAAAAGGACGGCAGATAATTTAAAAATCCTTTTTAACTGCATCCGACGCTATACCTCCTTTTAAAACTTTCTGGACATTCATTTTTAAATGGACATCATTTATTTTTATATCTTCCCAAACATTGGTAGTAAATTGACCTTGCATAATCCCAAAAATAGACGCTGTAAGAAGGCGGACATCTATATCTGTCCGAATGTCACCTTCTTGCATCCCCCGACTTAATACAGTATTCATACTTTTAAAACTTTCTTTCCAAAACTGACGAAATATATTAAATATTTTATTTTTTACGCTTTCGCCAAGAAATTTATGAATAATAATCCATTGGTCTTTTTTCATCTCAAAAAAATTAATCATCTTACCAACCCATTCATCGAGGACCTCCCATACAGGTAACTTGCTTTCTGCGTATCTACGATGCAAAGTAATAAGTTCCGAACATGTTTCAGAAATAATATCAAGAAAAAGTTCATCTTTACCCGTATAATGATAATACAAAGCTGCTTTCGTTACGCCACAGGCATCTGCAATTTGTTGCATACTTGTCGCCTTGTATCCCTGGGTTGCAAAAAGATGGGCAGCTACTTCCCGTATTTTTTCTTTCATAACCCCTTTCCTTACTAACCGGTTGGTAAGTTAGAAAAGTCTTCCCATTTGTCAAAATTTTTTCTACCGATTATAAACAAACACATTTAAATTCTTTTTACTTATGGGAGGTTTTATGAAAAATCGTCTTTTTCTACTCTGTTTCATGACATTGATAACGACGGGAAGTTTATTGTGTTCCGAAATTTTACATGAAGTAACTATTTTACACTGGAACGATTTTCATAGTCAAAATATTCCCTGGAGGCCTACACATTATAATCCAGATAACCATGAAGTAGGTGGTTATGCTTATTTGGCGGCGGTTATTGATTCCTTACGCGATATATATCCAAATGCTGTTACCCTTCATGCAGGAGACGATTTTCAAGGAACACCTATTAGTGGGATTACCCGTGGAATGTCCCAAATTGCCATTCTTAATGTTATAAAACCAGATTTTTTTACCGTTGGGAATCATGAATTTGATTATGGATTATCCCGGCTTCTTGCTTTGAAAGATTCAGCAGAATTTAAGATGTATGCTGCTAATTTGCGCCAATCTCAAGAGGGTCAACGCCTCTTTAAATCTATGTGGGTACCTGAAAATTTTCCTTTTGACGTAGCGATTATTGGGCTCACAACTGACGATCTCTATACCTTGTGTCTTCCTACCAATTTAGAGGATCTTTACGTAGAAAATGTAACAGAAACGGCAAAATATCTTACCGATTCATTAACACAGGAAGGAATCGACTTCATTATTGCGGTTACGCATCTGGGAATCGAAGAAGATATTAAACTGGCACAAAATGTCCCTGCTATTGATTTAATTATTGGAGGGCATTCTCATACCTACATGAACAAACCGCGCATTGAAGGAAACACTTATATTGTTCAAGCATCCAGCCAAGGACGATATCTTGGAGAAATCCACCTTCAAACTGATGGGAAAACAATACAAACCTTTGATTTTAATCTTCTGGAAATACGTCCAGACAATATTTCACCCAATACTAAAGTTTTAGCGTTAGTAGAAAAATATGAAACCCAAGCGGGTGATACGTTAAATCAAGTAATAGGTGAACTGAAATCAGACTGGACGCGTGAAGGTGTGGAATCAAATCTTGGTAATTGGCTTACGGATGCTATCAGAACCTATACTGGCGCCGATATTGGGATCCAAAATAATGGTGGCATTCGAAAGGGCTTATCCAAGGGACCCATCCGTATCCGCGATATTTGGGAAATCACTCCTTTTGGTAACAACATTGTTACGTTTACCGTCACAGGAAAAGAGATCTGCAACATGTTGGATGTCCAGGTAAAACAAGGTATTTCTCTCCAATTTTCCGGAGTATCCTTTATCGCTGATACTGCCGCAAACAAAGCAAAAAAAGTCCGTGTTAATGGCAAACGAGTCATTCCTTGGAAAAAATATACACTAGCAACAAATAATTATGTGGGTGAACAGATCGAAAAATATCTTGGTTTATCCCCCCGTCAAATCCATGATACAGGCATTATCGACCGGGATTTATTCATAAAAGCCGTAAAAGATCAAAAAATAATTGATTCTAACATTGAAAATAGAATCACGATTCGATAGGAATTTCCCATAAAAAATTGGCGGGTTGTGACTCTTCCTTTTTTCTTTCCAGGTGATAGAAAGTTTTTCCATCCCAAAGGGCATAAGTATTATGATATATCCAGTCACCAAGAATCAGTGCTTCCTTTTTCCCGTTACTTATTCTTTTTGGATAATGGATATGTCCCATGATAGCAATATCATACCCTTGCCGATTTTTATCCTGAAGATAGTCTATCATTTCATCAGCTAAGACTTTTAAATCAGGCCATTTTGAGGATGTGTATTCTTGACTGTTATGTAACATTTTTTCTGCTTTTTCATAAATTTTTTCAATAGGAAGTTGATTAAAGGTCCAAATGGCTAATGGAAAGCGGAGAATTCGTTTTAGCCAACGATAGCCGATATCTTCTTTTAATAAGCCATCTCCGTGGGCTAAATAGAAACGCTTTCCTTCTTGAATAAAATCCATGTGGTTATCATAAAACACGATACCAAGGGAGGGACAAAAGAAAGTATAGACCCAGAAATCATGATTGCCGCCGATAAAGTGAATTTGAACACCTGCGTCTCTTAATTCCTTTAATTTATCGTATATCTCCTGGAAGGTAGGAGGAATATAGGTCCCCTTATCCCACCAAAAATCAAAAAAATCCCCTAAAAGAAAAAGAGTTCCTTTTGATTTTTTTACTTCATCAAAAACACGAAACACCTTTTCTCGTTTTTCCAATTCATAGTGGGTAAGATGTCTGGAGAAATGGACATCCGAAAGAAAAACAAAGGGAAGAGGAAGATTTACTTCTTTCCCATTCAAGAGATGAGCGGGGGATATTTTTGCTTTTACTTTGAGAAGAGACAGCTTTGACCTACTTTCCTAATGTTGCAACCATGACAGCTTTTATCGTATGAACTCGATTTTCTGCTTCATCCCAAACCTTACTAGCCGAAGACAGAATAACATCATCTGTAACTTCCATGGCTTCTAGGCCATATGTTTGGAATATTTCTTCGCCCACAGCGGTTTTGCGGTCATGAAAAGCAGGTAAGCAGTGCAGAAAAATTGTCTTTGGATTTTTTGTGCTCTCAAAAAGCTTTTTATTAACCTGATAAGGTTTCAGGCATTTTATCCGTTCTTCAAAGGTAGATTCTTCGCCCATAGAGACCCATACATCGGTATAGATCACATCTGCACCAGCTACAGCTTGGTAGGGATCTTCAGTAATAAGGATTTTTCCACCGGTTTCTTCAGCAATCAACTTCATTTCATCCACAAGTTCTTTTTTAGGATAGAGAGATTTTGGTGTGCCAATCCGAAAATCCATCCCAATTTTTGATGCACCAATAAGGAGGGAATTTGCCATATTATTTCGACCATCTCCAACATACGCCAGACGAATTCCTTTTAACATCCTAAATTGTTCACGAATTGTTAAGAGATCCGCTAATACTTGTGTTGGATGATAGGTATCGGTTAGCCCATTCCAGACGGGTACCCCAGCAAATTCTGCTAGCGTTTCAACGGTAGAATGGGAAAATCCTCGGAACAGAATGCCATCAAACATCCTGCCAAGCACTCGAGCTGTATCTGCCACCGATTCCTTTTTCCCTAACTGAATATCATTTTTTCCTAAAAATTCTGCATGTGCCCCTTCATCAACCGCTGCAACAACAAATGCACACCGTGTTCGGGTGGATGCCTTTTCAAATATTAAGGCAATATTTTTATGCTTTAAATTTTCAGAAAAAATACCAGCCAGTTTGTCGGCTTTTAACTTTTCAGCAAGTTTTAAAAGAAAAAGAATTTCTTCAGGGGAGTAATCCTTTAATGTGAGCAAATGACGTCCCCTTAAATTGAATGGCATATAACCTCCTTCTTTATGTTAGATTCAAAATTTAGAATTCAGAGTCAAGAATTTTCAATTTTAAAATTTACAAGATATATCGACTCATATCCACATCCGTCACAATATCATCAAGATTATCGTGGACCATTTTCGCATCAAGAACAACCTTTTTCGACGTATCTGGCGCATTAAACATCACATCGTCTAAAATGTGTGTCAAAATAGTATGCAACCGACGAGCACCAATATTTTCTGTCTTTTCGTTAACCTCTGTAGCTTTTTCAGCAATTACTCGAATGGCATCTTCCTTTACGATCAATTCAATCCCTTCTGCTTGTAGGAGGGCTTGATATTGTTTAATTAAGGCATTTTGAGGGTGGATTAAAATTTTGACAAAATCTTCAGTTGTTAGGCTATCCAGTTCCACCCGAATGGGGAAACGTCCTTGAAGTTCTGGAATTAAATCAGAGGGTTTGCTTGTATGAAAAGATCCGGCAGCAATAAAAAGGATATGATCGGTTTTTACAACACCATAGCGAGTATTGACCGTAGAGCCTTCAACAATAGGTAAAAGATCACGTTGAACACCTTGCCGGCTAACATCCACACTGTGGCTAGAATTCGAACTTGTTGTAATTTTATCAATTTCATCCAAGAAGATAATCCCATCATTTTCAACGCGTGATAGGGCTTCTTGCTGGACTTTCGATTTATCCACAAGTTTTTCTGCTTCCTGAGCAGTTATGATTTCTTTGGCTTCTATCACCTTAACTTTCTTTTTCTTTCTCTTTTTTCCAAAGAGATTACTCATCGCGTTGTTCAGAAAGTCTGATGCTTCATCCAATCCACCACCATCGCCCATAGGACCCATAATCGAAATTCCGCCAACACCTGACATATCAGGGACATCAATTTCAATATAGCGGTCATCAAATTGGCCATTTTTATACATTTCTTTCAGCTTTTCCCGGGTTTTATTCATCCGATCTCTTTCGATGTCATCGTTAGTATCTTTTTCTTTCACAGGAAACAGAATATCTAAAACTCGTTCTTCGGCAATTTTTTCAGCCATTTCCCACACAAGGTATTCATGTTCTTCTTCAACCATATGATAGGCAATTGCCACAAGATCGCGGATCATGGATTCCACATCCCGTCCTACGTAGCCAATTTCTGTAAATTTCGTCGCTTCAACTTTTAAAAAAGGTGCATTTGCAAGATGAGCCAAGCGGCGGGCAATCTCTGTTTTGCCAACTCCTGTTGGACCAATCATAATAATATTATTGGGAAAAATTTCCTCTCTCAACGATTCAGGAACCTGTTGGCGACGCCAACGGTTCCGCAGTGCAATTGCAACAGCTCGTTTGGCTTTTTCCTGGCCAACGATGAATAAATCGAGAGCTTCGACAATTTCTTTTGGTTTTAAAGGCATCTTTATAACTCCATCACTGTAATATTTTCATTTGTATAGATGCAAATGGATGAGGCAATTTTCAAGGATATTTCCGCAATTTCCCGAGCAGACAGTGTTGTATAGGCAACAAGAGCACGGGCAGCTGCCAGAGCATAGGGGCCTCCTGATCCAATGGCATAAATACCATCGTCCGCATCTACTACATCGCCTGTTCCACTTAATATATACCCCGTCTCTTTATTCATGACAATTAATAACGCTTCCAAGCGCCTTAAATATTTGTCACTCCGCCAATCTTTTGCCAGTTCGACAGATGCACGGGTAATATTTCCTTTATAAACCTGCAATTTTTCTTCAAATTTTTCAAAGAGTGTAAAAGCATCAGCCGTTGCACCGGCAAAACCTGCCAAGATCTTATCTTGATAAAGCGTACGGACTTTTACTGCTCCTGCTTTCATTACTGTTTCTCCCATTGTTACCTGTCCATCTCCTGCAATGGCAACTTTCCCATTCCTCCGAATCCCTAAAACTGTTGTTCCATGTATGTTTTCCATCATTCTATCCTTTTTTGTGCGAATGTTTTGTTGTTACCTTTTCTGTTTGTCTAAATTTCTCGCCGTAACCGTGCCACGGGAATCCCTAGCTGCTCACGATACTTTGCCACTGTTCTTCGAGCAATAGAATATCCTCTCGCTTTAAGGGCTTCAACCAATTTTTCATCACTAAACGGATGCAGCTTGTCTTCCTGATCAACAATCTCTTTTAACACTTGCTTTATGCGTCGTGTCGAGACTTCATCCCCCTCTGTATCCTTTATTCCCTCAGAAAAAAAGTATTTTAGTTCAAAAACCCCAACAGGTGTTTGGACATATTTTCCATTTGTCACTCGTGAAATTGTGGAAATATCCATGCCAACTTCCTCAGCAATATCTTTTAATCTCAAAGGTTTCAAGTCTTCAAGATTCCCTTCAAAAAAAGAACGTTGTTTTTCAATTATTGCTTTCATCACACGGACCATTGTCTCTCTTCGTTGATAAATGGATTGAATAAACCAACGCGCTGAATCAACTTTCCTTTTGAGATAAACCCGTGTTTTTTTATCCAGTTCTTTCCCTTTTTGAAGCATCTCCAGATAGGTGGATGAAATCTTTAATTCAGGGATGGAACTATCATTCACAACTACGTGAAACTCGCCATTCTCTTCAATCACGATCAAATCGGGTACAACGACTTCATTAGAGAAGGTTGTTTCATCCAAAGCTGGTTTGGGATTCAATCGCCCAATAATTTTTCGTGCATGCTCCAACTCTTCTCGCGTAATTCCTAAATCACGTATGATATTTTCAAATCGATGATTCGCAAAATCATCAAAATGGTCATGGATGATTTTTACAACATAAGATGGAACATCCATTTCTTTAAGCTGACATAAAAGGCATTCTCGCAAATCACGTGAGCCAATGCCAGGAGGATCCATTTGCTGAACCAAATGGAGAACGCCTTCAACTTTTTCAGGATCCACATTCATTCTGTATGCAATATTTTCAAGGGGGATTTTAAGATATCCATCTGAATCAGTATTCCAAATAATTTGTTCAGCAATTACTATGTCTCCTTCACTCATTCCACTCGTTCGAATTTGCTGCAAAATTTTTTCAAAAAAATCTGGTTTATCAGGTTGTGGCAGCTCAGTCCCCTCTTCGCCTTCACGAAAAGTATGTCCCCCTCGCACTGAACGGCTGAAAAATGTCTCCCAGTCATAGTCAGAGTCATCATAACTTTCCTGTTTTTCCTGGTTTTCCTCATCTTTCTTTTGCTCTTGTTTGTGAAGTGTGGCTGTTTCATCAATTTCTAGAGCTGGATTTTTTTCCAATTCCTTATCAATAGCCTGTTCTAAATTTTGAAGTGGCAATTGCAACAAAGCAGATAATTGAATTTGCTGGGGTGTAAGTTTTTGAAGCTGTTCTTGCTTTAAATATAATTTCATAAAAGTATCGAATATCCTTAACGATCAAGTCTGAATTTTTCTCCCAAATACAATTTTTTTGCTTCAGGGTCTTGGGCTAAAAATGTTGCTGTTCCTTCTTTCAAAATTTTCCCTTCAAAAAGTAAATAGGATCTATCAGTAATACTAAGTGTTTCATGAACATTGTGATCGGTTATAATAATACCAATATTTCGATTCTTTAAATCGAGGATTATGGATTGAATATCTTCAACAGCAATGGGATCAATCCCTGCAAAAGGTTCATCCAGGAGAATAAAATCAGGATCCGTTGCCAGGGCTCTAGCTATTTCTATACGTCGCCGTTCACCACCACTCAGAGTATAAGCTTTATTTTTCCGAATATGTTGAATATGAAACTCATCCAGTAAATAATCAATTCTTTCACGAATGGCGTGTTGTGATAGCTTTTTCATTTCCAAGACTAATTTTAAGTTATCTTCGACAGAAAGTTTCCTAAAAACAGAGGCTTCTTGTGAAAGATAACCAATACCTAGACGTGCCCGTTTGTACATAGGGAATCGAGTTATGTCGAGATCATCTAAATACGCATTCCCAGCATCGGGACGAATCATGCCCGTTATCATATAAAATGTGGTTGTTTTACCCGCACCATTTGGCCCCAAGAGTCCAACAATTTCACCTTTTGAGGCATTTACAGAGACATTATCCACCACTCGGCGTTTCCCATAAATTTTTACAAAATTTTCTGTTCTAAGCTTTTTCATGGTATTTCGTTATCGTTTCCTATTTTATATTCTCGTCGTGTACTTCCCTTGGGTTTATCAATGGTCCAGTTTTCAAGACGCACATCACTTGTGAAACCTGTTCCATAAAGGGTATCTTGTTCAGAAAAGAGTTGAATATCACCATCAGTATAGACAAGATTGCTATCATTTAGCCACTTTAATTTTTGGGTATACATAACATATCCCGTATCAGACCTGAAAATGACATTGCCAATAGCAATAAGATTTTGTTTTACCTCATTAATGATGCCACTATCAGCTGTAAGGTAAGAGGTATGGTTTCCTTCATCGTTAAAAAAATCAATACGCATGCTATCACCAATATAAACCTCACCAGTCTCATCATATTGTTTCATATGTCCGGCATAGATCTCCGCACTTAATCTATCGTTTCGGGTCATTGTGATTATAGCATTCCAGCTTTCCTGATCTGGTGCTTCCCATTTTTCATCCATTTGTTTATCATCCAATTTGGTACAGGCTGTATTAAAAAAGAGTACTCCCAGGCTTAGGATAAAGACACCTGTTATCTGCATGCGAAAAGAAGTCTTCTTCATTAACTACACAATTCCTGATTTCAAAATATCATGAATATGAATCAGTCCGATGGGTTCAAGACTGTTATTGTTTTGCACCACAAAGACCGAGGTAATGCTATATTTTTCCATTTGATGCAAAGCACTAACGGCAAGTCGACCCGGTGTAACTTTTTTAGGATTTTGTGTCATGATATCTTCGGGTCTACGACTAAATATATTTTCATATTTTTCAACAGCACGTCGTAAATCGCCATCGGTTACCACACCGATCAGCTCATTTTTATCATTCAAAACACCAACAATTCCTAAATTTTTTGCCGTCATTTCCATCACGAGATTTTTGACCGACGTATCAATCCGCACAACGGGTAATTCATCATCTGTATGCATCAAATCTCGGACAGTGAGGAGGAGCTTTTTGCCCAACATTCCTCCAGGATGACGGATTGCAAAATCTCGTTTATTAAATTGCCGTCGCTTTAAAAGGGCAATTGCCAGTGCATCACCCATTACTAATGTTGCTGTACTGCTGCATGTAGGGGCAAGATTCAGGGGGCACGCCTCTTTTTCCACACTTACATCCAAGAGTAAATCACAGCGCTGTGCCAGCGTTGAATTTATGTTTCCAATAAAACCAATGATTTTAAGTCCCATGCGCCTAACTGACGGCATAATTTTAATAATTTCTTCTGATTCCCCGCTGTTTGAAATAATAATAAGGATATCTTCTAGAGAAATCATCCCAAGGTCACCATGTTGTGCTTCAGCAGGATGGAGAAAAAAGGCTGGTGTGCCAGTGCTGGAAAGGGTAGAAGCAATTTTCCGTCCAATATGGCCTGATTTCCCAATTCCCGTCACAATCACACGACCCTGACACCTTAAAATAAGGTTCACTGCCTTTGAAAAGTCACCATTTAAGCGAGGAATGAGATTTTTTAAAGCATCAATTTCTTCTTCAATAACTTTTGTCGCATCTTTTATTGGATTGCTCATGATTCTAACCGTTATAACGTATTCTCATTTTATTCAGGGCTGCTTCAAATCGCCCTTGAGTTTTTAGTATGAGTTCAATGATTTCGCGTACAGCACCATTTCCACCTTCTGAAAGTGTTACATAATCACATATCTGTCTGATTTCTTCCCGGGCATTGGCAACAGAAAATGATACACCTACTCGTTTTAAAAGTGGCTCATCTATAAAATCATCCCCCACATATGCCACTTCTTCATCTTTTAAGTTAAATTTTTTTAGAAGTATTTCATAGGGGATGGATTTATTCATGTATCCCTCAAAGACCAAATCCGATGGAATATTCAACTCCCTCATCCTTACTTGTGTTGCTTCAGAGGCACGTCCAGATATGATCGCAATGGGAAAATTTGCATAATGAGCCAGCGTAATAGAAGCACCATCAGCAGTATGAAACCGTTTCATTTCCCCCATGGTACCCACGTAAAAGGATCCATCAGTATGAACGCCATCCATATCAGTAATCAACAATTTTATTTTTAAAATTTTTTCTTTCAATGCGTCTGTCATAAAGTATTAACTCCGTATAATAGATGCCAGAATTTTCAATTCCGCAATTAATTCAAAGGTTTTATCTAAAGGCCATTGGGTAGCATTATCACTTAGGGCTTTTTCTGGATCATGGTGGATTTCCATAAAGATACCATCAACACCGGCAGCCACGGCAGCCTTTGCAAGGGTAGGAATATACTCGCGTATGCCATCACTTTCTTTCCCTTTCTTTCCTGGCAGTTGAACACTATGGGTTGCGTCAAAAAGAACGGGGATATCCAATTTTTGCATTTCAGGAAATGCCCGCATGTCAACGACTAAATTGTTATACCCAAAACAGCTACCTCTTTCTGTAATCATTACCGTGTCATTTCCTGATTCCCGGCATTTATTTACAGCTTCTTTCATGTCCCAGGGTGCCAGAAATTGCCCTTTTTTCAAATTCACAACCTTGCCTGTCCTTGCTGCCTCCACAATAAGATCAGTTTGCCGCGATAAAAAGGCAGGAATTTGAAGAATATCAACCACTTCTGCTACTTCTTTTATCTGATGTGTCTCATGAATATCCGTTAAAATGGGCATGTGAAACGTTTCTCGGACTTCCCGAAGAATGGCAAGCCCCTTTTCAAGCCCAGGCCCTCGATAACTGTGAATGGAAGTTCGATTGGCCTTGTCAAAAGATGCCTTAAAAACAAAAGGGATCTTTAACTCATTGGCCATTTTCGTCAGCATTTCAGCCATATACAAGGTATGGCGTCGACTTTCAATCACGCAAGGACCTAAAATAAAAAAGAGGGGTTTCCCTTTACCTGCATAAAAAGGTGGAATGTGTATTGGATTCATAATTTTTCAACGTTTCCCTTTTTTAAAGTCATACGACGCTTTAACAAAGTCACGAAACAACGGATGGGCCTTTGTAATCCGCGATTTCAATTCTGGATGAAACTGAACGCCCACAAACCACGGATGGTTTTTCAATTCAATTGCTTCTATAAGATCCAGTGTAGGATTTATACCTGAAAAAATAAGACCATGTTTTGCTAAAATGTCTCGATATGAATTGTTCACTTCATACCGATGGCGATGTCTTTCAGTGACCAAAGATTCACCATATGCTTTTTGAACAAGAGTTCCTGGGACAAGCTTACATTCATAGGTTCCTAGGCGCATAGTACCACCTTTTTTTGAGATTCCCTTTTGCTCTTTCATTAAATCAATAACAGGATGAGGCGTTTTTTCATCAAATTCTGTACTGTTTGCCCTTTCAAGTTGAACAACATGTCGGGAAAATTCAATAATTGCTACCTGAAGTCCCAGACAAATGCCAAAAAAAGGAATTCCTTTTTCTCGTGCATAACGAACCGCTGATATTTTTCCTTCAATCCCCCGATCACCAAATCCTCCTGGGACTAAAATGCCATCGGCCTCTTTCAATTGATTTTGAATGTGATCTTCGGATGATGATTCCAAATTTTCTGATTCGATCCACAAAATATTAACCTTTACATCATTCTCAGCGCCTGCATGGATAAAGGCTTCACAAATGCTTTTATAGGCATCTGCCAGACCTGTGTATTTTCCAACAATCGCAATATTTACCTGATCAGAAGGATTTTTGATTCTGTAAACAATATCTTGAAGTCTTTTGATATTTACATCGTTTTTATAAGTAACATTCAAATACTTTTTTATCACATTCAAAAATTGCTGACGATGCAGCAAAAGGGGAACTTCATAAATGGTAAAAGCATCGTAGAGTTCCAAAACACTTTCACGACGCACATTACAAAAGAGGGCAATTTTGTCTCGTGTTGCGGTATCCATCATAGGACGCTCTGTCCTACACAAAATAATATCAGGGTAAATACCAATTTCACGGAGTTTATTGACAGAATGCTGAGTCGGTTTTGTTTTGATTTCTCCGGACGTCTTAATAAATGGCATAAAGGTAACATGAATATTGGCATAATCACCGGGATTTAAGTTGAGTTCAAACTGACGAATCGCTTCTAAAAAGGGCAATCCTTCAATATCTCCCACAGTCCCTCCTACTTCAGTAATAATCACATCGTAATTATCATTTTTGAGAATAGCTGTAAAGCGATCCTGAATTGCATTGGTAACATGGGGAATGACTTGTACGGTTGCTCCCAGGTAATCACCACGCCGCTCTTTTTCCAACACCGTATTGTATATTTGTCCTGCCGTACATGAGTTTACTCGACTCATATACTGATCCAGAAACCGTTCATAATGACCTAAATCTAAATCGGCTTCTGTGCCATCTTCTGTTACATATACCTCTCCATGTTGGAAAGGACTCATAGTTCCGGGATCCACGTTGAGATAAGGATCAAATTTTTGTATTGTTACACGAAGACCACTTTCTTTTAAAAGAAAAGCAATCGAGGCAGCCGATATCCCTTTCCCGAGACCAGATATCACACCGCCGGTAACAAAAATAAATTTTGTCTTTGTAGACTTACTCATAATCCCTCAATATCTTTACATTTGTTTTCAATCATCCATTGTTCTATTTGTTTCACATCCTCATAAACATCCACTGAGGGGGAATCATGCTCTGTAAGCAACACCCCAAAGTGATAGCCAGCCATAAGTAACCGAAGCTGCTCAAGGGATTCTTCTTTTTCTACAGGATGAATAGGAAGCTGTCCAAATGCCCTGAGAGTCTCTTGCCGATAGACATAAAGTCCAAGATGCCGATAAACATTGGGGGGAATACCATGACTCTGAGTGCGTGGAATAGGAATACGGGTAAAATAAAGTGCCTGCATAGCATCATTACACAGGACTTTTACGCGGTTTGGATTTTCCCATTCCTCCTTAGATAAAAAGAGCACAGCAGTGGTCGTAACATCCCATTCCCTATGATTCTGCAAATAAGTAATAGCCTCATCAATCATCTCTGGGTCAAGAAAGGGTTCATCCCCTTGAATATTCACATAAATATCCGCTTCAATGTTTTTAGCCACTTCTAAAAGTCTATCCGAACCACTTGCATGGTTCGAAGATGTCATCATCACATAATCCCCAGTTTTTTGAACCTCTCTGGCAATTTCTTCATGATCAGTTGCTACAATCACCTGGTCCAGTAATGTTGCTTTTAAAGCCTGACGAAGAACACGGGTTATCATGGGAACACCAGCTATAGGAATAAGAGGCTTCCCTGGAAATCGAGTAGAACCATACCGAGCAGGAATAACACCCAAAATTGACATTTTTGAAGCATTCACTCTGTTTTTAAAACTTTGGGGACTTTAAAATATTCACCATCATGTTCGGGGGCATTTTTCAAAACATCCTCCCGGGAAAGAGATGGAAGATTTTTATCATCCCGGAGGACATTTACAATATGTAAAACATGTTTCATGGGTTCAATATTGTCGACATCCAGCTCATTGAGTTTTTGGATATAATTCAGAATTTCCCCTAATTGATGGGTATACATTTCAACTTCTTCTTCGGTAAGACTCAAACGCGCTAATTTTGCAATATGCAACACTTCTTCACGTGAAATGGACATTCTTTTCCTTTTTTTTGAATCATCCTAAGGATTAAATTTAGACCTTACAAAAGACAGATACAATGAGGAAAGTTTGTCGTAAGTTTTTCTTGATGAAAATGCGATGTAAGCAGTAAGAATTCTTTTAAAGTAGCATATCAAAAGTCAACAAAACTATCTTAAAAGGACACATAAGATGGATGAAAATGGAGAAACATCCACATTAAACCGCTTTCACCTTTTATACATCTTCATAAAAATTGTGTATATTTAAAGACAAAATAAACCATGGAAAGCGATGACATTCAACGGAAAAAAAATTCTTATTACAGGTGGAGCTGGATTTATTGGGTCAAATCTCGTGAAAACAATTTTACAGGAATGGCCAGATGCCGAAATTCTTATCCTTGATGCTTTTGTGAATGGTCATTTTAAAAATTTAATAGGTTTTAAAGGAGAATTGTTCGCTGGAGATCTTACAGATGATAAGAGTTTAAATTTATTAAAAGCTCGCCCCTTTGATTTTATTTTTCATCAAGGAGCTATCACGGATACAACGATCCACAATCAAAAAAAAATGATTGAAGCAAATACAAACTCCTTTTCTTTTCTTCTTGACCTTGCAGAAAAAAATCATGCACCTCTAATCTATGCTTCCAGTGCTGCAGTTTATGGTAATTCACCCGCTCCAAATAGGGTAGGAGTTGGAGAAATTCCTGAAAATATTTATGGTTACTCAAAATACCTAATGGATGAAATGACGCGTGCTTATTTTAAAAGGAATCCAAAACCAGAGCATCCTCTTGTAGGACTTCGATACTTTAATGTATATGGACCGGGGGAATATTATAAAGGTAAAATGGCATCTATGATTCTTCAGCTTGCCTTAAAAATGCGCCGTGATATTACCCCTCGACTTTTTAAATTCGGCGACCAACGTCGGGATTTTGTTTTCGTAGACGATGTTGTTCAAGCAAATCTCAAAGCAGCAACAGCCAATGCAAGTGGAATTTTTAATGTCGGATCTGGTGTATCGCGGACGTTCAATGAAATTGTTGCTATTCTCAATGATACCCTCGGCACAACGCATTTTATTGAATATTTTGATAATCCTTATACCTTTTATCAAAATAATACCTGTGCTGATATTCGGGAAACAAAGGAAAAACTGGGGTATTTCCCCCAATACTCGCTGGAAAAAGGAATCCAAAAAACGGTGGAATGGCTTGAAACATCTCTGAAAGATGCAGATCCTATTCCCTAATGATGTTCCCAATAAAACCCCTATTTTTTCTTTTGAGTTAACGTGTGCTACAGGCAAAATCTCCCTAGAATCCTGAAAAATATTTTAAGGATTTGTGTCAAAAACAAAGATTCTGTTTTTATCCTTTATGATAATAACCCACATAAAAATATTGCTCTCGTGTTTAAATGAAAACACTTCCTCTTTTTGAAAAACTTCACGTGAGGGTTCCTCTTTTTCTTGCCCCCATGGCAGGGGTAACAGATATGCCCTTTCGTAAACTATGTCGGACATTTGGTGCAGAAGTTACTTATTCAGAATTCGTTAGTTCAGAAGGGATTATTCGTAAAAACAAAAAAACACTTCGTTTTATGTCTTATGAGGAAGATGAACACCCTTTTGGCATTCAACTTTTCGGATATCAGCCTCATGTAATGGCTGAAGCAGCCAAATTTATCCAAGAGACCATTAACCCTGATTTGATTGATCTAAATTTTGGATGTCCGGTTTCAAAAGTTGTAAAAAACGGGGCAGGGAGTGTTTTATTGAAAGATTTACCTCTTTTGCGGGATATTGCAACAGCCGTATGTTCTGCAGTCACCATTCCTGTTACAGCAAAAATTCGAGCAGGATGGGATGAAACACATCTTGTGATTCCTGAAATAGCCCCTCTTTTAGAGGAAAGTGGCATTCAACTAATAACTCTACACCCCAGAACAGCAAGCATGCGGTATAAAGGAAAAGCTGATTGGACCTTAATCCGTCGCCTAAAAGAAAACACTTCTCTCCCCGTCATTGGAAATGGGGATATTCGTAGTGCAGACGATGCCTTATCCATGATAGAACAAACAGCATGTGATGGCGTTATGGTTGGAAGAGGGGCTTTGGGAAATCCATGGCTTTTTCACACCATTCGCAGTGCCCTTACAACCGGTAAAATCCCAAAAAATCCTTCAGATTATGAAAAAATCTCCCTGATGAAAAAACATTTTAACGAGGTTGTATCCTTTTACGGGAAAGATCATGCATATAAACTTTTTAAAAAACATTTTTCATGGTACACCGTAGGACTCCCCCATGGAGCTCACTTCAGACAAAAGGCAATGATGAGCACCTCAACAGGAGAAATGGAAAACATCATCGATTCTTATCGAACATTTCTTGAAAAACACGAAGTATGTCAATAATCTTGAAAAAATCTTATGTTTTTTCTAATTTCATCTTTCAAAACGAAAGAGTATGCCTTCGACACTCTCATTAAATAATAGCTTTTTCGCTATGTGGATAAAATAAACTTTCATTAACAAATAAACAAACCAAAGAGCCCATGTCTACCTCTAAAAAAAAACAAAAAAAACAAAAAATTTCTGAAGAAATAAAGATCCTAGCGCTGGACAATAATGTCCCCTTTCCAACCATTATTTTTCCCGTTGTTGTCCGTGAAGAGCAAGATATTGAGCTAATACAGGAAGCCATTTCTTCCGATCGCCTTGTGGGAGTCTTTGCTAGAAAAAATTCTGATGAATTGTTGGATAATTCCCAAGATCTTTACTCTGTTGGTGTTGCCAGTTTAATTATAAAAATGTTTAAGAGCACTGATGGCTCTGTCCGTATTTTATTGAGAGGATTACATCGGATAAAACTCAACAAAATTATTCATGAGGATCCTTATCCTATTGGGAAGGTTCACAGCCAGGAAGATATTTTAGGGGATGCCTTACAAACCGAAGCTCTTATGCGCACCGTTGGAGAACTCTTTCAAGAAATCCTTTCATTAGCACCCATTTTGCCCGAAGAAATTCAGGAAATTATTTTTTCCATTGAGGATCCTTCCAAGCTCAGCGACCTTGTTACTTCAGCGTTAAATTTAAAAGTCTCTGAAAAGCAACAAATTCTTGAAGAAGATCGCCTTGATAAGCGTTTGACATTGCTTGTGGACTTTTTGCAAAAGGAATTAAAGATTATTGAGCTAAACACAAAAATTCAAGAACGTGTTTCTTCTTCGCTCAACGATGCTCAGCGAGACTATTTTTTACGCGAACAGCTAAAAGCCATTCAAAGTGAACTGGGTGAAGATGAGTTTTCTGATCCAGAATTAGTTGAGATACAACAAAAGATAGCCACGTTGCCTCTATCAGAGGAAGCCAAACTTGCTGCTAAAAAGGAAATAAACCGATTAAAACTTATGCATCCCTCTTCTCCTGAATATGCTGTAGGAAGAAATTATCTGGATTGGCTTTTAGGGCTTCCCTGGGGGAAAAAGACGGAATCAACCTTGGATTTAAAAAAGGCTGAACACATTTTAAATACCGATCATTATGGCTTGGAAGATATTAAAAACCGAATCTTAGAATACTTAGCAATTCTCTCCTTAAACAAACATGCCAAAAGTCCTATTTTGTGTTTTGTAGGCCCGCCAGGGGTTGGTAAAACTTCATTGGGGCAATCTATTGCAAAAGCCATGGGACGGGAATTTATTCGTTTTTCTCTCGGGGGGATGCACGATGAAGCTGAAATCCGGGGTCATCGAAAAACCTATATTGGTGCCATGCCGGGACGGATTATCCAATACATTCAAAAAATTGGTGTAAAGAATCCCTTGATTATGTTGGATGAGGTAGATAAGGTAGGGCTGGATTTTCGTGGGGATCCAACCAGTGCTCTGTTGGAAGTATTGGATCCAGAACAAAATTTCAGCTTTAGAGATAACTATTTAGAAGTAAGTTTCGATCTTTCGGACGTCTTTTTTATTGCAACGGCAAATCAGGAATTTACTATTCCCGAAGCACTTTTAGACAGGATGGAAATTATACGTCTACCTGGGTATATTACGCCTGAAAAAATCCAGATTGCAAAACGGTTTTTAATTCCTCGCCAACTTGCACGGTCAGGACTTTCACCATCACATGTTCGTTTTACTCCAAAGGTCATTGAACAGACTATTGAAAACTACACCATGGAGGCAGGTGTTCGAAAATTAGAACAACAAATTAGCCAAATCTGTCGAAAAATTGCCCGTCAAATCGCTGAAAATCCCATCACTCCTCAAATCACTATCTCTACTCAAAATGTTGAAAATTATTTAGGGCCTCCAAAAATCTTTAAAGAAGACATTCCTAAAAAGGATATGATTGGAGTAGCGGTGGGGCTTGCCTATACGGAATCAGGAGGGGATGTTCTTCCAGTAGAAGCCACGATGATGGAAGGGTCAGGATCCAATAAAATGACAGGACAATTGGGTGATATTATGAAGGAATCGGTAAGCACCGCCATTTCTTTTATCCGATCTAATGCAAAGGTCTATGGGATTAAAACAAACCTTTTTTTAGATTATGATATTCATCTCCATTTTCCTGCTGCTGCCATTCCAAAAGACGGGCCATCAGCGGGTGTTACAATTACAACAGCCGTCTTATCCATTCTTCTAAAAAAGAAAATTCATCATAATATCGCCATGACGGGTGAAATTTCACTTCGAGGAAGAATTTTACCTGTGGGTGGTATTCGTGAAAAGGTAACAGCAGCCCGGCGAGCAGGTATCAAAAAAGTGATTCTTCCTCTTGCCAACAAAGGGGATGTTGCTCTTGTACCCCCTGATGTAACAGAAGGAATGACATTTTACTATGTTACACACTATCAAGAGATTGAACCCTTGATTTTCAATGAGAATATTCGAAAGAACACAGAAACCAACAAAAAAGAGAGATGAGCATGAAACAACGAAAGAAAGTCCTTATTATGGGAGCTGCAGGGAGGGATTTCCATAACTTTAACACGTATTTTCGGGATAATGAAGTCTACGATGTTGTTGCCTTTACAGCCACGCAGATTCCAGATATTGATGGGAGAAAATATCCTGCAGAATTGGCTGGACGTCTTTATCCTGATGGTATCCCGATTTATGATGAAGCAAAACTGGAAGAGCTTATTGATACCTATACCATTGATCTTGTCAATTTTGCTTATAGTGATATCTCCCATGAAAATCTCATGCATAAAGCATCACGTGTAAACGCAGCCGGTGCCGATTTTATCCTTCTTGGAGGCAATCAAACCATGTTAAAATCCTCAAAATCCGTTATTGCTGTTACAGCTGTTCGTACAGGATGTGGAAAGTCTCAAACGACACGCCGCGTAGTTAAAATCCTTCAAGAAATGGGGAAAAAGGTAGTCTCTGTTCGTCATCCTATGCCCTATGGCGATTTGGTAAAACAATCGGTTCAACGCTTTGCATCATTGGATGATCTTAAAAAATATGATTGCACGATTGAAGAAATGGAAGAATACGAACCTCACATTGCGATGGGAAGTGTGATTTATGCAGGGGTTGATTATGAAAAAATTCTTCGGGAAGCAGAAAAGGAAGCTGATATCATCGTGTGGGATGGTGGCAATAATGATACATCCTTTTATAAAGCTGATTTGACAATCACGGTAGTTGATCCTCATCGGCCCGGACATGAAACAACGTATTATCCGGGTGAAGCCAATTTACGCATGGCAGATATCGTTGTGATTAATAAAATTGAAACGGCTAATCCTGAAGATGTAGAATCGGTTCGGCAAGCAGTTCGTGAAGTTAATCCTAATGCCCGGATTGTTGATGCAGCTTCCCCTATTTTTGTAGAAAATGGCGAGCTTATAAGGGGAAAACGAGTTTTGGTTATTGAAGATGGTCCTACCTTGACACATGGTGAAATGCAATATGGTGCTGGTATGGTGGCAGCGGAAAAATATGGCGCTGCTGAAGCCGTGGATCCCCGTCCCTATACAACGGGCACCATTACCGAGACCTTTAAAAAATATCCTGACATTGGTATTCTTTTACCAGCTATGGGATATGGTGAGAAACAGATGAAAGACCTTGAAAAGACAATTGCAAAAATTGATTGTGATGTCGTTATTATTGGAACGCCCATTGACTTAAGGCGCGTGATAAAAATCAAACAACCCTCTGTCCGCGTGACGTATGAATTGCAAGAAATTGGTGAGCCAACTCTAAAAAATCTTCTTAACGATTTTATTCGGTGAATATCATGAATAAAACAGCTGTGATTGCTCTCGGGGGAAATGCCATTTCTCCCGAGGGTAAAAGCAATATTCATGAAGAATTTGCCAACACCCGTAAATCCATGGATTTAATCTTTACCTTTATCCGCAAAGGATATAATCTTGTTATTACCCATGGTAATGGCCCTCAAGTAGGTAATGCCCTCCAACGGGTTGAATTATCTCGTGGTATTGTCCCCGAGGTTCCCTTAGGGGTTTTAGTGGCTGATACTCAAGGGAGCATTGGTTATATGATTGAACAATCCCTTCAAAACAAACTCCATGATGTTCATCTTAACCGCGATGTTGCAACGCTTATAACTCAGGTTCTCATTGACAAAGAGGATCCAGCATGTCAAAATCCCACCAAATTTATTGGTCAGTTTTTTAAAGAAGAAGAAATTCAACCCCTGATAAAAAAAAATGATTGGAAAGTCCGCTATATAGAAGGAAAAGGATGGCGGCGAGTTGTTCCTTCTCCTCAACCTCTTAAAATTATCAACGCCCAATTAATCCATCATTTAATTGAAAAAGGCGCGATTGTCATTGCTGCTGGAGGAGGCGGTATTCCAGTATATTACGATGAAAAGGGGCATCTCGAAGGATTTGATGCAGTAATTGATAAAGATTTAGCTAGTAGTGTGCTGGCGTATGAAATTGGTGCCGAAGAGTTATTTATTCTGACAAATGTTGATCATGTTGCATTAAAATTTGGAACACCCGAAGAAACCCCTCTCTCAGAAATCACCCTCTCTGAAGCAAAAAAATATGATCAAGAAGGACACTTTCCACCTGGATCTATGGGACCTAAAATTCGAGGAGCCATCCAGTTTTTAGAACATGGTGGTGAAAGAGTGATTATAACATCCTTAGACCGTATTGATGATGCCTTAATTGGCAAGACGGGAACACGCATTGTCCCAGATAAATAGGAAGAAAAATGAAAATTCACGAATATCAGGCTAAGCTGCTTTTTCAGGATTATCATATTCCTATCCCGCGGGGAAATATTGCTCAAACGCCTGAAGAAGCACGGTCTGTTGCTGAAACACTCGGTGGAGATACGTTTGTTGTTAAGGCGCAGATCCTTGCTGGTGGACGGGGACAGGCAGGCGGTGTTCGGATTGTCCATACACCGGAAGAAGTAGCAAAAACAGCTCAAGACCTTTTAGGAAAAACACTTATAACCTCTCAAACCAGTAGTTCTGGCGAAAAAATTCAAACAGTTCTCATTGAAGAAGGAATAAAAATTCAAAAAGAATTTTATGCAAGTATCCTTACAGACCGTTCTGCTGAAAAAAATGCTCTGATGGTATCTACTGAAGGGGGCATGGATATTGAAAAAATTGCTTCAACCTTACCGGAAAAAATCCTCATCGAACACATCCACCCTGCAACCGGTATTCTTCCCTTTCAAAAAAGAAAAATAGCTTCATTATTAAGACTTTCAAAACAAGAAACACAAGAAGTGGGAGAACTTTTTGATGCTCTTTATTTGCTCTTTACTGAATTGGACGCTTCTTTGGTAGAGATTAATCCTTTAGTTTTGACAAAAAAGGCATCGTTTTTGGCCTTGGATGCAAAGATTACCTTTGATGATAATGCCTTATATCGACATCAAGAACTTTTGTCGTTTCGGGATATTCAATCTCTTGATGAAAGTGAACGAATTGCTCGGGAGGCTGGACTTAGTTACATACCATTAGATGGCAATGTGGGGTGTATGGTTAATGGCGCAGGGTTGGCCATGGCAACGATGGATATCATAAAGTATTATGGTGGTAATCCTGCTAACTTTCTGGATATAGGTGGGGGTGCCCGCGTAGAAACAATTGCTAAAGGCATTCAGATTCTCGTGTCTGATCCTAAGATAAAAGCAATATTGATTAATATTTTTGGTGGCATTGTCCGTTGTGACCGAGTAGCCCTTGGAATCATTGAAGCTTTAAAATCAGTAGATGTTCACATTCCTCTTGTGATAAGACTCAAGGGAACAAACTCTAAAGAAGCAGCATCTCTTTTAGAAAAAAGTTCTTTATCCTTTATTCTTGCAGATACATTATCTGAGGCAGCAAAAAAAGCTGTAGCTGCAGCAAAAACCTAGGAGATGGCCAATGAGCATTATTCTTGACGAATCTTCGCGAATCGTAGTTCAAGGAATCACTGGGAAAGAGGGACAATTCCACACAACACAAATGGTAGAATACGGAACAAAGGTAGTAGCAGGGGTAACGCCTGGAAAAGAAGGTCAAAAAGTCAAGGGAATTCCTGTCTTTAATAGTGTGCAAAAAGCCATAGAGAATGAAGGCGCTAACGTTTCAATCCTTTTTGTCCCTCCGCCTTATGCTGCTGATGGCATCATGGAGTCAGCCGCAGCGGGTGTAGCTTGGATTATTTGTATCACAGAAGGAATCCCCATTCAGGATTTGATCAAAGTTAAAGCCTTTTTAAAAGACACTCATTCAAAACTTATCGGCCCTAATAGTCCTGGCGTTATCTCACCAGGGAAATCAAAAGCTGGAATTATGCCTGGATACATTCACAAAGAAGGAACAATTGGTATTATGAGCCGTTCTGGAACCTTAACATACGAAGCCGTGGATCAAATTGTCGAAGAGGGCTATGGGCAATCCACGGCAATTGGTATTGGTGGTGATCCTATTATTGGAACCTCTTACAAAGAGTTATTAGACTACTTTGAAAAAGATAATCAGACGGAGGCAGTTTTTATGATTGGTGAAATTGGGGGAAACGCAGAAGAAGAAGCGGCCTTGTGGGCAAAAAAGCATTTTTCGAAGCCTTTAGTTGCTTTTATTGCAGGGCAAACAGCTCCACCAGCAAAGCGAATGGGACATGCAGGCGCAATTATCAGCAATGGAAAAGGAAAAGCTTCTGATAAAATAAAATGTCTACAAGAAGCCGGCATTTGTGTTGTCAATAATCCTGCCATAATGGGAAAAACACTCCATGAAGTATTAAATCAAAGGAGATAACCATGGAATATACACTATGTATTATCAAACCCGATGCTATCAGTAAAGGATTTACAGGAAAAATAATTGATGAATGTCTCAAGGCAGGTTTTACTATTCATGGTATTCGCAAAGTTGGGTTAACACGAGATCAGGCACGTTCCTTTTATAAAGTTCATGAGCATAAACCCTTTTTTGAACCTTTAATAGCCTTTATGACCAGCGGACCCTCTGTCGCCCTTGTTTTAAAAAAAGAGAATGCAATTGAAGACTTTCGAGCTCTCATGGGGGAAACCGATGCCCGAAAAGCCCAAAAAGGGACCCTTCGACAGAAATACGGTGAAGATAATCGAAAAAATGCTGTCCATGGATCGGATTCCCCTGAAAATGCAAAAAAAGAAATTGCTTTTTTCTTTGCAAATATTGATCTTATTTAATAAAATTCATTATTATAATAGGAGGCTAACATGAAAAAAGTCTTTTGGGGTATAGTCCTTTTGATGGGTTTTATGGTGATTTTTTCTGGATGTACAAAAAAACAGACGGGAAATGTAGGAGAGCCTATACACATTACAATTCCGAGGGATACAGAATCCATAACACAATTTCAATGGGCTTTTAAAAAGAAACCAACGGCTTCTTGCTTAGATCCACGAGATTTTGAACCCTCTGATTATGCAGAAGCCATTACATTTGTCCCAGATGTACCGGGGATTTATGAAGTTATTGTAGTGATGGTTGATGAAAAGGGAAAAGAAATTGATGAAAGTTTTGTTTTTGATGTAAAATTACCGGATATTGCTAAAAAGGTAGAAGAACCTGTGGCGCCGCCAGTAAAAGAAGCACCTGCAGAGGAAGAAAAACCGGCAGAGGTTGCTGAAAAAGTCGTTGAAGAAGCGATATGGGAACCTGCTCCACCGCCAACTGAAAAACAGCAGAAAGCCTTTAAACCCCCCGTAAGAAAACCAGAAACAGATATTTCCGCTCAAGAAGCAGCAAACAGAATTCCAAGCGACAAAAATCGGTATACGGTTCAAGTTTCCAGCTGGACAAACTACAAGAGCGCCGAAAAAGCCATGAAAGAACTTCAGGATGCTGGCTTTGATGCTTATATTCAAAATGCCTATTTGAGTCATACCGATAAAGTTTGGTATCGGGTACGTGTTGGTAATTTTACAAGTTTAGCGGAAGCACGAAAAGTTGCTGAGCAAATTAAACAAAAAACAAGCCAAGATACCTGGATTGATTACATGCGCAAAGACTATTGATCACACTGTATCAATCTGTCTTACTTTATTTCTTGACTCTTATTGAAGGATATAATAAGTTAATTAGCTATGGAAATATTGCTATCACAAATTTCGGAAGAAGAAAAGCTTTTTGAATTTGATGAACAATCAGCCTCTATTGGGCTTCCCTCGGAATTTGGTCATGTTGTTGCGTGCATTTATATTTATAGTTTAGGACAAAAATATGTTGTTCATGGTAGAGTAGATGTAGATGTACATCTTACGTGTGACATTTGTTTAGATGAGTTTGATAAGCACTTTCAAGAAAAATTCGACGTTATTGTTGATCGTGTCCCCATGCCAAAAGATCCGAATGAGGATGAGGTCATATATCTTTCTCCTAAAGCATTAAGCATTAATTTTAATGACTATATACGAGATCAGTTATTTTTGGCGTTGCCTATTCAGAAACGATGTCGGTCAGATTGTAAGGGATTGTGCCCAGTTTGTGGGGCAAATTTAAACAGAGAACAGTGCGGTCATAAAACAAAACGTCTTGATCCACGTTGGGAAACACTGAAAGCATTAAAAATTAAAATTCAAACGCTGGAGAGTTAGATGGCAAATCCTAAAAGAAGACATTCACATGCACGAAGTGCAAAAAGACGCACGCATTATAAAGTTGAGTCTCCAAATTATCAATCATGTCCCAATTGTGGACATCCAAAATTACCCCATCATGTGTGTCCTAATTGCGGCTATTATAAAGAAAAACCAGTAATTACACCCAAAGAAGTCTAACGATGATTATCTCCTAATTCATCAACAAGATAAGCAAAGAAGCGGATTGAAGTCCGCTTCTCTGTTTGTATATTACGTAAAGGTGATGTGATCATGGAAACAGATTTAAAAACGGCCCTTGTTTTTCCCGGACAAGCTTCGCAATATGTTGGAATGGGCCGAGATATTTATAATGTTTTTCCACTTGCTAAAAAAATGTTTAAAAAAGCCAACGAGATTGTGGGATATGATTTAGCTGATAAATGCTTTAATGGTCCTCTTTCTGACTTAACTCAGACACACATAACGCAACCTGCCATTTATACAATTTCATCTATTTTATTTTCATTGCTCAAACGTTTAAATTTTCCATATCATGGAACAGCAGGACACAGTTTAGGAGAATATTCTGCCTTATTTGCAGCGGGTGTATTTTCTTTTGAGGATGGGCTTCATTTAGTGGATATTCGTGGCAAAGCAATGGAAGCTGCGGGTGAACAAAACCCTGGAGCAATGGCAGCCATATTAAAATTAGATCGAGAAAAAATTGAAGAAGCTTGTCAACGAGCTTCAGATTATGGGCGTGTTCAAATTGCCAATATTAATTCGCCAGGACAAATCGTTATTTCTGGTGAATTTGAAGCGGTTCAAGTAGCCATGAAAATTGCGAAAGAGTTGGGGGCTTCTCGCGTTATTCAACTTGATGTAAGCGGTGCTTTTCATTCCCATCTGATGGCACAAGCAAGAAAAGAATTGGAAAAAGTTATTTATGACATCCCTTTTCACACACCACAAATACCTGTCTATTGCAATGTTAACGCAAAAATAGTGACAACACCTGACGAAATTCGAAAAAATTTAATTGACCAACTTGAAAATCCTGTTCTTTTTATGGATGAAATCAATCAAATGATTTTAGATGGATTTGAACAGTTTGTTGAAGTCGGCCCTGGACAAGTGCTTCAAGGATTAATCCACCGTATTAATCCAGATGTTGTTGTTAAGGGAGTATCAAGTTATCCTGATCTTCAAAATTTATTAGGTGATTTATCGGAATTAGAAAATGAAAATTGATTTGAACGGTAAAAATGTCCTTGTTTCAGGTGGAAGTCGAGGCATTGGATATGCAATTGCTGAAGAATTCCTTCAAGCGGGGGCTCATATCATTCTTGTTGGACAAAATTCAGAGCGGCTCATGAATGCCACTGAACGCCTCTCAAAGAAAGGAAAGGTAACGCCTTTTCAGTGTAATATTGCAGAATCAAAAGAGGTTGATGACCTTTTTGTAATCCTTAAAAAGGAAGGTTCTTCGCTGGACTGTTTAATTAATGCAGCTGGCATTACACGCGATCAATTAACTGTGAGAATGAAAGATACAGACTGGGAAGAGGTTATTCGAGTCAATCTTACAGGAACATTCTTTATGTGTCGTCGAGCTGTAAGAATGATGATGTCCCAACAATCTGGAAGCATTGTAACGATTAGTTCAGTGGTTGGGCTTCATGGTAACGCAGGACAAGGGAATTACGGTGCTTCAAAAGCTGGCGTTATTGCCTTTTCCAAGTCGTTAGCACAAGAGGTTGCAGGAAAAAATATTCGCGTAAATGTGATTGCACCAGGTTATATCGAAACAGACATGACAAAAAATTTACCAGATCACGTAAAAGAATCTTTCTTAAATTCAATTCCCATGAATCGGCCAGGAATGCCTCAGGATATTTCAGGATTGGCAGTTTTTCTCTGTTCAGACTATGCTGCCTATATCACAGGGCAAACTTTTGTGGTCGATGGTGGAATGGCAATGTAGGGGAATAGTCAATAACTTGAAATGATGCAAAGGAGTGTAGAATGGCTCAGGTTACTTTTGAAGAACTTAAGACAAAAGTCGCGGAAAAATTAAATATAGATGAAAAGAAAATTACACCTGAAGCACGCTTTATTGAAGATTTGGAAGCAGATTCTCTGGATACAGTGGAATTAATCATGCACCTAGAAGAGGAGTATGATATAACAATTCCTGATGAAGATGTAGACAAATTAAAATCTGTTGGTGATGTTCTTCTGTATTTGCAATCAAATGTTTGATCATTTATAGACGGATGTCGCCTGCTTTTGGTGAATTCTACAGGATCTTTCTATGGCATCCAACTTTTCATTTCAGAATATCTCACAAAAAGTTATGCGGATTTTAAGCCGTAGTAAAAAGACACGTTTAAGTGATAAAATTTATACGATTTTTCCTTATCGTTTTCAAGATAGCAATCTTTTACATCAGGCATTTTTGCATGCTTCTGCAATTGATCCCGAAACGCAAACACGCGACGATAGTTATGAACGATTAGAATTTTTAGGAGATGCTGTATTAGAACTTGTGGTGAGCCGTTTTCTCTTCCATAAATTCCCTGATTATTCAGAAGGAAAACTCACCCAAATGCGGTCAAAACTAGTAAACCGAACAACGTTGGCAAAAGTCTCATCCCAACTTGGCTTTGGTGACCTTATGATTTTAGGTCGAGGCGGAGAAAAAGATAACTTACGCACCCTCTATTCCATCTTGTCGGATTTGTATGAGTCTTTTACAGGCGCCCTTTATTTAGATGGAGGATTTCAGGTCGCTTCTGATTTTATCCATCAAACTCTTCTTATTAATCATCATAAATATATTCCTGCCGTCGATACACAAAATTACAAAGGCCGACTTTATGAATATTGCCAAAAAAATAATTTAAAAGAGCCTGTTTTTAAAGTCATCAATGAAAACGGGCCAGAACATGGAAAAGATTTTGAAATAAGTGTAAGTATCAATGGTGAGGTGTATGGTACAGGCATCGGAAAGAATAAAAAATCTGCAGAACAAGAGGCTGCCCGCTTTGCTATTGGCCGAATTCACGAAGAAAACAAAAATCAATTATCTGTTTAAAGACTAGAGTTCTTAATAAAAAGAGAGTTTCCAAATCTTCTTTCCCAGTCTGGAAAAAATTTAGTAAAGGCATTATATAAAGCAAGATAAATATCCTGCCGTTTTGACATATTCAAAAGAGACTGAGTTAATTGTTCCACATCTTTAAATGAGATTCCGCGAATAATTTCACGAGTAAGTCCTAGAAAAATGGGGCTCACACTCAATATATCAATCTTCAATCCAACAAGCAGTAAAATAGAAAGAGGATCGCTTGCCATTTCACCGCAGACTGAGATAGGTATGTGATGATCATGCCCTGCTTGAATAATCCATTTAACTATTCGAATTAAGGCAGGATCGTAGTGAGAATAAATATGTCCCACCTTTTCATTCCCGCGATCAACGGCCATCATATACTGAGTAAGATCATTGGTACCGATAGAGATAAAATCTACCATATTGGCAATTTTATCCATCATCAATGCTGCAGAAGGTACTTCGGCAAGAATGCCAATTTTACACGTTTCATCAAAGGGTATTTTCTCTTCCCGTAACATGCGTTTTGCCCTCTCAAAATGATAAAGGGCTTGTTCCAGCTCCTCAATGTGCGAAATCATAGGGAGCATAATTTGAACGGTACCATTGTGTGAAGCACGAAGCATAGCCTTTAACTGGGTGATAAAAATATCAGGGTGATCAAGACAAATTCGAATAGCCCGATACCCCATGTTGGGATTATCTTCATGAAGCAATTCTTGTTCAAGAATAGAAGCAACTTTATCTCCACCCAAATCAATAGTTCGTAAAACTACTGGCTTATTTTCTAGGAACTTTACCATATAAACATATTCCTGGTAAAGCTCTTCCTCAGTAGGAAGGGTATGCTTCATTAAATAAAGATATTCGCTTCTATATAAGCCAATCCCCATCCCGCCAAATTCTTTCAATCCCTGGAGTTCAATAGGCAAGCTAATATTTGCGAATAAATCAACTTGTTTCCCATCTTTGGTGATGGGAATATCATTTTTATGTTTAACATAGTAGGTGTTTAGTTTTTCTAAGTGTTTAATGTGATATTGGTAAAGATGTTCTGTTTCATAATCAGGATAAAGAATCAATTCCCCTTTAAACCCATCTACAATTACCGTCTCTCCAAAAAGGGTATCGTTGGCGATATTGGGGATTCCAACGATCATAGGAATTTTGAGAGATCGGGCTAAAAGAGAAGTATGGGATGTAGCACCTCCCAGCTCTGAGACAAATCCTTTAACATTGTCTCCAGATAAAATAATAATATCCCCTGGTGTTAAATATTTTGTAATTATAATAACGGGATCCTGAGAATTGTTTTGGAAGGGCTCAACCGTTTTCGATAAAAGTACCCTTAAAACTCGCTCTTTTATGTCTTTAATATCCAGAATTCTTTCTTGAAAAAAGGAAGATTCACCATCATCAAGCATTTGAATATAGGCATTCATAACAGCCCGATAAGCAACGGGAACATGGACCAAATTCTCTTTCATATAGTTACGGATTTCTTTATCGATATTGTGATCCATAAGAATTGAAATTTGGGCATCGATAAGTTCCGCATAGCTAGGCCCTAAATACTTCTGAATCCGATCTCGAATTTGCTTTAAGTCTTCTAATACTGCTTGACGTGCCTTATTCAGACGCTCCATTTCATTATCAATATCATTTGGCGAAATCTTTACTCTTGGAATAAAATCAATTTCATGGGGACGATAAATCTGGGCTTTACCAATGGCAATACCAGGTGCGGCAATAATACCCTTAATTCTTTCGTTCGATATAGACACTATTCTTCTACCATCCCAAATTTATTATTAGCTAATTCTACAATAGCATTTATCGCCTCTTTTTCATCCTCACCATCTGTCTGAATTTTTATTTTTGATCCTTTTTCTGCAGCAAGGACTAAAATTCCTAAAATTGATTTTGCATTAATGCGTTTATCTCCTTTGATTAAATAAATATCAGCCTTGAATTTTGACGCTAAGTTAACCAAAGCTGTTGCAGGTCGTGCATGGAGTCCCTGTTTATTCTTAATTTCAAATTCCATTTCTTGCATTATTTCGTCCTATTCATGATGAAATTTATAAAAGAGTGGATCACTTTTTTCTGATTATCTTTTAAATGTTCAGAAAAAGTGAATGCGGTATCCATTTCCTGTTTAATCCGTTCTTCCGTTTTATGAATAACACCAAGATCTTCAAAAAATTCTTTAATTGTGCTTATTCCATTTTTCAAAATATATTCACGCGTCAGCATAGAATCAAGTTTGTATCTTTCTTTTTTTGAACAGAGGGAATAAGCTGTTAAAAGAGGAAACGTTTTTTTCTTCTCTACAAGATCGCTCCCTAAACTTTTCCCCATATTTTCTGGATTACTGGTAAGCTCTAACAAATCATCTTGAATCTGGAAGGCTCTTCCTGCCGCAAGAACAGTTTTTTTAATAATTTCTATATCTTCAGGATTTGCTTTTCCATGCAAAGCACCAAGTATTGCTGCGCCACTGAGTAAATATCCTGTTTTTAATTCAATCATCTTAAGATATTCATCAACTGTTACCTCGTTAGATAATTCAAAGGCAAGATCATAACTTTGTCCTTCACATATCTTTAAAACCACCTGAGTAAAGACAGGTAAAATGGTGACACATATTGATTCCTCATTTTTTTGTATTGTTTGAAAAGCGAGTGAAAAAAGGGCATCGCCAGACAAAATTGCAGTATTAATATCCCATTTAACATGGATAGTAGTTTTACCATGGCGCACATCATCACTATCCATAATATCATCATGGATAAGAGAAAAAAGATGAATCATTTCCACTGCCATGGCTGAAAAGCAAGATTCCTCCTTCGAAATGCCATAACTCTGGGCAAGGGCAGAAAGAAGTGCTGGGCGAATTCGCTTTCCGCCTGCGTGAAACGTATAACGAATGGGATCATATAAAGTTATAGGCTCTTTAGGCAATGAAAAGCCAATTAATTGCTGATGAAACCAAGGGACATACTGGCTATAAAATGCTTTAAAATCCGTCATAGACACGTCTCATAATTGATGAATTATTTCGAAAAGCCAAGAGGGTTGGACAGCCTGTTAAAAACATAAGTTGGCGCAAAACCTCACGAAAATTTTTAATGACTTGTTGAATACCTGCAACGCCTCTTTTTACATACGCCTGATAAATGATCCTTGCAGAAGAGCCAAGATGAGCACCCAGGGCAATTGCTTTTGCCAAATCATGTCCTGTATTAATCCCTCCACCAGCAATACAATACATCCCTGGAAAAAATTCAAGTGTATGTATCAAACAATCAGCCGTTGAAATTCCCCATCCATCAAGGGGATCGATTTCTTCTGTACCCCCTCTTCGTAGTCGTTCTGCCCTTGACCACGATGTCCCTCCACGACCTCCCACATCAAGAAAACGGATACCCACTTTCCACAAATTTTCAATATCTCTCTGCGAAAAACCGTGTCCAACTTGTTTTACAATAATGGGAACTTCCGATTTTTCAACAAAATGTGAAAGTGCGTCTAAAATTCCTGTAAAATTCTTATCCCCTTCTGGCTGAATCATTTCTTGGATTTTATTAAAATGAACTGCAATGGCATCAAACTGTCCATCCAGAGTGAGAGATATGATTAAATCCTGAAAGTGGTTCTCTATTATTTGAGCGACTCCAATGTTGGAAATTAAGGGAACATGGGGAGCTAAATCACGAAGATGCTTGAGTGTTTCAATTCCCTTTTTATTCCCAAGATAACTTCGCATTGAGCCAATACCGAGGGGAATTTTTTCAGCTTCTGCACAGGCTGCCAAGTGTTCATTGAGGTGATCTCCCTCTTCATCACCTCCTGATATGGCAGCGATCATAAAGGGAAAAGAGAGGAAATATCCAAGGAACGACGTTGAGGTATCGATGGTGTAATAATTAATTTCTGCTGTTTCTGCAGGAATCCAATCCCATTTTTCAAAGCCATTTGTTTTATCTGCGACTGATAAATCAAACATTTTGAAAAGATTGAGGTGTTCTTTTTTGCGTTCCTGCGTTCCCATGATATATTGAGCTATTCAGCCTTGAAATGCTGAACAAAAAGGAAGGAAATCCTTCTTAAAATTGACATGTCTATTCACTTGTTAAGGTTCCAAATTCTAATAATTTATTCATTATCAGATTTTGAATTTCTTTGAGACGCTTTTCTGTTCGCGCTTCAAAACGTACCACGATGATAGGCTGAGTATTTGAAGCTCTCACAAGTCCCCATCCATCCTCAAATTTTATGCGAACACCATCCACGGTAATGCAGTTGTAGTGCTTGCTAAAATAATCTACAGCCATTTTCGCGATTCTAAATTTTTCGGTATCTGATTCTGCTTTCAGCCGAATTTCGGGTGTCGAAACAAACTTTGGAAGTTCATCATAATAGCGAGAAAGGGGTTTATCCGAACGGGAAAGAAACTGAGCAAAGCGTGCTGCAACATAAAGTGCATCATCAAAACCATAGTAATCATCTTTTATAAAAATATGCCCACTCATTTCTCCCCCAAAGGGTGCACCCGTTTCCAACATTTTTTGTTTTAACAGACTGTGGCCTGTTTTCCACATAATGGGAGTCCCACCTAACCGACGAATTTCATCCTCAAGAACCTGAGAACATTTTACATCAAACACAATTGGAGTGCCTGGTTTTTTAATCATCTCTTGAAGAAAAATACTCATCACTTGATCAGCCCAAACAATACGCCCCTTATTGTCAACAACGCCAATGCGATCAGCATCCCCATCAAAAGCTACCCCTAAATCATACTTACCCGTTGCCATGATTTCTCTCAAATCTTTTAGATTTTTTTCAACGGTTGGATCAGGATGATGATTGGGAAACGTGGGATCCACATCACAGTACAACTCTTTTATATCAGCACCTAACCGACGAAAAAGTGTTGGTGCTACTAATCCTCCTGCAGCATTTCCAGCATCCAAAACAATGCTCATCGGCCTTTCGAGCTTTATTTTGAGAGTAACTTCATCAAGGTATTCTTTTTTAATGTGAGGATCTTCAGAAAAAGTCCCCGTGCCATTTTCAAAATCCTCCGCTTCAATGAGCTTTCGAATTTCCTGAATCTGTTCACCAAAAAAGGCTTTTTTCTGGTAGGATAGCTTGAACCCATTAAATTCGATGGGATTATGACTTCCTGTAATTTGTACACCGGCATCAACATCCCGTTTAAACAGACTATAATAATTTAAGGGCGTTGGAACAATCCCAATATCGACAACATTAATCCCCGTCGATAAAACACCTTCAGCAAAAAGCTTTTTTAACCGAGGGGTTGTATCTCTTATATCACCACTTAATATCAAGGATTTTGCACTATGACGTATAAGCCATGTTCCAAATCCTTTTCCAAGATTCATAACAACATCATCTGTGAAATCTTGTTCAACAACTCCCCGAATATCATATTCCCGAAAGATAAATGGATTCATGGTCTTCCCCGTTCTTTTCATATTAATATAATTTAAGAATTCCAATTTTTTAGGACACCTTTTTTATGAAACGTTCCCACAAGAATCTGTTAAATCTAAGAATCTTTTGGTAAGAAACACTTCCTATCGTTTCGTTTTTTCTCTGTTAGTTAATCAAGGTAAGACACTTTTGTGAGATCGTTATCTCATTCTATTTCCTTTTTTATTAAAATTGACATTTTTGGGATAATATGATTCAACTTTCGCACATAACGTTACAATTTGGACATCAGATTTTATTTAAGGATGCCACATGGCACATTTTACCGCAACAACGAATTGGCCTAATCGGATCTGGAAAATCAACACTTTTCCGACTAATAACAGGAAATCTTGTTCCTGATGAATGAAATGTCATCATTACATTCCGAGATAACCATTGGTTATCTCCCACAATACATGGATGCTTTTAATTCTAAAAAAACGCTTTTAGAAGAAGGATAAGGAGTGCTTTTCCCCCATCATCAAGGCTGAAGAGACCATGCATAAGCTAGAACACAAAATTTCGTTTCATCCCATTTCTGAAACGTTGAAGCGCTACGATACAAGGTAGGAAATCTTTATTTGTGAAGATGGTTATAGTATGGAAGCCCGTACAACGAGTATTCTCGCCAGGTTAGGATTTTCAGAAGAGACGCTGAATAAGCCTGTTCATATTTTTTCAGGAGGATGGTGGATGCGAATTTCTCTAGCAAAACTTCTGCTCATGAATCCTAACGCGCTGTTATTGGATGAGCCAACCAATCATTTGGATTTGCAGATGTTAATTTGGCTTGAAAAATTCATCGAAGATTACCACGGAACCTTGATTATTGTTTTCCACGATCGTTATTTCCTTGATCGCATTACCAACCACATTGCTGAAATACACAAGGGACACATTTAGGTTTATCCTGGAAATTACTCCACCTTTCCAACAATGGTTTGATGAGAAAAGCCCTGGAAAGTGATTCAGCACATCATCCTACCAAATCCCGAAAACTTATGAATCCAAAACTTATAAATCCAAAACACTGCGAAAACGTGAAGCTGAAGTATGTCAAAAAAATATCAAGAAACAAAAACTTATCGAGATTTATTAGCCCAAACAGAAAGAATCTCGAAGAATTACAGGCGGAGAGAAAGCAGCTTGAAGATCAAATGAGTCATCCTACCTTTTCCATGCTTTTACTCCATGAAATGGGAATCATAACACGCCGATATCAAGATTTGGTAAAAAAAATTGAAGTTTATGAAGAGGAGTGGTTACGTGTAACAGAAACACTTGAAGCGATTATAGATCGATTTGAGTAATCTTATAGCTTATAGCATTCATGAGATCGTGTTTATAAAAAATACATCATTTTTTGCAAGAAACTAACGAGGGGGATACCTATGATATCTGCGATTTCGACCCATTCAAGAATTGTCGTTGTTACGGAAGCCACTTCTAGGATTGGACTTGCTGCTATAAAAAATTTGATAGAAAAGGGTACCTATATTCTTGGAATCGGCAAATCGGTAGAGCGCTGTATAAATGTAGAATCTGACATCCTCAAGCAATACCCAACTAGTAGCGTTCACTATCTTGCAGCCTATCTTTTTTTACAGGCACACATACGAAATTTGTCCAAAACAATTGAGGAAGTCCTTACAAAAACCTTTGGGGATCCCATTTTGGATGTTTTAATCAACAATGCTGAAATCTTTTCAAGTCGTTTTGTAAAAACCCAGGATGGTATTGAATCAACCTTTGCTGTGAACCACTTTAGCACCCTTTTTAGCCTACGAACCTTTTCCCATCTTACAAAATCAAAGAATAGTAGAGTAATAACAGTTGGTTCGGGTTCCTATTTTCATGCAAAAATGCATTGGAAAGATCTGGAAATAAGATATTATTATCATGGCTTAAAGGCTTATGGGGAAATTAAAACTTGCCTGTGTGTTATTTTTAGTGAATTTAATCGGCGATTTCAGCAACCATCGGGGATTCAGGCTTTTATTGCGGATCCTGGACTTGTATAGACATCCATTTCCATGAAACATTTGGGAGAACTTGTAAAAAACATTTTGGAGTCATCAGATAAAAAAGGGAGCATCCCCAGAAGAGGGGCGGCTACAAGTATCTTTCTTGCCACAAATCCTGAGGTATTAAAGAACCTGGCTCTCTATTGGAAACATCAAAAACCGATGGATTCTAATCCACGTGGCCTTGATGAAAAGGATACTAAAAAACTATGAGAGATCTCTTGTAAATGTTGTTAGCTTGAAGGATGGAATTAATCTTTTAGGATGACACATTCCCTTTAACGATTCCTTTCCGTTGCTCTTCCAAAAAAGAGATAATGATGGGGTTTCGATAGTCTTGATAGGTCCATGGAAGCGGATGATAGTGATTATTTTGATAAAACAGTGTAAGTTCAGACCAAATGCCATTATCGAGGTAGATTCTGTGGGCATAGCCTTTTGTTGTCAGCAATGTAAAATTAAAATGGGTTAACATGCCGGGATCGATATTAAAGAGGCGTTTATTCTGAATTTTGTAATCACTTTCAATAAGATTTGATTTCAATTTAAAACCCGCGCTATTTTCCAAAGAAATAGGTTTAATATTAACCGCATATATTTTCACAAGGTCTGATCCCATTTCTTCTTCATAGTAACTTGTTATATCACTAAAGGGATGAGGACCTATTATTTCCCAATCGCCGGCCATAAGTTTATCCAGCAAATTCGACATAGAATTAACAACGGTTTGTTTTTTGGAATACATGATTGCTGTAAATAAAAGTCCTTTCGGTGCTTCCCTAATTAGTCCCATGGTATTACCCCTTAATTTTTTGATTCATTTCTTTTACCATGAGTCTTATTTCATCCCATGCCGAATAGTCATTGGTCATAGACCAATATACCGTATTATTTTGTAAAAGTGGATCATCTAAATCCTTTATTTTTGATTTTTCCCATAGGGGGGTGTGGGGAACGGGAGAAAAAGCAGAAAGACTCACTCGAGATCCGGCATCAAAAGCAACATTCACCGTCTCTAAAACTTCATCAGGATGTTGACCAGGAAGTCCCATAAGAATGTAGGTGATAATCTCATGAGGTTTATACCCCACGGTATGTAGATGATGGATAGCCTTTTCATAGATTTTCCGCGAAACTTTTCTACTCACCCACTCTGCATGATTTTCAGATACTGTTTCCAAGCTAACACGTGGTTCATAAAAATGGGCTTTTGCCATCAATTCTGCTAATTCTTTATCAATAAAGCGGGCAAAGAGTCCATTAGGAGTGTGAAAAGTAAGGTCATTCCACTGGTAAAGTATTTTTCTCAAAAGGGGTTTCATGTGGGTTTCTTTCTTAACAAAAAGAGCATCATCATAAAAAACAAAGTCTTTAATTCCCTTTTTGTCATGACCAAAGGCAACATCTTCCACGATAGAATCCACAGGAAATTGCACAAACGTGGGATGAAGCGAGGGACCTGCACAAAAAGCGCAGTGATAAGGACATCCTACAGAAGTAAGGAGAGGAAAATTTTTTAGGATAGGATAGTGATCCCACACCTTACGCAGAGGATAAGTGCCAAAAGGAGGTAGGGTAAAATTAAAGGATTTCTTAAGCCATGGCTGGAGATTCGTAAAGTCGTTTCCCTGGACTAAGATATCAGGTTGGATTACTTTTTTAGCATGATGAGGAAGCAGAGTAGCATAAATTCCTCCCAGGATAAGAGGGGTATTGGGAAAGCATGTGCGCAAAAGACGAGTAGTTTCCAGTACACCTGTATACCAATAGGTCATATGGGATGTAACAAAAATCGCATTGGGAGGAGGATCAAGCTTTTGGAAAAAAGAGAGTGCATCAGATTTTGGCACACCATAGCGACAAAAATATCGTGGAATATGTCGTAAAACGGTTGGTTTCTCAATCTTTTCTCGATAGAAAAATCCCGTGCCGCCCTTTTTATCCCTCTGATGAGGAAATTTATCTGCCCATTGCGGATGAAAGCGATCAAGAAGATCCACAAGAGTTACATGAATGTCTTCTTGCATAAAAGCTTCTGCCAAATAGAGCAATCCTAAGGGCCGATAAAAAAGGTCATAGGCGGCAAAATCATGAATCCACGGGTTAACGAAAAGAACGTATTGTGTTTGTTTCATCATAAAATGTTAAGAAACCCCAGGATAAAGTGCATTGAAAAACATCTTTTTTAAAAATAACTTAGAACAATGCGAGATATAGAAAGGAAGGCATTCATGGTAAAAACATTTCAAGTATCCACAACGCGGTCATTATGCTTCACGGATATTACCGCAAAAGTACAACGAATTCTTCAAGAATCGGAGTGCAAAGAGGGAATTGCTGTGGTTTACACACCTCACACCACAGCTGGAATTACGATTAATGAAAACGCAGATCCTCATGTTGCAGATGATTTAATTTGGAAATTCAGGGAGTTGGTTCCTCCTGATGAAGCGGAGTATTTACATGCAGAAGGAAACAGTCATAGTCATGTTCTTTCAAGCCTGATTGGCGCTTCTGAGACATTTATTATTCATAATGGCTTATTGATGTTAGGAACTTGGCAAGGAATTTATTTATGTGAATTCGATGGACCCCGAACACGCCATGTTCATGTAAAAATCATAAAAGATCCCTCATAAACGATGCACCATTCGTTTTCACATTTTCCACGATTTATGCAGAGTGCAGGAACTCCTTATAACGTTGGTTTTCAAGTGGGAAAACACCTTGGGCCTGCTTTAGCCGATTACATTGATGCTTATTTGCTCGCAGGACCTTATAAGCGGGAGACTTTTGATTATGGTCGTCATCAGCAAGAATCGCTATCCATTTTACATCACTTTCCTCAGCGATATCAGCAGGAATTGGAAGGAATTGCCCACGGAGCAAAAATCCCCCTAAAAAAAATTGCACGGTGGGTTTCTGTAGAAGCATGTATGGCTCCTTTGTGCAGTGGTTTCTTATTAAATGTCAACCATCACCTTTGGCTTGGGCGTAACAATGACTTGTGGAGTCCTCATTTTTGGGGATATGCTCGAGAGCGGCATGTAAATAATCGCATTCCTGTTGTAACTTTTGGTTTAGCAGGTGATGTTTTTACGGCAACAGGGATTAATAAAGCTGGACTTTGGCTCCATTACAATTATTTAAAAGCTCCAGATATGGATAGAAAGGATTCATCCTTTTTTCCAAATTATTGTCAGATTGTTGAGATGTTGGAAACATGTGAAACATGGAAAGATATTTCGGTCTTTTTATCTAAAACGCCTCGCCAAGAGGGGATGATGCTTTTTGTTTCAGATCGTCAAAATAACACTCATGGCATTTTCGAGTGTACGTGTTGGGATTGGATTGAGAGACCTTTAGATCTTGAGAGTCCATCTTCTTTTTTAATAGGTACCAATCATTACACACAAACCCCTTATGAAAATGCGAAAGATCCGGATCGAAAAGATTCTGTAAGGCGCTATCAACGGCTTGAAACGTTGCTTACACCCTTTTTGGCAGGAGAAAAAACACCTCATATTGATGCTTTAAAAGCAATTTTGGCGGATAAGGGTGTTGAAAAGAGCGAGACTCAGTATGGGACGGTTTATGCTGCAATTTATTCTCCTCATCATCACGTGCTATGGTACACGTTTGGTGGATATCCTGCTGCATCCTGTGGAAACTGGCAGACACTTTTGCCATTTTAAGGAAGGTAATGCTTTATATCACATAGAGTCATTTATCATTTTTAGAGAAAGATTTTCAGAACATGAGTGTTTTATCGAGGGATCGATATTGAATGGCTTCGCTTACATGTTCTGGGAGAATTTTATCGCAATCTTCTAAATCAGCAATGGTGAGTGCAACTTTTTGAATTCTGCTGAAGGCGCGGGCACTGAGTCCAAGCTGTAAACTGGCTTGTTCCAGAAGAAAATTACACGTTTCATTAAGCGGGGCAAATTCACGAATTAAGCGTGTTGTCATGTGGGCATTACAATAGACATTTTTGATTCCTTGAAACCGTTTTGTTTGTCTCTCACGGGCTTTTTGGACGCGTTTTCGAATTGTTTCTGATGTTTCGCCATTTTGCTTGTTTTGTAACTCTTTAAAAGAGACAGCAGGAACATCCACATGGATATCAATGCGATCCATTAGAGGACCGGATATTCGTCCAAGATAATTTTGTATTTGTCCCTCACTGCAGGTGCATGAATGGGTAGGATCAGTATAATATCCGCATGGACAGGGATTCATAGCGGCAATGAGCATAAACTTTGCAGGATAGGTAAGGCTTGTTAAGGCGCGACTGATCGTTACTTCGCCATCTTCCAGGGGTTGGCGCATTACTTCGAGGACATTTTTTTTAAATTCTGGAAATTCGTCTAAAAAAAGAACGCCATTGTGCGCCAGACTCACCTCACCAGGTTTAGGATAGCGTCCTCCACCCACAAGAGCAGAATCGGAAATCGTGTGATGAGGTGCCCGAAAAGGGCGAATTGCCAATAATCCACAATTTTCTGGTAGGAGACCTGCAATGGAGTGAATTTTAGTTGTTTCCAAAGCTTCATCAAGGGTAGGATTGGGAAGAATGGAAGGGAATCGCTTTGCCAGCATCGATTTTCCTGAACCGGGCGGGCCAACCATAATAACATTGTGTCCACCAGCTGCTGCAATTTCAAGGGCTCTTTTCACATGTTCCTGCCCTTTTACTTCCGAAAAATCAAAAGGATAATATCGATTTTGTTGAAAAAGCATATTCACATTCACCGTTATAGGGGATAAATCAGACTCTCCGTTCAAAACCTCAATGGCTTCTCTGAGAGTATTCACCCCCCATACCCGGGCTGTGCCAGGAATTGCCGCTTCAATCGCATTATCTTTAGGAACTATTATATCGGATTTATTAAAATCGGCCATTCCCATTGCAATTGGTAAAGCACCACGAATGCTTCTTACCTGACCATCTAAGGCAAGTTCACCTAAAATAATAAAATGGTTCAACCGATCCTGAGAAATCACATGATCACAAGCGAGAATGCCTGTTGCGAGTGGAAGATCAAAAGAGCTTCCCTCCTTTCGCAAATCTGCAGGTGCCAGATTTTGTGTCAGCTTTCCACCAGGAAAAGAAAATCCAGATGATTTTACTGCAGAAACAATCCGTGAAAAGCTCTCTTTTACAGCCCCTTCGGCTAAACCAACTAAGACATAGTGAGGGGTACTTGGAATATGATGTGTTTCAATAGTTATCTCAAATGCCCGAACACCCTCAAGTCCAGCTGAATAGACTTTGGATAACATAGATACTCCTTTTTAGGATAATAAATTAAACCTATTAAACAAAAAATCAAACATAATATTATATAATTTATATTAAAACATTTGAATATCCATAAAATTCTTTTAATTGTATGTAAGAATGATTAGATTTTTGCCGCAAAAAGGAGAGGTAATGACTGAATATCGATTAATATTAGTTGCGGGAGCTCGGCCGAATTTCATGAAGATAGCGCCTCTTATGGACGCATTAGCAGATCATCCTTACATCAGGCCATATCTTGTTCACACGGGTCAACATTACGATGAAAAAATGTCTGCCTTATTTTTCCAGCAACTCAACATACCTCAGCCAGACATCAATCTTGAAGTAGGGTCTTCATCGCATGCTGTACAAACTGCTCTTATCATGGAGCGATTTGAGAAAGTGTGTTTAAATGTTAAGCCTCACATGGTCATGGTTGTTGGTGATGTTAATAGTACAGCTGCATGTACGTTAGTGGCGGCAAAACTTCACATACCAACAGCTCATTACGAAGCTGGGTTACGGAGTCGAGATCGTTCTATGCCGGAAGAAATTAATCGATTAGTGACGGATGCAATTTCTGATTATTTTTTTACAACCTCTGTAGATGCTGATGAAAATTTAATCAACGAAGGAATTTCTCATCAAAGAATATTTATGGTAGGGAATTTGATGATTGATTCGTTGTATAAGCATTTAAAAATAGCTGAAGCGATGGATCATCGGGTTGAAACATTAGATAGGAAGCGCATTATTCATTTAGGGGAAACTTTTCAGGATAAAAAATATGGCATCATGACTTTTCATCGGCCATCCAATGTAGATCAACCAGAAACATTAGCCAAGCTTGTCAAAACGTGGGGAGCTATTTCGCAAGAGATTCCACTTCTTTTTCCGATTCATCCACGGACTGTAAAAAATTTAATAAAATTTGGACTTTTTGACATATTAGCATCTTACGAAACAATTTATTTAACGGAGCCCATGGGGTATCTTGAATTCATATATTTTATTTATCATGCTGCATTTGCATTGACGGATTCTGGAGGAATTCAAGAAGAGACTACAACTCTTAAAATTCCGTGTCTAACCATTCGGCCAACCACAGAGCGTCCCATTACCCTTTGGGAAGGTTCTAACAAACTAATACGTGTTGAGGATATCGAAAAGGAAGTCCATTTCATTCTTCAGGGAAAGGGAAAAACAGGAAATATCCCCAAATATTGGGATGGTCAAAGTGCTGGAAGAATCGTTAAAATTTTAGAAGATATTTTTAACTCTTCTATGAAGAGGGAATAAGGAATAGACCATTTATAAGAGGGTCGCAACCTGTTGTGGTTTCAATGATATC
>JAQUPD010000017.1 GCA_028716785.1 Fidelibacterota bacterium
GGTTTGATTCGTTGCAAGTGGATATTGCCTCTGCTTCTCTTGCTTACCTTGAATTTGATCCTCCCTATCAAAGTTATCCTGTTTCTGCACTAGATGGGAGCACAACAGTGGTGGCTCGAATTTGTAATTGGGCTGCCTCTCGTGGCATGATCATTGTGAATGCCGCAGGAAATGAAGGTCCTGACCCCACAACCATTTGGTCCCCAGGAGATTCCCCTTGGGTCATTACGGTTGGCGGTGTGGATAGTTACAGGAATGTCTCGCTTTTTAGTGGCCGTGGCCCTACTGCCGATGGACGTATTAAACCTGATGTTGCAGCGTTAGCAGAAGATGTTTATAAAGTTCTTCCATCCGAGCAACTTTCAACAGGAACAGGAACATCCTATGCTACACCGCTTATCACTAGTGGTATAGCCCTTGTAAAACAAATACACCCTGAATGGAATGCTGAGGATATGTTTTACCTTTTTATGAAATATGCATCTCATCCAAAAAATAACGATACGGGCTGGGGTGTGCCTAATTTTGGAAAAATAATTCACGATCTTTACCAAAGGTCTCTGGAATCTTTTCCTCTGTATGCCTATCCTAATCCTTCCTCAACAAGTATAACCATTATAACTCCTAGAATTGCTCCTTCACAATCCCTTGCGGTCTATGATCTTCTTGGACGAAAAATGTGGGAGACTTCCATGGAGTCTTTTCAAGATACGCTGTCTTTTTGTGTCCCCATTCATCAATGGCCAGCAGGAATTTATTTTGGCCGGACAGGGGGAAAAACTGTTAAATTTATTAAGCAATAGGGAATGAATATGAATGTCCTTGTGACGGGTGGTGCAGGTTATATTGGAAGCCATACGTGTGTTGAGCTTTTAAATAAGGGGTATCACGTTATTGTCGTCGATAATTTAGTAAATAGTAAACAAGAAGCTCTCTTCCGCGTGGAAAAAATTACAGGGAAAAAGATTCCTTTTTATCCTATAGATTTAAGACATAAAGAAGCGCTCTCTGACATTTTCAAAAAGCATGCGATTGACAGTGTTATTCATTTTGCAGGACTAAAGGCTGTGGGAGAATCTGTTGAAAAGCCCCTTTTGTACTATGATAATAATGTTACAGGAACACTTTCGTTATGTCGTGTTATGATTCATTACCATGTTAAATCTATTGTTTTTAGTTCTTCAGCCACGGTTTATGGCGATCCTAAAACAGTCCCTATTCGGGAAGATTTCCCTCTACAAGCGACCAATCCCTATGGAAGGACGAAAATAATTATTGAAGATATCCTAAAGGATTTACATGAAATAGATTCTTCATGGCGGATAGCTATCCTCCGGTATTTTAATCCGGTTGGAGCTCATCCGAGTGGACTCATTGGTGAGAATCCAAGGGGAATTCCTAACAATTTAATGCCCTATATTGCTCAGGTAGCTATTGGAAAATTGAAGGAATTAAACGTCTTTGGAAATGATTATCCCACCTTTGATGGGACAGGCATACGGGATTATATTCATGTGGTTGATCTTGCCAATGGACATATAAAAGCGTTAGAGAAGCTCACAAAAGCGCAAGGCGTTTATACGTATAATTTGGGAACAGGTCATGGTTATAGTGTTTTTGAAATGATAAAAACTTTTGAAAAAGTAAGTGGAAGGGCTATCCCCTATTGCATAACGGATCGACGGCCTGGCGACATTGCTCAGTGTTATGCTGACCCCTCATTGGCATTGAAAGAATTGGGATGGAAAGCCGAGAAAACCTTAGAAGATATGGCAGCCGATACTTGGAATTGGCAGATAAACAATCCTGAAGGATATTAAAAAGACGGCATTTATGGAAGTCCCCTGTCTTTAGAAAAGATTTAATTTAGAATCAAGGAATATCGTTTTAATATTCGAAAATTTTTTAGTCTACGTTATAGTACTTTTCACCATATTTTTACTAAAAGGTGGGCAAAAACAATCATAAGGACTAAGGCAAAGGGATAAACTGCAGCATACGCAGCATTTACTTCATCAGAGTCGGTCATTTTATTAATAACTCCAAGGCCTGGTGTATTTGTCATCCCTCCTGTAATGGTACCCATAACTGTTAAGGGATTTAGTTTAAAAAGTTTTAAGCCTACAAAGGCTGTTAACACCATAGGGATGCTTGTAATCAGCAAAGCCATCAACAACAACATAACGCCTTGTTCTTGAATTGTTTTAACAAGACCTGCTCCTGCTTCTGTGCCCACTGAAGCTAAAAAGAGAACTAATCCAAAATCTCGTAGCAATCGGTTTGTATGTCCGGTTACAACCCAGGTGATTGGACCCGTAACCCCTTTATAGCCCAGAAAAAGGGACGTAAGAATAATGCCGCCACTTAATCCCAGAGAGAATTTAAAGCCATTATCAGAGCCAATATAAAGACTTCCCACAAGCATACCAATCACAATACCAAGGGAAATGGGTACAATTTCATACTTGAGCACATTTTTTAAATTTGCCCCCATGCGTTCTGAAAGCATTTCCAACGTTTCGGCATCGCCAACAAGTTGAAGAATATCCCCCATTTGGAGTTTTCGCTCTGGAGTCGGGGGCAAATCAATTCCACTTCGGCGGACCCGTGTAACAGTAACATTAAATCGTTCTTCCAAATGGTGATCACCGAGCTTTTTTCCTACAAATTCTGGATTATTAACAAGCACGCGAAGTACCGTTCTGTTTGCAGGCAAAGGAATTTCAACATCGTGTTCTTCTTCACCCAATAACACAGTAACTTTTTTAAGTCCTTCTCGTGGACCCACAATCCGAACTCTATCATCTACTTTTAGCGTTAAATCTTTTTTGGGAACAAGGGATTCTCCATCCCGCAAAATCCGAGAGATGGTTACACCATAATGTTTATCTAGATTTAAATTTTTTATTGACACAGATTGAACATTTTTGTTGGTCACCCGAATAATATGCCATTCCATTTGCTGATCCGCCGAAACTTTTTCAAGATTGAAGGTTTTTTCGACTTCAGTAAGATCAAATCGAAAAATTTTTGGCAAAAAACGGATAATTAAAATAGTCCCAAGAACACCCACAGGATAAGCCATACCATATCCCAAGGATACAAGAGGACTTCCAGAAGCTTCAGTTGCAGCAGCAAGGCCAGGAGTAGAAGTTAAAGACCCAACGAAAATTCCCACAGACAATTCAGGACTCACGTTAAAAAAATAACCCAGAACATAGGTTAAAAGTCCAGCACATCCAACGGTTACCAAAGCAAGGATTGTCAACTGTCTACCACTCTTTTTAAAAGATTCAATAAATCCTGGACCGGCTTGCAATCCAATAGTATATAAAAACAACGTGAGGCCAATCGTTCGAAAAATCTCGGGAACAATCAAGCCAAAATGGCCAAAAATCATAGCGACAATAATAATTCCTGAAGTTTCAAGACTAAAAGAACCAAATCGAAGTAACCCTAAAAAGTAGCCAAGAGTAATAATGAGAAAAAGGACAAAAACAGGATTTGATAGCAACGATAACCCCTCTATTTCCTGCAATAAATTAGAGAAAAGCATGTAAACATAAATCAAAAATTTTTATTTATCCGGATTCTTTATAGAAGAGTCAAAATTTTTAATAAGATTAAAGAGTCACTGAATTCCCCTGTTGTATCTATTTAAAATTATTCCATTTTTATAAATAATAAAATGCCTTTCACAAGACTTCTTTCATAGACACTCATTTTCTGACAAATTGATTTTACATAGATATGAAAAAAAGTCTATAATGTGTAGATATTGAAAAAAATTTTTTTGTTGATTTTTAAGATAATAAAGAATAATTTAAAATTGTTCGAAATAAAGGAATTATATAACTAACAAAGGAAAGGGAAAAAATATGACACAAAAAAAAGAAACAGTCCTTCCGGAAGACAGCATTGAAAGGGCTGCCTTAGTCTTGAAAACATTAGGACATCCGATTATGTTAAAAATTCTTTTAACGCTTCAGAAGGGTGAAAGTTCGGTTGCTGAAATTCAGAAGAAAATTGGTGAAGAGCAGACGATTACGTCTATTTATCTTCGGAAAATGCTCAAGCGAGGGATTGTAAAATACCGTAAAGAGGGACGTTGGCACTATTATTCTTTGACTGATGACCCAACAGTTCAAAACTTAAAATATGTCACCAATGCGCTCTTGAAGTCAAAGAGTTAATTGTTCCTTTTACAGTTTGAAAAAGCTGTCCTCTGAAATTATATAAATGAAGAGAGACAGCTTTTTTATTTAGCATTAAATTGATATTGAGTTATAAAAAATATAATTTACGGCTATAAAAAGAAAGGCTGAGCGAATGAAAAATAAAGAGAGTTTATGGACGCTTATCCGTGAAAAGTTATTTAAGACTAGTTTAATGGAAGAAGTCTGGGATCTTGTTTATACAATGATTCAAAAAGATAAAGTGATGTTTCAAAATGCGCATCATCTTCTTCGCGTTGAATATCAAGATGAGCAGTTTAACATCCTTTTAAAAATGGATAAAGAAGTCAATGCGATGCAACAAATCATCCGGGAAAAAGTGTTGAATCATCTTTTAATTTCGGATATATCCAAATATGAAATTCCACAGGCTTTAGGAATAATCACTGTGATTAATGGTCTAGAACGAATTGGAGATAATTGTAAAAACATTGCAGATTTGGCCATGGCAGCCAATGGAACTGTAGATTATAGTGATCTTGAAGAGACAGTTACAACGCTGGAAAATATAGTCTTTCGTCATTTTGATGAACTTCTTGAAGCCATTAAGACGGATAATTTAGAAATTAGCAAACGGATTATGAATGAATACAAAGAAGATGTTTCTCGGCGAATTGATGAAACGGTGTTGGAAATTCTAAAAGGCAATTATTCAAAATTGCCACCCCAGAATATGGTTTCTGCTGCTTTATATCTTCGGTATTTGAAACGAATAGATGCCAATCAACGAAGTGCGGCAAGTTTGTTAGTAAATCCTTTTAAGAAAATTGGTTATAACTACAACAATGAAGGGAATTCTTCTCTATGAGTAAGGGTGTTACTCCCCGTTCAAAAGATTATTCCAAATGGTATACTGATGTTGTACAAAAAGCTGAACTGGCAGATTATTCACCCGTAAAGGGATGTATGGTTATTCGGCCTTATGGCTATGCACTTTGGGAACAAATACGGGACTTTTTAGACAAAAAATTTAAAGAAACTGGACATGTAAATGCCTATTTTCCCATGTTGATCCCCGAAAGTTTTTTACAAAAAGAAGCAGAACATGTCAAGGGATTTGCTCCCGAATTAGCAGTTGTGACTCATGGTGGTGGCAAGAAATTAGAGGAACCGTTGGTTATTCGACCCACGTCAGAAACCATTATCTGGGCAATGTATAAAAAATGGATTAATAGTTATCGAGATCTTCCACTTTTAATTAACCAATGGGCAAATGTTGTTCGATGGGAAATGCGGACACGTCTTTTTTTACGAACCACAGAATTTTTATGGCAAGAAGGTCATACAGCCCATGCCACAGCCCAAGAAGCTGAAGAAGAAGCACACCGCATGATTCACGTTTATCAACAGCTCTGTGAAGAAGTATTGGCAATTCCCGTGTATGTGGGGAAGAAAACAGATAATGAAAAATTTGCTGGCGCAGAAAATACCTATACCATCGAAGCGATGATGGGAGACAAACGTGCTCTTCAAGCAGGTACAAGTCATTATCTCGGACAAAATTTCGCTAAAGCCTTTGACGTAAAATTCCAATCAGAAGAGAATACACTAGAGTATGTCTATGCTTCAAGCTGGGGAGTTAGTACTCGTTTAGTAGGAGCTGTTGTCATGGCCCACGGAGACGATCAAGGACTCATTCTTCCTCCCCAAATTGCTCCCTATCAATGCGTTATTGTTCCTATTTATAAAAACAATACCCAAAAAGAAAAAGTCTTTTCATGTGTCCAAACTCTTGAAAAAGCCTTTAAAGAACAACACATTCGATATTTTACGGATAATCGTGAAACGGTGTCTGCTGGCTTTAAATTTAACGACTGGGAGATGAAAGGTGTCCCTTTGCGTGTGGAAATTGGTCCCAAAGATGCTGATAAAAATGGCGTGATATGCGTCCGACGAGATACCGGTGAAAAATATTTTCAGTCCATAGACTCTTTTATAGCATCCTGCAAAAACACCTTAAAAGACATTCAAGACTCAATTTTCCAATCACGGTTAACTTTTAGGGAAAATAACACCTTTGATGTTTCAACGTATGATGAATTAAAAACAGTGATTGATAATGGTGGATTTGCCCGAACATTTTGGGCAGGGACATCTGAAATGGAAAATCAAATTCAGGAAGAAACAAAAGCTACCATTCGATGCATTCTTTTTGACAATACTGAAGAATCAGGCCATTGTGTTATAACGGGGAAACCAAGTATAACTCAAGTGATTTTTGCAAAAGCATATTAATTCTCCTTTCAAATGTTTGAATTCCTTAAATCCCTATGGTTTCATCGGGGTTTTATTTAATCTATAAAGGGGATAACTTTTTTGACATGAAACTTTTAAAAGATCGTGGAATTATCCTCAAAACAGAAAAAAGCGGTGAGACAAGTCTAAAGGTAAGACTTTTTGCCAGGGATTCTGGACGCATTTTGGTAACAGCTAAAGGTGCTCGAAAGCCTGAAAGTCCTTTTTTTGGATTACTCACTCCCTTTTCTGTGGTAGATTTTGAAATAGCTTATAGTCCTTATAATCCTTTTCTTCGCTCGGTATCCCGTATGGAATACTTTCCTAAAATAAATCAGGACACTGAGAAAATTGTTTACGCATCAATGCTTTTGGAAATCGTTGATAAAACGGGTATGCCCCACGAAGATATTGAAACATTACGACTCTTATACAAAGGCTTAAGAGGAATAAACACATCCATTTCCTCCCCTGAAAAAATCCATTGGTGGTTTATCATCCACTTTTTAAAAAATCATGGGGTATGGCCAAATTTTGAAACGTGTACAGAATGTCAAAAACCCCTTACAATAGCAATCTTACTTCCCGATAGCGGTGGATTATTTTGTCAAGATTGTGCTGGGAATTCACAATCTCATGGACTTATTTTATCCTCTGAACTTCGACGGATTATCGTTTTTCTTGAAAATAATCCTTTAGAAAAAATTTCTGCTATTAAAATAAACAAGCAGGGAGCTGTGACCTTAACGTGCTGGCTGTGGAAATTGCTATCAACTCACTATGAATCAACAACTTTTTTGAATACAAAAAAAGCAGTGGAACGTTTATTATAATTCTTAAATCTATTTGGGAGAGACTTCATGATATCACAATGCTGGAAAAAAAGAGAATGCCATTATTCAAGACCCGAAAAAAGTGTTTCTTTACTTATCCTTCATGGATTTATGGGATATAACGCATTAAGATATATAGCAAAAAACATTTACAGAGAAGGAATTTCCATAGAGGCACCCCTTTTACCAGGACATGGAGAATGTGCTAAAAACCTGAACAAAGTCACAAACGATGCGTGGATTCAAACAGCGGAGAGTCACTTTAATCAATTAAAAAAAGAGTCTAAGTATGTTTTTATTATGGGATATTCTTTGGGGACACTTTTAGCCCTTGACCTCGCACGTCACAACCACGTTGATGGATTAATCTTATTATCTACAGCATTAATTTTTCCAGATTCATCAAAAATACATCACCTGATTGAAGAGGAATCACGACCCTTAATTCCACTCCATGAAATATTTGATAAAAATGATTCTCAACGGTTAAAATCCTATAAAAAGTTTCCTATTGTCGGTTTCCGGGAAGTTTACAAACTAAGTCAATCGGTAAAACACCAGTTAGAAAATGTCAAGGCTCCCCTTTTAGCTTTTCAAGGCGCAAAAGACACCTTAACACCTCCAGAAAATCTTGAGTATCTTACTCAGCATGTTGGAAGCAAGTACATTGAAACCTATTTACTAAAAAATAGCAATCATCGACTGGCAAAAGGACCTGAGAGGCATGAAATTATAAAAAAAAGTATTAACTTTATTCATCATCAGATAACCCTCAAAAAAGAGGAGCATAATGTATAGACGCGTGCAATTTGGTCCTGGCAGAAGAATAACAGACGGGATCAAAAAAATTATCATAATAAGTGTTGTTGTTTTCTTAATACAGGCCATTAGTTCTCCTGCTATGTCTCGGTTTTTAATTTACACGTTTGGAATTGTGCCGAAAGACTTTTGGAGCAGACTTCATATATGGCAGCCTATTACTTATATGTTTCTCCATGGGAATATTGCCCATATTCTTTTAAACATGCTTGCCCTGTGGATGTTTGGAACGGAATTGGAAATGATTTGGGGAAAAAAGCGTTTTCTGCAGTATTTTTTTATCACAGGAGGAGGCGCAGGACTGATAACCATTTTATTTCAAATTCACTCAACCATTCCAGTTATTGGGGCATCAGGAGCGATTTACGGGATATTATTGGCATATGGCCTTCGATTTCCAAATCGAGAAGCCTTTGTCTTCCCTATCCCCTTCCCTATTAAAATGAAATACTTTGTCATTATTTTTGGTGTTATCGAATTTATTTCTTCTTTATCAGTTGGAATGCATGATGGTATTGCCCATTTTACCCATCTTTCGGGAATGCTTGTAGGATATATTTATTTAAGGAGGATAGATACTTATCGGAGATACCGAGGATATCAGAGATCCCACAAGACGGTAAATATTGATAATACATTGAATAAAATCAAAGAGAGGCTAAGTGTTTTAAAGGATAAAAAATCCTCTTCCAAAGGACCAAAAAGTTCAGATTCTCGTTCTGATGAACGAAAAGAGCTAGACAAACTCTTAAATAAAATTAGCCAGGTTGGTTATGAAGGATTAACATCTGAAGAAAAAAAACGACTTTTAGACCTCAGCACTCGGTTAAGTAAAAAAGACCATCCTCATAATTGAAAGTTATCGGGGTAAAACAACGGTCTTAAAAAAGTAAGGCATGTGATATCCCAGCTCTTCTAACAAAAGTGCATTTGTCGAAAGGAAACGCTGAATATTTTCAACGGATGTTGAGTTAGTAATCCCATAACTAATAGTGCTTTGTTCTTTCACAAAAATATCTGATGTATAGGGAAAATTCATCTCTATGTCGTTCCGACTATAATTATTTTCGGGTGTTAGCACCAAATTATAATCTGCTGAGACAGAGATCGCGAGGCCTACTAATTCAAAATTTGGAACACCGTCTTTTATGGCTAAAATTAAACCGCCGCTAAATCCTTTATTAAATAGGGCATCCACCAAAAAAGTATGGGTTTCCTTATTCCGATTAGGACTACTTACAATACCATGGGTAACCATTTTATTCCCTTTTGGATAGCCAAGAAGATAAACAAATGAACCCCATTGCAGTTTTTTTGCTTCGCCAAGGGGATAAGAAAAGACGGGAAGATAGCTGGAGGATTCTTTTTCCCGTCCCAGAAGGGCAAGATCATAATTTTCGTCTTTGATAATTACTTTCAGATCAGAGCCATCAGGAATTCCCGTAACGTAATTTGTTTGGTTTCTTAAAAAAGAAACGGTTCGTATGCGATTCGAATTTTCATAATAGGTAATGATGGTATCAGGGAAGGTTACAATGTGATTACATGTTAATAAAGCTAAACGAGAACCATCATTATAGACGATTGTTGCAGTTCCCGAAGCCGTTTCATTAAAGTAAAATACATGATTTGCTTTTGTCATGGATTCATTGGTAATTGATGTCACACCAGACAATTCAGTAAAATTATACCCCATATAATAAGCGATGGCATTAATCATTTTTACAGATTCAAATATTTCCTCTAAAGCTTGAGAACTATTTTTATTGGGGAATTCGGTATCGTATTCACCATCGGAAATAATAAAAGCATCGCTATGGTAAACATACCGTGTGCATCCGGTAATGAGTCCAAAAAGAACAAAAAAAATAACCCTAAATTTCATGTGTAGTCTTGTGGGCATTCATCACCTCTCTCACATATAAGCTACAATCATTAGAAGGGTTTTTAAACGGAAATGTTACAGGAATTGATATTGACATACAACGTCATATTACGTAAAATTCTTAGCTTTTTGAATATGGTGGATGTAGCTCAGTTGGCAGAGCGCTTGGTTGTGGCCCAAGTGGTCGTGGGTTCAAGTCCCATCATTCACCCTTCCCCATCGGGGCGTAGCGCAGACCGGTTAGCGCGCCTGCTTTGGGAGCAGGAAGTCGGAAGTTCAAATCTTCTCGCCCCGACATCTCTTTATTGTGATTACACCAAGAGAGGTGTCAACATAGATAAATCAATGAAAGCCATCAAACGTGAACATAAATCAAACGGTTTGGGTAGGATTAATCCATAAAGTGGGCACGATCTTTACAAAATGGGAGTCCAAACCTCTCCTGAAATATTCCAAATGCCCCGATAGCTCAATTGGATAGAGCAACGGTCTTCTAAACCGTAGGTTACAGGTTCGATTCCTGTTCGGGGTACATAGATAATAATCCATGATGAGTCCATTCCAAAAAGTCTTTAGTTTTAGATAAAGCTGGAGTCCCAAGAACACAGAATTATCCATAAGTATTTGATAATCAGTAATATCCCTTTATATAGGGATTGAAAATTGTAGATACTGTTTTGTAATGAGAAACGGTGTTATCCTCCTCTGAAACAGAACATCAGATACGTTATCATGTAACACTTACGAGGGGTTATTTTATTAATTAACTTCTGAACAATAAAATGCCTACTGTGGAAAGCTGAAACAGCAGTGTGGCCTCTTGTCGGGTTATGCTCGAGAGCATAAAACGCATGGTAGGACTCGTGCGTTGAACAAAACTTTTCCTATTCTTATCAAGATAATTTTTACTTGGTCTCATCCGCCTTTGTTCTCTTTAACAGAGAAGCAATCCTTCTAGTGACAAAAGAAGCCAAACCTACTCCCCTACCTTATCCCGATGTTTCGGGATGCCCCATTTTTAAGCGTATGTTAACGCTTCTATCAAAAGCTAGAAACAAAGGTATGAGAAAAATATGTTTGTCAAAACATAAAGAAATTTAAATAAAATACATCTGACACAAGATGGACTTGTAAAAAAGGCGGATATTCTTTACACTTTCTTAATAAAATTAGAATCCAATGTTGTTAAAAAGCTCTCTATTTTGGTAAGAGAAAAGAGTTATAACGTATTAGGAAAATATTGGTTACGGGCTTTCTATTGTTATGATTCCCTTGGAAATGGAAAATTGTTAAGTTTGAAATAAGAGATTAAATAGGAGCCAAGATGAATCAAAATCGTAATCAGCACTCAGCCAGCAAGAAGGTTAAAATTTTAAGGGAGCACCTAGAGAATTAGGTTCCCATGAGTGAGATAGCCCGTCGCTATGGAATAAATCCCAACTTAATTCATAAGTAGAAGAAGCAGTTATTTGAAGGCTCTGTTGAAACATTTGGTCGCCAGCATGAAAAAGCGAGACTGGGGCAATCCACCAGGATAGGACAATTAGAGGAAAAGATTAAGGACAAGGATAGTTTGATTGCCGAAGTAATCGCTGACAATATTCGTTTAATAAAAGGCTGAATGGGGAGAATTGAATAAGAAGTGGGTTGAGCCGGATATTCGGTTTTATAACGAGAAACGCTTGCATAGCGCTCTGTTTTATCTGATACCTAAAAAAGTATTTAAAGGTAAAATGGAACAACGACTTGAAGAACGGCAAAAAGGCTAGATCAAGCTGCCGAAAATCGTAAAAATTTATCCTTATTTGAAAGGAGCGAAAATTCCATTTCCTTATGAAGCAAGACATTTCACTACGCCCAAATCCCGCAAGGGCGGGACTTCTTTTATGCTGGGAACGTTTTACAAAATTCAAACAATAGGGAGGAGTTTTTAAAATGCCAGATAGGGATGTAAAGACAATCTTGGATTTGATATATTACCAATATGCAAAAATCATCGCCAGAAGAGCTTTTGACATATCTGACGGTAAAGAAGCAAAAAGGCAGCACTACGGATTTATAAAACAAACATTCCGAGAGTTAAAAAGTGGCGTTATATCTTGGTCAGAGATTACACGTGAAGACTGGCAGTTTGTGGAATCCGAGAAGAAATGTATATATTGCGGGACTGAAAGCGATATTCATAAAGAACATATTGTTCCAAGGTCTTTGAAAATTAAATCTGAATGTGGAACATGCGACAAAATCCAAGGTATTCATAACCAAGTGTGGGCATGTAGACAGTGTAATTCTTCAAAAGGTATGAAGGGACTTTATGAATTCTTCAAGGCAAAGTATCCAAATGAAAGGAAATTTTATGATCTTATTCCGCCATTAGCGGAGAAGAAATATTTGAAAACAATTTACAATTGTCACGAATGTGCCCAAACGTTGACTAAAGGAGATATAGATGGCGACAGAGAAATATCCGTATTGGATATTGACTTTATACTTCATTGAACTTCACTTTAGGAAGTGATTGCTTTTCCGAAAAATACCAGCGGCGCTCCCTGATGGATGGTAGCCCAGCTCCAGTAGATGAACAACAATTAAAAGAACTCGTTTTAAAACTGATTAAGGGTAAATCCTCTTTTTAGATATATTTTTTTAGCGATGTTTTTGTAAAAAATAAAATCTAGATCAATCTTTTTTTCTTTTCATACAAATCAACAAGATTTTTCTCTGAAATTCGGAATCCAGTCCCATGATTTCTGACACCTCCGGATGGCTTCAAGTGCATTCGTAAATCAATCATCAATTCATTTTTTTCAAATGCTAATAAAAACCTTTCTGGAGTAGGATTTTCCAGTAGATAAGCCTCATTAAAGTGGAAGTATTCTTTCCCATTCTCTATTTTATTGTCTGCAATTATTAAAACCAGCCTATCAAACTTAGTCATGAATTTACCCGCAATTACATAGGTGCTCCACTCAGCAATATTCACATCTTCATAGATGTTTTTTAAGATGATCAAGTGCCTTTCAGGATCCGAAATGAGGTAAAATCCCTGTGTATTTGGTGCCTTTTTATTAACTCTTTTAATTGCATATCAATTCTTTGACATAATAACTATGTATTCATTTTTCATTGTTGAGGCTGTCCTACCAACGATATTAGAGGGGCTATTTTTTAAGGGCATCCTTTTATTTGGTATATTTCTAACAATAGTTTCAATGTGGCAAAAGTTATTTTCTTCAAATAATTGAGCCGTTATTTCATCATTTGGAATAGTAACGCCTTTAACCGTTCTATTGCCAACAACATAGCAAGCAAAACCACCTTTTTTTACGGTAGACGAAACATTCTTAATTGATTTTTCATAATCTTCATAGAAGGAAATAACATCAAGAGCTCTCTCTTTGTCTTTTTTCCAGATTATATGGATTATATCGTTTAAAATTTCACTTTTAAAGGAGGTAATATAATTTTTCCTCTCTCCGCCCATTAAAATTTTATCTACTTTATTGGCTTCTTTATAACCAAGCCATTCGTTTGCTAATCTAGAAAATTGTCCATAAGCAACGGTAGTACGTGAATCGCCGTAAGGAGGGGATGTAACAATAATATCTACACTCTCTGCTGGAAGAATATCACTTGGAATTTTATTAATTGTATTGAAATCATATACCAGGGTTTTAGCGTTATTTTTACAACATTCTACAAATTCGACAAGTCCAATTCTATTTCTTAATAATCTTGAGAGCATAATTCTAAAGACATCAGGTTCAGATTTATCTAAATAATTTTTACACCTGACCAATTTGAACTCTCCCGATTTTATGTATGATGATTCGCGAACTGTTTCAGAGAAAGCAACTTTAAAAAAGTTTTTTATTGAAATTTCGCTAATATCATCAATGAATTTTAATATCAATGATAGTTTTTGTTGAGTGACTTTTGAGAACCAATAATCGATATTTTTTATATCCGGAATAATTTCCGAATATATTTTGCTGATATCAAAGTCTATTGAAAATATATAATCCTTATATTTATTAATAAATAAATCAAGTTGTTGAATATCAATCTTTGTAGTTTTAGCCGTGGCAATTAACCTGGCTAAAGGATTCAAATCAGTTCCTATAGCATCTATACCTTTTAGATTAGCTTCAACTAAAGATGTCCCTGTACCACAAAAAGGATCGAATAAGATTTTTGACTTCTTACCCAAATTATCTATAATCCTTCTAGCAACTTGGGGAATCATCATTGCTGGATATGAGTGAAAACAATGCGTAAAATCTTTGGTATTTGAATTTCTAAAATCCCAGCTATCATCCACAATCTTTGCATTTCGAGAATATATCTTTACTTGGTAGTCTAAATCAGGTTCATTTACGATTTTCACTACCTGTTTATTTTTATCAACATTTCCCATTATATTAAAACTAGTTAGACCTTATAATTTTATATTTCTCATAATTATGGATCGTGTGCAACCATTCATTATAATTGAGCTCTTTTACCACCTTTTTATAAACTATTTATACAAACAATTTTAATCATTTATTAAAAATTAAGTCATCAAAAGTAATTTGTCAATGTTAATTATAGATCAAGCTATTTAATAATATTTTGCCTACTTAGAGTATCTTCTAATGAATTCTATTTTGCAATCACACTTATCACCTAACCAAGTTTAAGATTCAAGATTAATTGGATCTTTCGACCTGGCTCATATTCAGGTATTGACCTTAACAGTCCAAGATGATAATCCAGACTTTCCGACTTTATCTTTATAAAGCCGATTACTCTATTTATCTAAATTTCTAACTAATCTTTATTTACTTGCCGCTTTTCAGAATTGCTAAAGTTTCTGGTGTTGGTTGGTTGGGAATTGTGGCGATAATCTCACCTTTGTATTCGAAAACTTCCTGCTCGGTATCGGTAATTTCCCCGATTACGGCGACATGCTCGGTTTTGGTGCGGATGGCTTTTACCACTTCCTCCACTGATTCCGGCGCAACCTGAACGACATAGCGTGCCTGAGTCTCGCAAATTAATATTTCCTGCGGAGTAATATCTTTAACGGAAACAGGAACCTGGGACAAATCAACTTTAGCACCGCGCCGGCCGTAACGGGCTGATTCGCAAATTGCCGCACCAATGCCGGCGGCACCCAGATCAGAACAGGCATTAATCTTGCCAGTCGCAAAAGCGGCCAAGGCGGCTTCCATCGCGGTTTTTTCTTCTTTAAATAGGGCAATGGCTGGGCGCATTTCTTCTACCAATCCCGCACGAAAAAGGGTGTCGTTGCCGTCATTGCCAGTCACGCCAATGATGATAATTTTATCACCGACATTTTTGGCTGGTTTGGTAAGTGGTTTTTCGGTAACTAGCTTGCCGATAACCGAGACGACGACAGCCGGCACGATATCGGAGAAAGAAGTAGAGAAACCGCCGCCAATGATAAAAACATCCATCGTTCGACACATATCCCCCAAACCTTTTACCATAATATTCACTCTTTCCTGACTGGTCATAACCTTACATTTGCCACAAGTGCAACGCCCCGAAAAACCGCATGGCCCAACTATGACTTCCTGCTCCAGCGGTCGCGTGCCGATAAAATCCATCAGGAAAATAGGACGAGCGCCCATTGCAACCACATCGCGCATCGCACCACCGGCACCGGTGGCGGCGGCATCATACGGCCGTGGCACACAGGGCGAACAGTGGCTTTCCATTTTACCAACTACGTAACCCGGCATACCCGGGATTTGAAAAACTGCGGCATCGTCGTTGGCTTCCGGCCCGACTAATAATGCTCCCGGCCAGACCTTAGCGACCTGGCGATTCAATTCCTGAAAGCTTTTAAAATCAATTACTTTATCAATATTGTGATGTAGATGAACAAATAGTCCGTGCATTAAGGCTTTTTCTATTGTGTTCATTGTTTCTCCTTTTTAATGTTATCTGTAATTAATCATGATAAAGATTATATCGGTTTTAAATTGTAATGATATTGTCGCTCAAATTAAGGTGCGAAGCCATGTTATTCTTCGGCTTTACGAATAATGGCGATAATTTCTTGAGGAGTGGTAGCATTCAACATCTCACGACGAAAGTCATCCTGTTGATAAAGGCGGGCGATCAATGCAAGAGCTTGAACATAAGTTGAGGTCAATGCATCCGATGCCAGCAATAAAAAGAAAAGGTAAGAAAGACCGCCATCAGCAGCTTGAAAATCTATGCCATCTGGGGCAACGCCCAGTGATATCACCAGACCGTCAACCGCATTAGTGCGGGCATGCGGGATCGCCAGTCCTTTCTCGAGTCCAGTACTGCCTAAACTCTCACGATCCAAAAGGGCTTGCAAAGCCTTTGCGCGGTCGATGACCTGACCTGTCGCCGCGGCGGCTTCCAATAGTTCCTCGATTACTAATTGTTTTTCGGTATTCTGAATTGGCACGACGATCGCCTCGCGCTTAATCAGATTGGAAAGTTTCATTTTTTAAAAAAACTCCTCGTTTTACTTTGACAAAATTCAGGTTAAAGTTTCAAATAATTCGTCAAGACCCCTCTGCTCTTTGGCTACGAGCACCGAACAGCGTGCTTTACGTAAAAGTAAGCCGAGTTCGTCATGAGAGATGTCTTGCCGAGATAAGCCGGGCTCGAGTTCCCCAATTATCAAAAGGTCAGCCTCCCACTCTTCGATCTTCTGGATTGCGATTTTATGGACGATGCCTTTCAATAATTCGGTTTCAAGATGAATTCCCTTGGAAGCGGCCAATTCTGTAATGTCTTGCAGATAATCTTGACCGTCATCTTCCAGATCACTTTCGTAATCGACTTCTTCGATTTTTACAAATATACGAGCGCGCTCGAGCTGCTTGAGCAGTTCAGTGTTGACGACATAAATTGCTTTGAGATCCGCTCCAGTAATTTTCGAAAGGATGATGCCGTACTTGGCAACCGAAATACATCCCTCTGAACCATCAGTCAGCAGAAGAATTTTTGAAATTAGTCGTCCCGATTGCGTTTTAGGCATCCTTTCGTTTTCCAAGGTGTTCTTTTATGTATTTCATCGAGGTAAGTGTTCCACGCTCGCTTTCTTCCAAAGAATCTGAAATAAATTTAATAGTTTCTTGGTAATCGGGAATAGCTATTTTTTCCAGGGCATTGACTCGCCGCTGGGTCTTGCGAACTTCCTGAGCCAGCCTTAAAAGAGAAACGCGCAATTCGGCAAAGTGTCCCATCACCTCGAGAATTTGTTTAAATCGGAAAATACTTTCGTCAACCCAGAATGACGAATTACCGGCACTATAGTAAGGCGCATCATCCTCTATTTCAACCTCGACTTTTGGGATTGTCACACCCATTACTCGTAGATTGTAAATCTGGATATCCGATTCGATCCGAACTGCCCGCGCCATAGACTTGACCGTACTTTTTCCATCGGAAATAATGGCATTTTGAAGAGCACTATACGCTTCGCGCAAAGCCGTATCCATTTTTTCGTGCGCCACAATCGCTTCATTGACCATTGGCATCAACTGTGAAACCAGCACCTGACGCTTCTGCTCTAAAAGTTCATAGCCTTCCTGGGCAAAGCTCAAGTCGCGCTTTAATTTGAGCAGATTACTTTTGGTCGGGACGAGTTTGATGCGGTTTGCCATTTTACTAATTATTTATTCATTTTCATTTTGGTAATGGTGATACTGCTGGGCTTCTTCTTCAGTAATGCGTTGTAATTCTTCCCGCGGCAGGAGCGACAACATCTTCCAGCCTAAATCGAGGGTTTCATAAATCGAACGATCATCGGTTTCTTTCTGAGCAATAAATTTGTTTTCCATAGCCAGACCGAATTTTAAGTAACTGTGGTCAACTGCACTGAGTTCTTCCTCACCAATGACGGAAGCCAGAGCACGTACCTCCTTCACCCGGGCATAAGCCGCAAATAGCTGGCTGGCTAAATGCGCGTGATCGGCGCGGGTCAAACCTTCCCCAATTCCATCTTTCATCAGACGCGAAAGAGAAGGTAAAAGGGCGATCGGCGGATAAATTCCCTGCTGGAAAAGTTCGCGATCCAGAACGATTTGTCCTTCGGTAATATATCCCGTCAAATCGGGAATAGGATGCGAAATATCATCATTCGGCATCGAGAGGATGGGAACTTGAGTAATCGAACCGGTTGAGTTATCTACCATTCCGGCGCGTTCGTAAAGCGAAGCCAGGTCGGAGTATAGATAGCCAGGATAACTTTTGCGGGACGGAATTTCACCGCGGGCAATCGAAATTTCTCGCAATGCCTCACAATAGTTGGTCATATCGGTCATAACCACCAGCACTTGCATATTTTCATGAAAGGCTAAATATTCAGCCATAGTCAAAGCCGAACGCGGCGTGATCAGGCGTTCAACCGACGGAGCATCAGCCAATGACAGAAACATTACGACATTCTCCAGAACGCCGGCATCCCGGAAATTATCTATGAAGTATTGAGCAATGTCGTGCTTGATGCCCATCGCGGCAAAGACAATGGCAAAGGATACCTCGCGTCCTACAATTTTAGCTTGACGAACAATTTGAGCCGTCAAACGATCGTGTGATAAGCCTGGGCCAGAAAATAGCGGCAGTTTCTGTCCATTGACCAGAGTGTTCATCCCGTCAATAGCTGAAATCCCCGTCTGAATAAAAGTAGTTGGATATGTCCGGGCGGTTGGATTTATAGATTCACCGTTGGCGTCCCAGAATTCATTAGTCAAGGGCTCCGGTCCGCCGTCAATTGGGCGTCCCAAACCATCGAAGATTCGCCCGAGCATTTCTTGGGTGACGGGAATGCGCAAAGGCGCGCCGTGAAACCGCACTGCTGTTCCTGTTAACGATAAACCGGTAGTGCCTTCGAAAACCTGAATAACAGCGGCGGATTGGTTGGCTTCCAGCACCTGGCCAATGCGAGGTTCACCACGTTCGTCCCGAATTTCGACTAATTCATTATAGCCAACATTATGGATATTTTCGATACAAATTAATGGCCCGGCGACTTCTTGAATTCCAATATATTCCCGGTATTTCAAGAGTTCAGCCTGGTCATATTTATTCATTTCATTAATTTTTTTGATCTGGGACATTCGATTATAACCTTAAAAATTTGGGCGGCTAAGGCTGGCTAATTCCTGGGTCATATTAGCCAAGATTTGATCTAATTTATCAATCTCATCATTGGAAATTTCATATTTCATATTCTTTATAGCACGAAAGGTTTTAGTGCGTTTAACCTTATAAAGAGTAGCGCCATGTCTGAGGACATCGGCCGATATCCGATAAAATGATACGATGATGCGAAGCATTTTCGCCTGTTTTTGAACAGTGGAATAGGTATCGATCTGGTCGTAAGCCGATTGCTGGAGAAAGACATTTTTGAAAAGGGTACAGACTTCCAGAATGAGACGTTGAGACTCTGGTAGAACATCCGCACCGACTAATTTGACGACCTGTTGAAGTTTAGCTTCTTTCTGGAGAAGATCAAGCATTTCCTGTCGCAACTCAGCCCAATCCGGATCGGCTTTCTCCTGCCACCAGGCAGTCACCATTTCGACATAATCGGAATAAGAATCGAGCCAGGAAATTGCCGGATAATGGCGCGCATTAGCCAGATCGCGATCAAGCGCCAGAAAATTGCGGACGAAACGCTTGGTATGTTGAGTAACCGGTTCCGAGAAATCACCACCGGGCGGTGAAATAGCGCCCACGATGGTAACCGAGCCGTTTTCCTGGTTGAGAGTTTCGAAATAACCGGCGCGCTCGTAAAATTCAGCTAAGCGAGTTGGCAAATAAGCTGGGAAACCTTCTTCGGCTGGCATTTCTTCCATACGGCCAGACAATTCGCGCAAAGCTTCCGCCCAGCGCGAAGTTGAGTCAGCCATAACGGCGACGTGATAACCCATATCACGAAAATATTCGGCAATGGTGATGCCGGTGTAAATTGAAGCCTCACGTGCGGCAACTGGCATATTGGAAGTATTGGCAATCAGTACGGTGCGTTCCATTAGCGGTTGCCCGGTGCGCGGATCAATTAATTGAGGAAATTCAGTTAGGACATCAGTCATTTCGTTGCCGCGCTCACCACAGCCAATATAGACGACGACATCGGCATCTGACCACTTGGCGATCTGGTGTTCAACCATAGTTTTACCGGTACCAAATCCACCCGGAATAGCGACTGTGCCACCTTTGGCAATCGGGAAAAGGGTATCAATAACGCGCTGTCCGGTTATAATCGGTTGACTGGTGGACAAACGGTTTTTAATTGGTCGTGGCTGACGCACTGGCCAGCGCTGAAAAAGGGACAATGTTCGCCGGACTTGACCATTTTCGATGACACAAATTTTATCTTCGATGCGATATTCTCCCGGGGGCGCAATGCTGATGACTTTGCCGGAAATGTTTGGCGGAACTAATATTTTTTGGGTAATGGAAACCGTTTCCTTTACTGTCCCGATTATCTGACCACTATTAACGATTGTACCGGGACTCACAACCGGTTCGAATGACCATTTTTTATTACGATCAAGGGCAGGAGCTTTTATGCCACGATGAATATATTGATCGGAAACCTTCTTGATTTCCGTCAGTGGACGTTGAACACCGTCGTATATAGTGCCGATAAGACCAGGTCCGAGTTCAACTGAAAGGGGCATTCCAGAACCGTACACTTCTACTCCGGGCGTTAAACCGGTAGTATCTTCATAAACTTGAATGATGATTTGATTGCCGTGAAGCCGCACAACTTCGCCGATCAGGCGTTCGGTTCCAACCTCGACAAATTCGAGCATCTGAACCTTAGCATTTGCGATTGCATGAACAACTGGTCCCAAAACGCGGGTGACTTTTCCAATAACTATTGCCACCGTTTACCTCTTTTAATTATTTTCCGAGAATTTCTGCATAATTTCCCAGTGATATTTTTCCAGGACACGCTGAACATAACGGGATAAGCGGTTATCGAATCGCCTCCGCTTATCTGCCGAATAAAGAATGACCCCCGGCTCATTGAGAACCACAGGCTCCAGTTCAAGGTGCACCGGTGGATTAAAAGATGCCTCAATTGATCTAAGAAATTCATCGGTTAGGATGGTGTGCTCTCGATCGCCAGCGCTAATGAGAATGTGATCAACTCCCAAGCCAACAACTCCTTCCATAATTAGCTCTTTCAGCAATTGGGCATATTCAGGAGATTGGCGCAAAGCAAATAAACGTTCTTCAAATTGACGCCGAATTTCGGCAGTGATTAAAAGTCGTGATTGCAAATTCAATTTTTTGATTTCAAGATTGGTTTGAGCCGCTGATCGCTGGCGAATTTTCTCGGCATTTTGCTGGGCTTTACTGATAATTCCGGCGCGAATTTTTTCCGCCTCTTGGCGGGCACGGTGAGCAATTTGGGCTTGCTCGCGGCTGGCAGACTGGCGGATGGCTTCAATTTCAGCATCCGACATCTGACGAATTTCAGCTACAATGGCTTCCAGAGTGGCGTTTTTATCAGGCATAATTCCTCATTCTAACCGAACACCAACCGCAGCTTGGACAACATCTCGCACTGAAATACGGTCTTCCAGTGGGCCAAGGCGATCAGGGATTTCAACAATCAACGGATAAGGGCTATGATAAAAATAAGCATTGACCTCTTCCCGAATCATTGTAGCAACGCGCTCGGTAATTATAATGATGCCGATATCTTCGCGCTCCATAGTTTCATCCAATACGCCTCGGGCAGAAGCCGCATCGTGAACCACAATTCCATCCACGCCTGCTAGGCTGAATCCCAAAACAGTCTCTTCGTCACCAATCACGAAAAATTTCACAACATCTCCGGCAAATTACAATTTTCCGAGAATCATAATGGCTACAATCAATCCGTAAATAGCGATACCTTCTGCCAGACCGACAAAAATTAGAGCGCTACCGGACAATTCTGGTTTTTCGCCAATTGTGCCCATAGCCGCGGTACCAATATTGCCAACGGCAATGGCGGCTCCGATCGAACCAATGCCAACTGCCAGAGCGGCGGCAATAAAACCAAATTTGATCGTATCGGAATCGCGAGCCGTATTCGGAGCAACTTCGACTGCGGTTTCAGTGCTCTCTACTACACTCGTCGCGGTTTCTTCCGGAGTTTGTGCGAAAGCCTTCAGCACCAGTAGTGAAGTTCCGAAAATTGCCACGAAACCCAGCGTAATCACAATTGTCAGCATTTTTTTAAAAGATTTGATTTTTAACATATTTGTATTACCTCCGCAAATTTATTTTTCATATTACGAGAGAATATTTACTCCAGGTTGGGATTCTCTCTGATTGGTTGATACTTAACCCTTGCCGGACGGAAAAAGCGATTGAAAAATTCATAAAATTCCAGACGAATTGCCTGGATGGTTACTACTAGTCCTTCCAGAGCAATGATGAAAATATTGCCTAAAATTAGAATTAAGAGAGAAGCTACCCCACTTAATTTGCCACTCACCATATCTGAAAGAGCGAATATGGCAATAAATAATCCGGCATGGGCTAATCCAAACGCTCCCACACGGATGAAAGAAACCGTATTAGCCAAAAATCCCAGCACAATCTCAAGCATTTCTACAAGCGAATGCATTATCCCGGTGACAACTCCCGAATTATATAGACGCCGGTTTTTGCGGATTAAATTAAGGATTGGTTCTCGGAAGAAAAGGAGCAGAGCGCAAGCCACAAAGAGATAGATCACAATAAGGCTAACTCCTCCACTAGTTTTCGTGAGTACCAGACGACTTACCAATACGATGCCGCACCAATAGAGAATGCCGCTCAGTAAACCGGCTTTGTCAAAAATATAATCGAGAATTCTACCACTACGGATGCCATTTATCAAATTTATAATAATCGAGGCGGTTATCATCCCGGCACCAACGTAGATAACAACTTTGAACAATTGGTTGATGTCATTCATCGGTTTCATCCAAATGGTTGGAAATAAATCTTCGATCCCGAAAAAACTACCGAATAGAAAACCGAAAATAATACTGGAACCACCGGCGTAGAGGAGTAAATAGCCGGCAGATTTGAATGTATCTTTGCGACTTTTTAACATCAATACTAAGCCAAGCAATGCCAAGACCAAGCCGTGCCCAATGTCTCCAAACATTATTCCGAACATCAAAAGAAAGCTTATACCAAACACCGGTGTTGGATCAATGGTCTGATACTTCGGCAGACCATAGACCGAAGTCAGCATCTCGAACGGTTTGAAAAAGGCGGGGTTATTCAATTTGACCGGGACTTCCACACTACCATTTTTGACGGCTTCATGCGATTCAGCCGGTATCAGGTCAACGATAGCCCGATTTTGGGTGGCTTTCTGCAATTCTTTGACAAAAACCTCCTTGCGACTATCCGGCAACCAGCCCGAAAAAAGACAGGTCTTTTCAGTGCGGCGGAAGAAATGTAACATCCGGCCTTGAACTTGTTCCTGACGAATACGCAGGTAAACGCCGATTAGGAGCGCGCGATGGCGATTGACTACCGCCTGAAATTTTTCCTCGGCGTCACGCAGTTGTTCATTGAGATCGTTCAGTTCTTTTTCGAGTTTTTCAATTGATTCGGTGGCGAGACTGGGCAATTCTTTTTCAATTTTGGTCGGCTGGAAACCGCTGGCTTTGAGAGCCACCTGAAGAACTTCGGCATCGCGTTTGAGAACGATTGCCACCAGTGAGGTCATTCCTTTCTGTCTCCCGATCGGTAGAATTACATGCAGAGTAGCAGATAATTGTTCTTCCAGTAGCGGTAGGTTATTGTCGGGGATTTCGCCTGTTTCAATAGCAAGATAGGAATAGTCACCCGGCATTTGAAGGGCTTTGCCGAGACCGGGAAAGCGATCGTAGCGGGTTTTGATTTCATTGAGACGCTGAAATTCCTTTTGCAGGCTGTCGCGCCTCTGACTAACTGATTCGATTTCAGCAATGGCAGTTTCGAGACTATGATCAATTTCCATCCAATCACCGCTTAGCGGTTGAAAGTTATGGAGTTGGTCGGTTAATTTAAGGGTTTTAACTAACCCTTCCACTTTTTCCCGACGGGCTTGAGATTGAGAGGATTCTTCCGTTGAATATGTTCGTGCGAGGTCTTTGATCCAAGGATTAGTTTGGGCGGCATCCACAATTTGCAAATCGCCCTGATGTATAATCATGCGGACAACCTTGGGCGTATATTTGTCGGGAAAGAGCGCATTGACCAAAAGCATTTTTTCTGGGAAAAACATCTTTATCCTCAATATACCAATTTATTTAAAACCGCCTGCGGAGCTAATTTATAATATTTAGCATTTATTAATGTGCAGAGATTCCGGGTTTCGATATGAACGAGATAGTAGTAGCCAATTGTGGAGGCGATAGAAAGCGGATTTTCCAGAAAAAGGCGGTTAGCCTCATGAAAAAGCGCCTGATTGAGAAATTGCTCTAAGCGCTCAAGGGCAGTAAGCTGATCACGTTCCTGCGCAGTAATGGGCGTTAATCCCGGTAATATTTTTTCCAGCCCGTCTTCGATTGAGCCGGTAGTAATCATTTTTCGGAGAGTAGCATAAGGCAAACGATAGCCGTTGGGTATTAAACTTGTCTCGGTGGCTTTTATTTGAGACTGGTAATACTTGCGGATACGGGCGATCCAGTCCAGATTTTTTAGATCAATTTCGATGCCGACCATTCGTCTTACTATATGTTGATCGGTTTTATTCAATAAAGCAGTCAGGTCCCAAATGGACTGATACAGACTTTTATCAATGGCAACTTCAATTTCAAAAAGGCTCTTGCTTCGGTCGAAACCTTTAGCGGCTTTCAGGAAAGCTTCATAAAACGGTAGCTGATTGATATAAGAGGCAAATTGGGTTAAATCCTCCGCAGTCAGCATTTTTGTAATCGGCAGAACTGCCAAGCCGGTGCATTCGATAATATTACTGACATTCTGATCGGATTTTTGCCAAGCCCTGAGAACAGTTTTGACGTTTTCAGCATCAATTCTTGAGAGCATTAAAGCCATAATGTCCCGAGCTGGTCCGCGACTGGAGTACTTCAAATCAAGTATCTGACGGGCTTTCTCTTGAATTAATAACCGCTCTAAAGCTTCAATCGAATAATCATGAAGGTTTTCGAAACTGAGACGATTTTTATAGCGGGTTAAGAGATTAAGCATTTCCGGTAAATCAGTTGCGGCGGCTAAAGCCTTATAAGAGGAAGCAGAAAGCAAGGCGGAGCGTCGTGTCCGGACGCGAGCATTTACCAGTCCGTAAGTGCTAACAGCACTCATTAGGCGACCTTTTTGCCGATTGGAAGGGTTTGAAAAAGGAAATCCACGGCAGCGGCGATTTCAGCATGGTATTTATTGAAAATGTCGTTTTGTTGCGTTCGAGCAGCATTTAAAAGCTCGGTGTGTTGGCGTTCAGCTTCAGATTTGGCGGTCGTAATAAGCGCTTCAGCTTCCTGTAATGCCAATTGGCGAGCGGTTTCAATGGTTTTTTGGGCTTCAATCTGAGCGGCTTCTGCGTCACGACGGGCTTGAAGACGAGCGCTCTCTATTCGTTCGCGGGCAGATTTCTCTTCATCTATTATTACCTGAATAATCTCTTTCATGTTAACCTCAAGTGTCTGCCGGTTTAGATATCCAGGCTATCATTGATAAGTTTGTAAACCGGCTTAAATACTATTCAAGCTGACATTTTCAAATAATTTCACAAAATATAATTTAGTCAAAATTAAGTTTATTACTAAACTATATCTTTTAGGTAAGTAGGTGAATAAATCACTTTTAAATCAGAAGAGCTATGGCAAAGAAAAAGTAAAAATCAAATACCATATTATTTTCAGCCTCCCAGTTACCCATGACCACTTTCCACCTTGCAGGGTGCTTAGACTGTTCATAGAATGGCATATAAAACTTGAATTGACATTATTCATTTTGATTTTAATTGTATTTTTCTTATATAGTGAAGTGTTTTATTTCATCAAATAGTGATAAGATATTTAAATATTCGTATGCTATAAATTTAATAGCATACCAGATCTGCGGGGTTAAGGTTACAATCAATAATAGCGAAAAATGTTGAATATAAAACCTCATTCGTCAAAAAGCATTTACCTATCAGCTGAAAAAAAATTGCGCGGAATTTTAACTCTTCCAAGTTTACTCTTTGAGTGAGGAAAATTCATGTACTTACTGATTGCCATATTGCTAATTGCCGCCATTTACTCGACTAAGATAACCTCCAAATTTGGTATCCCGGTGCTTCTGCTATTTCTGGGGATTGGGATGCTATGCGGCAGTGATGTGCTCAATCTGATTTATTTTGACAATGCTATATTGGCTCAAAAAGTAGCCAATATCTTTTTAATATTCATTTTATTCGAAGGTGGTTTTCATACCCGTCGCGAAATAGTGCAATCTGTTTTCGGTCCGGCTTTGTCACTCGCGACGTTCGGTATTGCTCTGACGGCGGGAATTTTAGGACTTCTGATACATTTTATTATGGGGCTCGATTTACTTTATTCGTTGTTGATTGGCTCCATCATTTCTTCAACCGATGCCGCGGCAGTATTTATGATTATGCGTCAGCGTGCCATTAAAAAGCGCGTTTCCTTGACACTGGAAGTCGAATCGGCTACCAATGATCCGATGGCTATAATGTTAACACTTGTTTTTATTCAAATAATTACAGGGCATCCCCAGAACATCGGACTTTTTATCCTCAATTTAATGTGGCAATTTGGTGGTGGAATAGTAGTAGGCTGGCTTATTAGTAAAGTCGGCGCGTTTCTATTCAATAACCTCAAGGTGGAAAATCGCGGTTATTATCATGTACTAAGCATAGCGGTCTGCTTGCTGGCATATGGAAGTGCAGAGGTTGTCAAAGCTAATGGCATTATCGCGGTTTTTTTTGCTGGATATTGGTTAGGAAATACGGATTTTGCTTATCGCAAAGGGATCGGCAATTTTATCGAAGGGATTTCGACTTTCTCTAATATCGCGATCTTTTTACTGCTGGGAGTTCTGGTTTTTCCCAAAAGCTTATTGTCGGTTTGGCAAGAAGGATTATTAATTACGGCGATAATGATCCTAGTTGCTCGTCCACTGACTATTTTGATTTGCACTCTGCCATTTAAATTTAAATTTCGAGAAAAAGTGTTCCTAATGTGGGGTGGCATCAAGGGAGCTGTTCCCATTGTTTTAGCAACTTATCCAGCTGTTTATGGCATTGACCAGAATCATTTTATCTTCAATATTGTTTTCTTTGCCGTTTTTTTGTCGTGTTTATTACAAGGGGTCACACTTACCTGGGGCGCTTCGAAATTACGACTCTGTATTCCATCTCGACCGAAACCAATGCATTCGATTGAATTGATCACGACCCGAAAAACCGATGTGGATGTCTTTGAAATTCAGCTATCCGATAATTCTATAATTGACGGTTTAAAAATCCGTGATTTAGCTCTACCGCCCGATTCCTTAATTATTGCCATTATTCGAGATGATCAAATCATTCCGCCTAAAGGTCATACTGTATTGAAAAAAGGTGATATTTTATTCGTAATTGCCACTCAAGACGATGTTGAACGAATAAGCGAAATTCTAAGTAAATAACCTGAAATAGATAAAAGAGATTGAGGTTAAGGAAAGAAAACGAGAATTGGAGTAGAGGAGCGTCAAATGTAACAAAAATACCAGTTACAACTCTTGTAATTTCAATCTCCTTTTATTGATAATCGTCTGTAATTGAATTATAGGTTTCATATTCTAAATACAAGACACATTCGTAAGCCTCTGCGCCTGCAGATTGTGTCAAAACAATAGCTAAATCCTGTTCTCATGTGATTTCAACTTCATCTTCGTCACCATTTGGATGAGAGGTAATATGAAAAGAGTCAGAAACTGTCGCAGAAACTTCAGCTTTTCTATTTTCTTTATGTTGATCTTTATAGTTAATCTCCAGTGATAAACTCTGTCTATCAACAAGATCGAAATAATCATAATAAAATAAACTACCATATATTAGATAATCATCATCTGGCATACCTCTTATTTACTTTAACTGTAGGAATAGTTGCAGAATTCATGACGTTAACGAAAATTAAATCTTCATTTTCATTGTAACCATCTTTATATGCACCAGCATTTACATATATTGAAATATCTTATGAACTTGAAGAATCAAACAGTTCACATGAGTTTAAGAATAACAACAAACAAAAAAATTGAATAATTCCTAAAATTAATTGACTTCTTGCTTTAATTTTAAATCCTGCTTTTTATGTTTTTACTTTTATGTTATGTCTAACGGACAACGCTCAGCCACGCTGGGTTACGAAGCCCTAATCCTTTGTTTATTCTCAAATCTTCAGAAAATTCATAAAACTTCATTTTCATCGAACAGCTCCCACCCTTGGTTGCAGGGGATGATTAGGAATTTAAAAATAGAATGAACAACCAAATTTTACACCTCCAGTATTAAGTGAATATTCATTAATCTTTATTGTCTGATAAGCATTACCTATAAATGGTTGCTTAAACCACGTACGTTTATATGATATATCTTCACTCTATTCGCCATGGACACTCATTGACTAGACCATTATAATCAAAACCATATCCTGTCAAAAAGTTCAAAAAATTGTAAGTTTACACACTTTTCATTTTTAATTTTACACAAACCTGAAGACTTGTGTCAAATTCCAAAATTACCTGATAAAAACCATCTTATTCGTCTTGCAATAACTATCGCTGGTAATATTGATAAAATAAATCCCTGAAGATACTATCTTACCAGTCTTATCTGTTCCATCCCAGTCTAACTTGTATAAACCTGCACGTTGATTGCCTTTGAAAAGCGTTGTGACTTTTTCCCCTCGCACATTATATACTGGCAACTCAACATAGACATCTTCCGGCAAATCGTATGATATAGTAGTCACCGGGTTAAACGGATTGGGATAATTCGGATACAAGCAAAACTCAGATGGACCATCTTTCTTTACAGGCATGGCTGATATCGGACCATAAAGTTTAGTCTTTTCATCACAACCTATATCCTCAAGCTTATACCAGTAGGTAACTCCATTCTTTACATCTTGATCAATATAACTATACTCATGCTTTTCCGAACTGCTTCCAGCACCCGCAATTAAATCATCATTCAACATTAAAAATTCACCATTAGACTTTGTGCTGCGGTAGATATTGAAACCGAGGTTATCTACTTCGCTCTCGGTTATCCATTTTAAAGTAACCTGCTCATCTCCAGCGATAGCGGTGAATAAGGAATACAGCTATTGCGCGGCTCAAAACTCCCATTATTTTGGGTATAAATTCCATGGGGTTTGTAGTCTTAATGGGGTCATAACCAGTTTTGATTTCTCCAAAGCTAACCATGCCGATATTCAATATCTCAGTGATATCGAACCTTATTATGCTAATTGTCTGATGTTAGGGGATAGGCCTATCTCGATTCTGAATATCAACTGGAATTATTCGAGACGAGAGGTATTCAGTTAAATACACCTATGCGCTCCAATCAGAAGAATTATCGAAAACAACCAGCATTGTTTCGAAAAGTTCGTAAACAGATTGAAACCTTGTTTTCTCAGTTGGTAGATCAATTCGTTATTCGTGTAAATTATGCCAAAACCTTTGTTGGTCTGGCTACCAGAATTTTGTCGAAAGTGACTGCCTTCACTTTTCTACAGTTCCTGAATTCTATCAATAATAAATCCCTAAACCATATTAGCATGCGCTTGCTTAATTCCACACAACGGGTTGAATAAATATTCTAATTCAAAATCTTCTCTATTTCAAATTTTCAGGATTGAGTCCTTCCAATTCAGGCAAGATAAATCGTCCATCCTTGCGGATTAGTGTATCATCAAACCAAATTTCTCCACCACCATATTCGGGTGTTTGACGCAAAACTAGATCCCAATGGATAGCACTTTTATTGCCATTGTTGGTTTCTTCATAGGTATCTCCAGGTGTAAAATGGATAGAACCCGCTATTTTTTCATCAAAAAGTATATCCAACATAGCCTCCGTAATCCAGGGATTAAGTCCAATTGCAAATTCCCCTACATACCGCGCACCGTCATCTGTATCAAAAATTGCTCTCAATTTTTCAGGATGATCCCCCTCAATATCCACAATTTTTCCGTCTTTAAATGTCAATCGAATATCTTGAAAAATTGTCCCTTGATATAAGGTTGGCGTATTATAATGAATTACCCCATTAACACTCTCTTTTACGGGCGCAGTAAACACTTCGCCATCCGGGATATTTGCCTTTCCATCACACTTGATGCCCGGAAATCCTTTTATTGAAAAGGTTAACTCTGTGTCTCTACCTGTTATTCGGACTTTATCTGTCTTATTTATCCATGCTACGAGTGGATCCATGGCGTGGGACATTTTTGAATAATCCAATGTGCAAACATTAAAAAAGAAGTCTTCAAAAGCTTCTGTGCTCATGCCAGCCTGTTGTGCCATGGACGGAGTAGGATATCGCAGGACAACCCATCGAGTTTTGGGCACCCGAATTTCTTTATGAACAGGATAATTCCACAACAGTTCATAGCGTTTCATATCCTCAGGAGGAACATCCGACAATTCAGCAATATTTAAGGATCCTCTCACACCAATATAGCAGTCCATTTCTTTCATAACTGCGGCTTCCAATTTTCCGCTTAACCCAAGTTGATTTTCATTCCCCTTGCAAAGAAGTTCTCGGGTAATGACGGAGGATTTAAGGGTTACAAAAGGATTCCCCTTCCGCTTACGAATAGCCCCAATGAGTTGTACAACGAACGTATCAGGAATATTAAAGGCTTCAATTAAAACGTTTTCATTTTCCTGTACATCGATTGAATAATTAACAAGGAGATCTGACAATGCCTTTTCTCTAGGATCTTTCATACATTAATCCTCCTTCTTTTATGTAAAATAACTTTTTTTATTAGGCAAAAAGTTCTGGGAAGCCACCTTTCAAAGGATTCTCTCTAAGACAATACCCAGTGTTCCCCCATAACCAGCTTTTCATAAAAGTAATTTTGATCAATTCCATTGGTACACAATCACATGAGTATAAGCAATTTTTTCAAAGTTAAGCATGGTTTTCAAACGCTAAACAAACAAAACACCCTTCTACTGTATAAATAACTCGCCGTTCCCTTATAGCTTATCAATCTCTTCTTCAGAATAAATGGTTATCCCTTCATTTTTTAACATGTGTGCTGTAATGCCACATCCTGGTATTAATCTTCCCTGAAATGTCCCATCAAAAACCCTATTTTTCCCGCAGGATGGGGATTCCTCCTTTAAAAGGGCTTTTTGGATGTGGAGAAGATGAAGCACTTTCACAGTTTCTCGAGCCCCTTTCAAAAAAGCTTGAGTACACATCTCCCCTTCCCGATTCACAACCTCACCCAGACCTGCTAAAATTGCTTGTGCAGATGCACGAAGTTCGCAAGGAATCCGCGGCGTGGGTAATCCACCTGCTTGTTCTGGACAAAAAGGAATGAAATCATATCGGGTAGACATTTCTAAAACCTTTTGACAGGGCTTTGCATTCCCACCATATCGACACGAAAGTCCTACCAAACAGGCTGATACAAGCAGTTTCTCTTTCATAAATTTTTTGTCTGTTCCAGTAATGCTGCTCCTCGTGGATTTAGAACAATTTGATCGACTATCCCTTTTTGAAGAGGTTTTTCCAAGCCTACGTCTGATTCATTGGCACGAATATTCCACTTTCCTTCTGGAAGTTTATACATCGCATATTTTACAGGATCTCCATTCACAAGGACAAGATAGTGCCTATCAGAAGAGGGATCATTGATTTCATAGCCAATTCCAAATTGGGTATCAATAGAATAATGCCGCCTTAGATATTTACGAGAGGTTTTACGTAATTCAGGAATCATTTTTCGAAGCTCAATGAGATCTGCATAATAGGTAACGAGTTCTTTATTTTTTTGGGCAATGCTGTAGTTGATATAATTGGTCTCATTGTCTTTTTCATAGGAATTGTGGTCAATATGACCTACATGGGGGTCCTCAACACCAGAAGGAGCAATAACCTTAGAACGTGCAAATTCCTGTCCAGAATGCATCATCATAATTCCTTGGGATGTTGCCAGACAAAATGCAGCCAGTTTGTTGATTTCCAACATATCTCCTTGGACCAAATGATAGGTTTCCATACGTTGATTTTGGGGTGTCCAATTCATAAAAAGGCGAATAAAATCTCCCAACGTGTTATCATCATGAGATTCTAAATAATTCACAGAATGTTTAGGCGTTTGAAAGAGTCCCCCATCATGAATTAATGTGCCTGTAAAAAAACGAAATGCATTATCACGCGTTACCCCATCATCCCACCTGCCAAAAATAAATCCGGGGCGATTCTCGGGATTTTGTCCTTTTATACCATTTCGGAACTGGTCATTCCAAGCAGCCCATCCCAATTCGCTAAAACGTGCTGGTTTGTAAGCACCTCCCCATGGCTCTGCAATAATAATCACATTGGGGTTCACCTTTCGTGCTTCTTCAAGAATCATTTTACACGTTTCTTCGTCAATCATGGCTGCTAAATCAAAACGAAAACCATCAATATGATATTTTTGCATCCAAAAAAGCACACTATCAACAATCAAACGTCTGCTCATGGGGCGCTCTGTGGCAAAATCATTTCCACAACCGCTTATCGAAAGAAAATCCCCCTTCTTATCCAGTCGAAAATAATATTTTTTATCAATGTATTTCAAGGGATTATAATCGTACTCCGAAACGTGGTTATACACCACATCCATAATAACGGCAATTCCTTCTTTATGAAAGGCTTTCACCATTTCTTTCATTTCTCTTACTTGTCGTCCATCATGGCCACTATATCCCCCTTCTTTCAGGGAAGGATTGGAAGCATAATACGATTCTGGAGCGAAGAAATAGCTTGTCATATATCCCCAGTGATTCCTTTCATAAGGATTCCACGTGTTATATTTTCGTTCAACACTATCTTTATAGGGAATTTCAATATTGGCAAATTCCATGAGGGGTAAAAATTCTACAGCATTTACACGCAGTGAGGTGATATATTCAAGTCCTCCTGTAATTCCCTTCTCAATTGCTCCCAAATACGTGCCTGGTTTAGATGCCCTTGAAGAAGGATGCGCTGTTAAATCTCGAAGATGCGCTTCATAAATCACAAGATCCCGAGGATCTTCTGGAGCAACCCACGTATCATGACCCCACGTGAAATCATCTTTTAGAATAATAGATTTTGCTTCGTGAGTGAAATGGTTCTTTGTGGATACGGCAATCGAATAGGGATCTGCAATAACAAGACTATCATTAAACATCTCACCAGATCCCTCTGGACCCGATACTTGATAGCCATAGTACTCTCCCCAACGATTGCTTTTACTTATATACTCCCACACACCTTGATCATCTCGAATCATGTAAAAAGTTTCATAGGGAGTTTCATCGTTATACTTTTTGAAAAAAAGAATCTTTACCTGCGTTGCACGAGGTGCAAAAACGCGAAATGTCATTTTTCCCTCTTCAACAGTCATTCCTAAAGCTTTGTCAGAATAGAGTTTGTCAAAATCTTTTTCTGTAAAAGGTTCTACCTTTTGTGGCGTTTCATACACGGTATTATCCGTCATGCATCCTCCTAATACCATCACCATACACGCAGTAATGAGTGCTAATTTCATAACTGCCTCATCTATTTTTGATTTATTACGGTTAAGAGTGACGAAACAAGCGCTTTCATATTTCCACTGACCTTCAGAGCTGTTTCTGTCACTTCTTCATGATAAAGAGCTTCCTTTTTAATGCCGGCTGCGTAATTTGTAGCACAGCTCAAAGGATAGACATTCATCCCATAAGAACGGGCACGAATGACTTCTGGCATTGTAGACATCCCTACAATATCGGCACCGAGTCGACTGAAATATTGGATTTCTGCTGGTGTTTCATAGGAAGGGCCTGTTGTCCAGACATAAATTCCACTCCCGATATTAACACCGGATATTTTTGCTGCTTTATCTATCGCCTTCTTCTCATGATCACGTATCTTTGCTAAGGTAAGATCTCCTGCTTCCGCAGCTTTTTTTGTAAAATCGATAAAATCATCAATTCGAAAAATGGTTCCTTTGGGATATTTTGTATTTATCAATCCTGCAGCATTGGTAATTACAACATGGGTTATCCCCACATCATGAAAATATTCTATAATGGATAAGACTTTTTCAATACTATAGCCCTCATAGTAATGGAATCGCCCCTTTGCAGCCAGCAAACGATGTCCTTTCCATTCGCCCAAAACAAACTTTCCTTCATGTCCTTCTACCGTTGATGTTGGAAATCCTGGAATATCTTTATAGGGCAAGATAACTTCTGGAATAATTTCTGATACCATCTCTCCTAACCCACTCCCAAGTACTATGGCTACCTGGACAGGCTTTTTGTTTAATAAGTCCTTTAATGGATCACGCATACTCTTCCCTTTTAGTTTCGGTGTATAATTGTCCACATGCTGCTTGCTTATCCCGTCCACCACTCCAACGAATGGTAACAGGAAAAGAAGCTCTCGACTGAAGATAATCAGCAAAAGCGAGAATTTCCTCCTCATCAGGCATTTGATAAGGTGCATGGGTCATATTATAAGGGATAAGATTTACTTTACAATTTAGATCTTTTAATCGTGAAACCAGAATATCAGCATCCTTTATTGTCATCGTGACATCCTTAAGCAAAACATATTCAAAAGTGACTCGTCGGTGCGTTTTCTGAGTATAAAATTTAACTGCTTTTAAAAGGTCTGTCAAAGGATATTGTTTATTGATGGGCATCAAGACATCCCGAAGATCATCACGAATAGCATTTAAAGAGACTGCCAATTTAAAGGGATATGGGAGTTCCGCAAAGGCGTAAATTCCTGGAACAAGTCCTGCTGTTGAAACAGTAATATGGCGTGCGCTAATATGTAATCCTTTGGGATGATTCATGATTTTCGCAGCCTGTGCAACTGATTCAAAATTATGAAAAGGTTCTCCCATGCCCATAAATACAACGTTCGTAATGTTTTCAGGAATCCATCGACTTATTTGCAATACTTGATCTACAATTTCACCAGCAGAAAGATTCCGATGAAATCCCATGCGGGCAGTTTGACAAAAAGAACACTTTAAAGCACACCCAACCTGACTGCTTACACAAACAGTCCTGCGATTTTTTGAGGGAAGATAAACACTTTCTATCGCTTCACCATCGGTAAGTTTAAATAAAAATTTTTGTGAGTCTGCAAAAGAGGTAGGGATGTCGTTTACTAACTGCGTGAGAAATAAGTTTCCTTCCTGTTGAATAAGATCACGGAGAGATTGTGGGAGGGTATACATCGCTTGAGGACCCTCAACTTTTTTCCCATAGAGCCATTCAGCGAGCTGTCGCCCTCTATAGGCAGGATATCCTTTTGATAAAACCCATGCTTCAATCTCTTCCGGAAGAAGATTTTTTAAGGATTGTTTATAGACCATAAAGGGAAAAATACAAAGTTCACATATGAGGGTCTATCCTTTTTCACTTTTGCCATAAAATAATTTTTCATTCTCTTAAGAATCCTTAAATTTTCTATCTACATAATCGGGGTGTAGCGCAGTCCGGTTAGCGCGCCACGTTCGGGACGTGGAGGTCGGAAGTTCGAATCTTCTCACCCCGACATCCTTTACATAATCTAAAAATATAAGAAACAGGTTGATCTCTTCCTCTAGAATTTCACGAAATAAATCCATCCTGTAGAGTCTTTTAGATATTTTACTATTCTCATTGTAAATTTCTGTATATGAAAGAGATAAAGAACAAACTCAATGATCTCTCCCCGAATTTAAAAAATGATAAAAAGGATTCTAAAAATCAATCCACAGTAAAAGATTATCTCCAACGCCTATTTCCTAACACCTCGAGCACAAAATACTTTCCCGATACACGCCTTCAACAACAAGCATCGGGATTGGAAGAACTGGTTGGCGGACATTGGATTAACACACCCTTTGGCGATATCTTTCGGTCTGAATTTGTCTGGGATTTGAATGAAATGTATGGGAATTATAAACTTTCTACTATTTATTCTATAGAAAAATCAGCTTTTTCACATGTTTTTAACACTCCTCTTCTTCCTTCTTGGGAATCGCTAATTTTTTTAGATACCGAAACAACGGGGCTTATTGGTGGCACAGGAACTGTAGCTTTTATGGTTGGAATTGGCTTTATAAAAAATCGCTATTTCCATGTGCATCAGTACTTTATATCTCATCTGAGTCATGAAGAAGGCATGCTTGAACTGGTTCGTTCGCTCATGGATTCTTATCATACTGTTGTGACTTACAACGGAAAAATTTATGATATTCCCCTTTTAAACACGCGCTTTGTTATGAATCATCTTCCCCCTCTTGATGAAGATATGCCCCATGGTGATTTGCTCCATCCCAGTCGAAATTTGTGGAAGTTTTCTCAAGAGAATTGTAAGCTCATCACCCTCGAACGGGAAAAACTTGGCTTTGAACGGGAGGAAGATATTCCTGGCGAGTTAATTCCTGGCATTTATTTTGAATATATGCGGTTAAACCGAATAGACATGCTTACCAAGGTTTTTATTCACAATCGCTGGGATATTATCACGTTGTTAGCCCTTTTAATTCGTGTAATAGAAAGCTATGGACAGTTACATGCGGAAGAGAATCCCCTGGATGATTATGCAAAGGGGCGATTATTTAAAAATCGGCAGGAGTATGAGCGTAGCATTGCTCATTATCGACATGTATTATCATCAAACATAACGCCACAACGTCGACAGAAAACACTGTTGGAGCTCGGGGCTCTTTTAAAAAAGCTTGGATATTTGGAGGATGCTTTGGCTGCATGGACAGAGGCTTGTGACATCCTTTATCTTTTTTCTTATGAGGGTTATGTAGAACGAGCTATCTATTATGAACATCGAGAAAAAAATTTAGAAAAAGCGCTAAGTGTTGTAAAGGAAGCTCTTGCGCGTATTCCCTCCTATCGACAGGCAGAGATTGAGTCCTTATGTTACAGGCAAAACCGACTTCAACGAAAAATTGAGGCAAAGAGCAATCATGACAGACATTTTTCATCATGAAACACATCCTGTAGAAACGTTATTAATCCAATCAGAGCAATTTCGTCCCAACATTGTTCATATCCATCACATTGATGGAAATCCGGGAGATTTTCGTGACTTTCCATCCTCACTCCATCCTGATATTCAACGTGTACTTAAAGCACGGGGAATCAACCAGTTATATTCTCATCAGGCAATAGCTTGGGAGGAAATCCAGAAGGGAAAAAACATCACCGTTGTAACGCCAACAGCTTCAGGGAAAACGTTAACCTACACCTTGCCGGTTCTCCAAAAAATCCTTGAAAAGCCCAAAGCAAAGGCTTTGTATCTTTTTCCCACCAAAGCATTGAGTCAAGACCAAATGACAGCGCTTCACGAAATAATTACAGCCCTTGAAAAAGACATTAAAGTCTTTACGTTTGATGGCGATACCCCGACGAATGCCCGAACTGCCATTCGCAAACAGGGAAATATCGTCATCACTAATCCAGACATGTTGCATCAGGGTATTTTGCCTCATCACACTAAGTGGATGCAATTTTTTCAAAATCTGGAATACGTTGTGATTGACGAAATGCATATATATCGGGGAGTCTTTGGCTCTCACATGACAAACGTTATTCGTCGATTAAAGCGGATATGTACCTTTTATCGTTCTCATCCCCAATTTATTTTGTGTTCTGCCACTCTTGCCAATCCAGGGGATCATGCCAGTCGGTTAATTGAGGATTCCATCACGTTAATTGAAACATCTGGTGCACCAGTTAGTCCCAAAACTCTCATCTTTTACAATCCTCCTCTTGTCAATAAAGAGCTGGGAATTCGGGCAAGTTATCTTAAACATGCCCGTTATTTGGCAGAATTTCTCATTCGTCATCAGGTACAAACTCTTATTTTTGCTCTTTCTCGTTTAAATGTTGAAGTCTTAACAAAATATTTGAAGGATACCTTTGAATCTGGACGAGAATCCATGAGCCGGGGTGAAATTATTGCGGGGTATCGGGGAGGATACCTTCCTATGAGGCGTCGGGAGATTGAAGAAGGAATCCGAAGTGGACAGATTCGTGGAGTTGTTTCCACCAATGCCTTAGAATTGGGCATCGATATTGGCAGTTTAGATGCTACACTTTTAGCAGGATACCCAGGAAGCATATCCAGCACATGGCAACAAATTGGTCGAGCAGGTCGTCGGGGAAAGTCAGCTCTGGGAATTTTTATTGCACGGTCTGATCCGTTGGATCAGTTTTTGATGCAATATCCCGATTACTTTTACGGACAATCACCTGAACATGCCCGCATGAATCCCGACAATGTTATGCTCTTGGTGGATCACATAAAATGTGCAGCTTTTGAACTCCCTTTTCAAGAGGGAGATACCTTTGGAAAGGTGCCAGCAGCTGACTTACAAGCAATTTTGGAATTTTTAAGCAAGGGAGGAATTTTACACTACGACAATCAACGGTGGTACTGGTCTGATACGGCTTATCCAGCCGTCAATGTTAATCTCCGCCACTCTCCGGAAGGAAATTTTGTTGTTGTCGATACCCAGAATCATCATCACATCATTGGCGAAGTCGATTACAGTTCTGCCATCCTAACCATTTATCCTGAAGCGATTTACATGGCATCAGGACAGCAATACATTGTAGACACCTTAGATTGGGAGGGTCGAAAGGCCTTTGTGCGTCCGACAAATTCTGATTATTACACGGATTCTATCGATTACACCAACGTTAAAGTCCTGAGTGAAGATGAAACACGTTGTGCTCAAAATGCCAATGTTTTCCAGGGGGATGTCCAGGTTTTAACGCGCGCTATTGGCTTTAAAAAAATCCGTTTTTATACCAACGAGAATGTGGGATATGGAAAAATCAATCTTCCAGATCTTGAGATGGCTACCACAGCGTATTGGTTTACCATACCTAACCCTGTTATAGAGCAGCTTACGTGGTCACGTGCCAATATTGTGGATGGGTTATTAGGCATTAGTAAAGCTCTTCATTCAATTGCAACGTTACATATTATGAGTGAACCCCACGATATTCATAAAGCAGTCGGTGATAAGAGTTCGGAATGGTTTGCTATGAACACCATCACCGAGCGAGGTATTTATTCAGCACCGGATGAACATCAACAATCCATAAAGCTCAATCCTAAAGATTTAGAAAACTTTCAGCCTACCCTTTTTATTTACGATAACTATCCCGGTGGGATTGGTTTTAGTCCACTTTTATACGATGCCCATGAAAAATTAATACGCGATACTCATACCTTAATAAAAACCTGCCCTTGCAATGCGGGATGTCCTTCTTGTGTGGGACCTCCAAACGAAGTTGGCACCCATACTAAAGAAATTGCTTTAGATATCCTTGCTCAGCTCATGGAACCAGAGGATTAAGCGTACAATGCTTGTAATAAAAAGCAGTTGAAAAAAAGGCTCGACTGCAGTAAACTATCTCGCTTTTTGGTTTTTGGGAGGATTAGGCTAATTGGTAAGTCAGCGGTCTTGAAAACCGCCGCCCTCTGGGCTTGGGGGTTCGAGTCCCTCATCCTCCGCATCATCCTACGAACATCAACAATGGTAGAGACACGTTGTAATGTATCTCTACCAACAATACAAACGTGTACTCAATGTTTTTACAAAAAGGGGCAGAAAATATTTCTATATTAGTAAGGTTAATTTAATGTATAAACTTAGGTCGAATCCTGCCCCAATGGGATGATAAATAAGTTCATGATCAAGAAGGTTTCTTAGGGTTAAACTTCCCATGAGTTTTCGATGCCAAAACCACTTTTGAACCTCTACATCAAAGGCGATATCGTTGTGGACTTTTGAAGAGTATTCAAGATAGATTTGATTATCAACAAGGCATTCCGTCCCGTCAATGGCGTTATATTCTTTCCACTCTGTGGGCGAATAGTATGTCACTATCCCCCATAGACTAAAATTTTCAACGGGAGTATATATCAGCTGAAAACTCAATTTATGATCAGGGATGGATTCCCATGTCTCTTTAAATAAATCTGAGCCCCCAAGGGTCTGTTGATATCGATAATAAAAACACGTATATACGGTCGATAAAAGTCGATTTCTCACAAGTATATCAATTCCTCCAATCGATCCTTTTTGATGATGAACACATTCTATGGGCGAAAAAAAGGTGCAGTTTTCACTCTTGTATAGAAATCGCTGCTTTTCAAGCATTAAATCATGAAATTGTCGATAAAACCCTGACATATCATACGATACTTTTTCTGCTGACCGAGAATGCCAAGTAAGATCAAGGGTTGTATGGGTGCTATTTTCAAAAGAATCAAAACCATGATAATCGATACCGATATCTTCAAGCAGATAATACCCCTGGTTTGTCCAATACCATAGACTGTTATTTTCTTCAAAAAGTCGCTGTGAATAAGATACATGAAGGGCTAATTCATTTTTAGAGGGAAAGTGATAGCAAGTTGTTAGGGCACTTTTGAAAGCAAGATTGTTCTTGACAGAAGACAATGAAAGATCAATTTTTTGTGAAAGATGTGGAGAAATCATGAATAAGGTGCTTTTGTAAAACGTCATCAGATGATAACTCTTTTTATCTATTTGATAAGATGTCTGTAAAAAATTAAGCTCATCCCTTATTCCTACCTTCATAAAAAAATTGCGTCGTTTAAAAGCATGTTCAATTCTTGCGTTGAAGGTATGCATTTGCCACAAAAAATCAATGTCTTGCGTGTTTTTATATTTTTGGGGGTAATTCATTTCATAGTTAAAAGTAACTGTCCGCTGAGACTGTTTGGACATCTGTGATTCAATGTTTATGCCAGAATATAGCACATGATAATTTACGGGGACTTCTCTTCCTAACGGTTTAAAGAATAAAAAATAATGATGTGCCTGACCATAGCTCCCCAAGAAATGAATGAGTTTTTTGTCACTTTTTTTATAGGCATTAACCGTTGATGCTATAAAATTCATATTAGGCCAATCGTAAGCGATATCTTTCACCCGATTTTTTATTCTGAAATCGGTAAACATATATTCTTGATAGATTAAACCAATCGTGAAAGAATCACTGTTTTTTCCATAGGATAAATTTCCTGTGACATCTCTCCCGAGTTTATCCACATTAGGTGTTGCCATGTCAGTATAACGATAGGGACCTGGGTCTTTAGTTTCATTTCCCATAGATAGAGTGCTCAAAAAGTGGGTACCAGGCTCTGGTTTTTTTGTATGGATGTGAATCACTCCATTCTGAATAAAGGTTCCCTCGTAAATCTGGGGTGTTGTCACTATTTCTACGGAGTCTATTTGGGAAATTGATACTGGCAGCATGTTGATATTTTTTATTCCCATTGCTGTTACATTCAATGTCATTCCATCAATCATAATTTTCCATTGTTGATGTTGAAAGGAGGATAATCCCCCCATGCTTAGTTGCCAGGTATAGCCATCGGTTGTAGATACATAAGAAGGATGTATAAGAAGAAAAAGATCGCTAAGTTTGTAAATTCCTGCCGTTTCTATCTCTCTTTCTGTAATCACATATCTATCTAACAAAGCATCCCATGTGTCACTTCTAGCGGAAACATGCCCCATAAGCAAAAAGATAGTACCTAAGAAAAGATATTTTATTCGAGAAAATCTTGAATCCATGCAGGTGTATCCATAGAATAGTTAATTCCTAAAGAAACAAAGGACAATCTAATTTTATTATAAGTGTAGATAATTTTATGAGAAGCGTTAACATTCACAGAAATTTTTTCATTAACGTGATAAGCTACTTGAGAATTTAAAGATAATGCAAGTTCGCTTTCGAAACGGCTATATTTGCTGACTGATTTTCCAAAATCCATCAACTCATTTCCAACGCAAAAACCGTTAAACCAATCCCACCGGTGAAAAAAATCTATTGTCACTCCCCATCCTGCAAAAATAAAAAAACTATTGAAACCCAAAACATCCCTTTTCAGGCTTTCAAAGGATGAAACCTGTAATCCAGCTTGGACATCACCAAAATAAAAGGGTGTCTTGGCTGAAAGATTTATCCCTTTTTGAGGATTCCAATAGTCATGAAAGTCCTCACGATTTATATTACTAACGACTTGAATGCCAAAATCTATGGTATCAAAGGTATTCATATTTTGTGCAAATAGTGGCTTTATGCACAAGAATATGGGTAGAGCGAAAAAGCAAACAATCCCATAAACGTATTTAGACATTCAACGGTACATCCTGTTTTTGAGAGATATTAGGAGAAGTTGGGGTAAAATTTTTATATACTGGGATTGGTACACAAGACTTCTTAATGATTATTCTCCACATTTATGTGAGAATAATATACTTCATGAGGAATCTTAGAGTCAAGGAAGGATGTGCCATTTTATTTTTTTAAGGAGAGCTAAAATTTAGATAGGGTTTAAAATAAATGATAAAAAGTTCCCTTTCCTTATATTTGTCCCATACTAAATATTTTTTATGAAAATTGTTTTACTGATGGATATTTTTTGATGGGTTATATTTTCTCAAGTAAGTATTCAATAATAGTTTGAACATTTTTCCGTGGTTGGGGTATTTTAGATGCAACAGTTCGTGCAGAATCACTTTATATCTTATCTTTTCAGGTTTCTCCAGTAATATTTCATCAAAAGTCAGTCTGCCTTTGCTTGAGCAACTAGCCCATTTCGTTTTCATTGCCCTGATATGAATAGCTTTGGGTGTTACGCCCACTTCTTCGGCCAGTGTCAGTACTTCGTTTTTAAATTCTTCGTGCGTTGTCATATTAACTTTTTACGTTTAACAATTTCATAATTTGTTGAGCAGTTTCCGAAATTTTTTTGATATCGGCAGTACCCGATTGAATCATCACTTCGTACAGTTTTTGTCTGATTTTTATGCCATGTTTATTGCTTTTCTGCCAGTGGGGATATTCTTCAAATACTTTTTCCATCTCGTTCGCCATCGAAGTGGCATTCTTAAAACCGGCTCTGTCCAATATCCAATAGATACTGAAAATTTCGGGAGTCATGTTTTTCTCTTCCCGTTCTTTTTTGGCAGTATTGATTTCTTCAACAATTTTTTTCAGTTCGTTCAGCGTTTCCTGTGTCGATTTTTGTCTGTTCTGAAAAAGTTGTGCCAACATTTCGGCTTTTTCGGCAATGGATTTCAAATAGGGAGCTGTATCTCCTTCCTGGGCTACGGTTCGTTCCAAACTTTTTATGAGATTGAAAACTTTCTCTATGTCGGAGGCTTTGCTTTGGTCAATTTTTTCCAGTGTATTTTCGTCAATTTCGAATATATCTAGCGTAGGTTGAATATCTCCGCTTTTGGTGTGCTTTTTTACCAGTTCTATCGTTTTTCGGGTAAAGTCTTTATCGATATCAATCGTGCGATCATAGTTTTCCCTCAGGATGCGGTACATTCTCGAAAGCGTTTCGTAATCCTCAATATAATCTCGCAGGAAAGCATCGGGAGAAATAATTTCGTAAATGACCGATAATTCTTTGAAAAACCGATAATATTCGTTCCTGATTTCTTCATCCAGAAAATAATTCAGCAAAGCTTCCACTGCTTTATCCTGTTTTTTCCCACTTATGATAGGAAGGTAATCCGTTTTTGCTTTTTCCATTTCTACCTTGAATTTTTCTTTCAGTACGTTTATATCCTTCACAATGCCCGCAATATCTTGAGAATCGAAAGCAAGCGCTTTTTCCAAATTATCGAAAATCCCCACAAAGTCGAGCACGAAACCCGACGCTTTTTTCCTTCCTTCGTCGTCTTCGTAAGGACGATTGACGCGGGCAATGGCTTGCAACAGCACGTGGTCGCGCATGGGCTTGTCGAGATACATGCAATAGAGAATAGGAGCGTCGAAACCTGTCAGCAGTTTTTCGGTTACAATCAGTATTTTGGGCAGTTCGTTTGTTTTTCGGAAAGATTTTCTGATTCTTTTCTCTTCTATTTCGGAAAGATGATATTTTGCCAGTTCGGGCGGATCGTTGTAAAACGGACTGTATACCACTTGCGAATAATCTGCTGGCAAATAGTTGTCCAGTTCCTGTTTGTACAAGGCGCAAGCTTCCCTGTCCACTCCCACCAGAAAGGCTTTGTAACCCATAGGTTCCACCGTGTTCAGAAAATGATTGGACACATATTGCACCACTTTTCCCACGCGTTCCCTGTTTTTGAGCATATTTTTTAGCGTTACGGCCTGTTCCAGCACTTTGTTGAGCTCTTCCACGTCGCTCATTCCTTCTGCTTCTTTCAAATCCAGAAACTCCTTTTCGAGCAGTTCTCTATCCACGCGCAATTCATTGGGTGCTAGCGTGTAATACAAAGGCACGGTAGTTCCGTCTTCAATGGATTCGGCAATGCTGTATTTGTCCAGATATCCGTGTGGTGGATCGTCTTTGCCGAAGGTGATAAAAGTTCCTTCGCCATACTGCGTTTTGTCGATCGGCGTACCGGTGAAACCGATATAAGTGGCATTGGGAATGGCTCCCATCAGGTAATTGCCCAGTTCTCCGCCGGTGGTTCGGTGGGCTTCGTCCACCAGTACAAAAATATTTTTTCGCAAATTGATATTTTTGGGCATCCCGTAAAATTTATGGATCATGGTAACAATCAATCCCCGCCGGTCGCCAGAAAGAAGTTCCTGCAAATGTTCCTTGCTTTTGGCAACCACGTTGCCTATACCCACGGCGGTGAGATTGCCGAAAAGTTGACTTTCCAGCTCGTTGCGATCCACCAGCATAATGACGGTAGGATTTTCGAAAAGCGGATTTTCAATAATTTTTTGAGCAGCCACAATCATGGTAAAAGTTTTGCCCGACCCCTGCGTGTGCCAGATGAGTCCTCGTTGCTTTTCCGGATCTTCGGCTCGTTTCGTGATTTTATCGATGGCACTCATTTGATGAGGACGCAAAACAATTTTTCGCAGTTCGTCGTCTTGACGGGTGAAAAGAATAAAATCAGTCAACAGTTTTACCACCCTTTGGCAGTCGAAAAAAGTTTTCACCAGTTGTTCAAAGTCGCCGCTGTTTTCTGCTTTCCAATTGAAAAGGAGCTTTTCGGAAGTATTCCATGTGGCACTGTAATAATATTTAAGCATGTGGGTTATGGCATACACTTGCAG
>JAQUPD010000018.1 GCA_028716785.1 Fidelibacterota bacterium
TCTATACACATCAGTAATAAGCCTCATCCCTCCCTTCTCCGTCTCCCGACTTTATGAGGTGTCACATGTTGCACGTAATTGTTGAATCCGGGACAATCAAGAAATTTATATTCTTTGAAATATCAAAATTCCCTTTTTATTCGCTCATGTTTTATCTGAAAATTTTCTTTTAAATTATTGTTTTAATAACAGAAAGACTTGCTTCAAATATGATTGTAGTTTTTGTGGTCCTTGTTGTTTCGTTACTTCTTCTTCTCTGGAGTGCAGATCGTTTTGTGGAGGGTTCTGCGGCCGTTGCACACCATCTTGGACTTTCACCGCTTTTAATTGGGATGGTGATTGTTGGATTTGGAACATCTATGCCAGAATTGCTGGTCTCTACAATGTCAGCCTATCAGGGAAATCCTAACATTGCTTTAGGAAATGCCTATGGTTCAAACATTAGTAACATTGCAATCATTTTAGGTCTAACCGCCCTTATCACACCCTTAACTATTCACTCCTCAGTCCTGAAAAAAGAACTCCCGTTGCTACTGGCTGTCTCTCTTGTTGCTTCATTTCAACTACAGGATGGATGGCTTAGTAGAGTAGATGCTATTGTGCTATTAGGCCTTTTTTTGGCCATCATGAGCTGGTATATTTATGAAGGATTCCATAAGAGAGAGGATCTCCTGCAAAATAATATGGCTCTTGAATTAAAAACGCGCCGCCTGCCATTGAAAAAGGGAATCCTTTATATTGCTGTGGGATTACCTCTTCTTATTGGTAGCGCTCGACTACTAGTTTGGAGTGCTATAAAAATTGCTGAGCACCTAGGTGTAAGTGATATACTTATAGGACTCACCCTTGTTGCCATAGGAACATCTCTACCTGAACTGGCTTCTTCTTTAATGGCGGGACTAAAAGACGAACATGATTTGGCAGTTGGAAATATTTTGGGATCAAATTTATTTAATACCCTGGTTGTTGTTGGACTTGCTGCTATTATAAAACCGATGCCTGTTGAAAGAATTATTTTTGTCCGTGATATTCCCGTTATGATTTTTCTAACTCTTTCTCTTTTTGTCTTAGGATTTGGCTATCGAAAGCCGGGTAGAATTAATCGCCTTGAAGGGGCTTTGCTACTTGCGATTTATGGAGGATATCTCTTTTACTTAATAAAGAGTTCATAAAATTTCCCTGTTGTTATTTCTTCCCACGAGTGGGTTATAAGAACCTGTTTGAATAGTGTCATTTTCTTTCTGTAGAGGCTCAACGTTTTTCAACTTTAGGCAAACCACACATTAAAAGAGAACAATGAATCTAGAAATGAACGATGATTGAAGATGTCATAAAACGTTTCATTGAATACAGACCTGAAAAGTTTCTTGAAAGTCTTGAGATGATTTATAATCAGGTGATGCAGATAGAGGACGTGAAGTTCTTCGTGCTCATTCTTATAAACGCAGATAGATGGTAGAGCTATTGTAATCCAGAGAGCAAAGAGTGAAAGCTAGTCAGCGATATTCTGGAGTACAGTACCCCCCTAACGCTTCGCTACGAGGCAAGCGTTTCACTATATGCACCGACATTGTCGGTGCACTCCATAGTTACTTTAGAAATACATTTCCGTCATATTTGTGGAAAAGCACGAAACCTAAATCTCAGGACAAATATACTTATTCTTTGATCTCGATGAGTTCGAGATGAGAACAAGGCTATGCCTTCTACAGAATGAACGTTGCTTGATCCCATCCTTTATAAAGCCCTAAAAATTAAAAGCTAAACTTTATTGTTGACAGGAAATAAAAGAGTCAATAGATTACTTGTACGGACAACCTATCATTCGGACAAAATAAATGATACTCGGTAAACACAGATTCAAAAATTTTTCAGCATTTGCAATGCTTTCTTTATTGCTTTCCCTTTTAATTTCTGGCTGTAATCCTGAGCCAGATTTTATTCGAATTGGTATTGTGGGAGATCAATATGGCGCTTCAGATTCTGTCCCTCCTTTGCCAGTTATGAAACAAGGTGTAGAAAATCTATTGAATTACCATCCTGATATCATGCTTCATGTTGGAGATATGGTTGAAAGCATCCATAACATAAAAACGTTTGATGATTATCAAACCCTTTTTATCCAGGCGGCTGGGATTATGGAAAGCACGGGGCTTCCCTGGCTCATTGCTCTTGGCGACCACGATGTTGTTCCTCCCGTGTACCAACCCCTATCCTCAGACAGAACACGAGAGAATTGGTTCATGTCATGTGCTAAAAATACGTCGCTCCCTCTTGACTCTCTCCCCTATTATTCTTTCACCCTAAAAGGATATCACTTTATCTCTCTTTACAGCATGGAAAATCTTCATACAGATCCGCGATGGGGATCAATTTTTCTAAATAACCTTTCTGATGCTCAGCTAACATGGCTAAAAAAGGATCTGGAAGCTCATAAATCTGCAAAAGGAATTGTAATTCTTGTCCACCATCCACACTGGTATGTGTGGTCTAATTGGTCTCGTGTGCATAATGTGCTAAAACAATACAATGTAAAAGCCGTAATTGCTGGACACTATCATTATGATCAAGATGACGGAGAAATTGACGGGATTCGTTATCTTGTCATGGGAGCCACCGGTGGCTATGTAAAACAATGCGATGCCCATTCTGGGGGGACTTCCATGGTAGGAATAATTGATCTTGATAAAAAAGGCATAAAAAATATTCAATTATTTGATATTCCTGGTGACTCACTTCTCGAATTAACTCCTCGCCAATCCATGGACCGTATTCAGGCAATTGAATATATGTTGGATAACCTTTCTTGGGATATCATGCGCTTTTCTCAATCTCAAAACGATACACTACGACTCATTTCTTTAGCAAATCCGATTGATCTTCCTATTCAGCTTTCCATTGAGACAAATTCTTCAGACTTTAAGGTAACACATTGGTTTACTGATTTTCCAACCGCATCGTTTATAATGCTTAATCCTGGTGAGCGTATCGGGTGGGCAAACTATTCCAATATTGGACAATGGGGGATTTTACCTCCTCTTTGGGAAGGTGTTATTCAACAAAATATTTTTGAAAAAAGTAGAAAAATTCCTATGACAATTTCAGTATCTTTCACCGACAATCGGACACGGGTTATTCATAAAAAAATAGTTTTTACCCATGAAAAAGGAACGCATCATGAATGAACTCATAGGAAAAATTGATAAAAATAGTATTATTCCTTTCTATTATCAGCTTCAGGAAGTATTGGAAAACTTGATTGAACAGGGATATTATAAACCTGATGAAAAACTTCCTTCTGAAAATGATCTCAAAGAATATCTTGGTATAAGCCGAGCAACAGCACAACGAGCTATTAAAAATTTAGTAGATCGTGGTTTGGCTTATCGCATCCAAGGGAAAGGTACCTTTGTAGCAAACAAATCCATTCGATTTAGTATTGTTGCATCTCTTAGTTTTTCCGCTGAAATGATTGGGATGAATAAAAAGGTCCGGAGCAAATTAATTTGTGCCGATGAAATTAAAGCTCATAAACTGATTTCAAAAATGCTGAAGGCTGATGAAAATACACGATTTTACAGTATTCAGCGCCTTCGCTATGTTGATGAAGTGCCAATTGCTCTTCAAACATCCTATCTCCCTGTCGATCTTGTACCTGGACTTATTCACAAAGACATTGAAGAGCATTCCATGTTTATGACGATAAAAAATGAATATGGATTAAATATCGTGGATGCTGAAGAGACGCTTCAGGCAGTTAAAGCAACGTCTTATGAAGCCAATTTGTTAAACATTAAACCTGGAGATTCTGTTTTTCTTTTAGAGCGCATTACAAAAATAGATTCTGGAGAAGTCCTAGAATTTGTTAAGACAATTCTTCGAGGGGATAAGGGGAAATTTTACGTAGAAGTTCTGAAACAAGAAAAAAGTGAGAATAATTCACATGGATAATCTGCTTATTGATGATTTTTACAGAACACTTCGCAAGGGAGAAATCCATTTATTACCTATCTATGCGGTTCGTGATCTCACAAAAATTGATCTTCATGATGGTTATGCATTAATTGTTGCCGTGGATTCAGATGGGGGTATTGGTCCACGACCCGGCGATACAGTTTTTTGTGATCCTTATGAACTCGGTCGCTTTGCTATCCGCGTTCCTCTTCTGGAAGTTTTAGCGTCAGGTGCAATCCCTCTTGCAGCCTATAATATGTTAACACTACCGATGGATGATGTTGGTAAAGAAATCCTCCGAGGAATACGGGAAGAAATTGAAGCAACGGGTCTTGGTGAAAATTTTCATGTATCTGGAAGCACAGAAGATAATGTTCCAACAACCATGACAGGTGTGGGAACATGTGTCCTTGGTTTAGTGCACCAAAAAGACTTTCGGCCTGGGACATCACAGTCAAAAGATGTTGTTGTCTGCATCGGTCTGCCAAAATCAGCACCAAAAGATACTGTGCATGTCAATGATCCAGAAATTTTGGCTTTAAAAGATCTTTTAACAATTCAATCTCTCAGGGGAATACATGACATTCTTCCTGTAGGATCTCATGGAGCAGGTTTTGAAATGGAACAAATGGCACGTTCTGCAAAGCTCTATGCCAAACCTATAAAATCGTCAATAGATCTAAAAAAATCAGGAGGGCCATCGACATGCGTCATTGCTTCAATGACAGAAGAAACATTCAATAATCTTAACGAAATAATCCATTCACCGATAACTAAAATTGGCCTTTTGTGGACCTAAAAGAGAAGATCAGATGAACGATATCCTAAATAGAATTAAAGGATGCCTGATTGGAGTTGCCGCTGGCGATGCCATGGGTATGCCATCCTCTATGATGAGTCCCCAAAAAATTAAAAAGACCTTTGGAAAAATTGAGACATTTCTCCCTGCTCCCGAGGAACATCTACTTCACAAGGGATTAAAAGCAGCAGAAATTACCGATGATACTCAACAAACCCTTCTTATTGCAGATTCAATCATTGCCCAAAGAGAAGTTGATCCAGAAGATATTGGGAAACGGCTTGTTGCATGGTGCGAAAAAATCGGAGCATTTGATAACATGCTCATTGGTCCTAGCTCTTTAAGAGCACTCCATGCTATCCGAAATGGAAAATCGATCTACGAAGCCGGTAATACCGGTGATACAAATGGTGCAGTTATGCGTATTGCTGCCGTAGGAATTTTCTGTCAAGGCAACCTAAAACAAACAGTGGATGCTGTTGAAAAAGCGTGCTTACCAACGCATAATACTAACATTGCAATTGCGGGAGCTTCAGGCATTGCAATAGCAATTGGAAAAGGTATTATGGGTGAAAAAAATCTCACAAAAATCATGCCTGATGTGTATGAGGCAATTGAAATAGGGATGTCTCGAGGGGTGGATTGGTACAGTGCTTCTATCATAAAACGATTAAAACTTGCCTTAGGAATTGTTGAAACGTCAAAATCTCCCGAGGAAGCCTACCGAGACTTGTATGAAATCATTGGCGCCGGGGTTCAAATCGCTGAAACGATCCCCACATGCCTTGCTATTGCCAATTATGTCCATGCAAATCCTGTAGAGGGAATCCTTGCATCAGCAAATCTTGGTGGAGATTGTGATACTATTGGAGCTATTACAGGCGCTATATGTGGAAGTATTCAAGGAGCAAAAGCCTTCCCCACTGAATGGATTGAAAAATTATCTGCCGTCAATGCTATTGATTTTGACAGCTATGCTAAAAATTTATATAACGTGATGCATCGATAAAAATAATTTGGAAAGGAAAATATCCATGCAATTAATTAAGTCATTCTTTGTGTGCTTGATGGTATGTCTCCTGGTTTCAGGGACGGTTTTTGCTCAGGAAGACAAATCATCAAAATCGACGTCTGAAGTAATTTTAACAGAAGAGGATTTCAAAAAGCATAATTGTGAAAACGTGGGCGATGCTTTACAAACTATTTCAGGCGTTTCTGTAAATTCTTCTGGTGAAATTTCACTCCGAGATGTAAGCGCCGCGAAAGTTGTGATTATAATGGATGGCCAACGTCTGAATACTCCGGGTTCAGTCGGTGTAAATGTAGCCAGTTTGCCAATTGCCAATATTGAAAAAATTGAACTTCTTCGTGGGGGACGCTCAGCACAATATGGCGCCGATGCCGTGGGAGGCGTTATTCTGATTACAACAAAAACAGAAATAGAAACCATGAAACCTGTTAATTATGGACTCCAATTTTCCTATGGATCTTATAACCGCCAAATATATAACTTGACGCATGCTTATAATAAAAAACGACTAAATACATTTGTATCCCTCCAAAAAGATCTTTGGGATGGCAATTTCCCTTATAAAGATTATTATGGAAATGAAAAAATATTAAACAATAACGAACAATCATCTTTTAATGTTTTTGGTAAAGTTGGATATCACTTAGACAATGCAAAAAATATCAATTTTTCAGCAAACTGGTATAAAGCAGATAACGGGACACCCGGAATGATTGATAATCCCACCCCCAATGCGCGTCTACGATATGATAACAAATCCTATAACCTCACGTACGACCAGGAAAAACTCTTTAAAGATTTTAATTTAAAAGCCCAAGGATATTTTTTGGATTTAGAAACAAAATTTGATGATCCAGATGCTTTTGGTGGGGGAACTCATAGTGATCATGACAATTATGCGTTTGGACTTGAATTGCAACAAGGTGGTACCCTTGGAAACTATATAAATGTAAACTATGGGTATTCTTACCGAAATGATCGCATTAGCAGCACTGATGTGGGAGAAAAAGAACGAAATACCCATAGTGCCCACACGTCCCTAACTGGAAAACTTCCGCTGAATGGTTTTGTAACAAGTCTTGAAAGTTCTGTTGCTCTTCGCTATGATGCCACATCCGACTTTGATAATGCTTTTAGCCCCCGCCTTAGCGTATCTATTTCTCATAATGATAACATATCAATCGCCCTTATCTCGCACATAGCAAAATCGTATAAAGCCCCCTCTTTTAACGATTTATACTGGCCTCGCGATGCTTTTGCTGTTGGGAATCCAAATCTTTTGCCAGAAGATGGCTTTAATTATGATATTGGATTAACAACAACTTTTAAGGGGATTTCATTATCAACAAATTATTTCAGAAATGATATTGATAATCTCATTCTTTGGGCACAAGATCCCTTTATGGATAATTTATGGGTGCCAAAAAACATTTCAAAAACAAGTACTCAAGGCGTTGAAACTTCTGGAACCCTCGATTTTTTTAATAACGCGTTGGTTCTTAACGCAGAATATACGTACATGAAAGCTTTAGATAAGGGGCCAGATCCTAATCGGCACAATAAATATATCACTTACCGTCCAAAAAATAAGCTGGATATAACAAGTACAATCCGCTTTAAAGGCTTGGAGTGGAATTTTATGGTTCATTATATGGGATTGCGTTATACAAATCCAGCAAATACCTTATGGTTACCTCAAGTAACAACGTATGATACGAATATCTCTTACCGATTTTCATGGCTAAAAATCCAGTGGACTTCCACTTTTGAAATGACAAACCTAACCGATGAAGATTACATGAAAGTCCGAGGTACCGCTGAACCCGGGAGAATGTATAAAATTTCCCTTGGAGCAAATTTTTAAGGAAACATAATATTCACATGAAAAACCGCAATTTTTTGGTATGGATCTTCTCTTTCTTTTTTCTATTTCCTATCCTTTTATCAGGAAATGAGGGGGGTCACCTTTGGGGCAGAGTATTACATCATGAAACAGGTGCTCCCTTAGAAGCGGTCAATATTTACATAAAAAATACACCTTATGGTGCAGCTTCAGATCGCGATGGCTATTATGTTATTCATGATATTCCACCTGGCGAATATATTGTTCTTTTTTCAAGTATTGGATATAAATCCCAAGAATTCAAAAATGTCCGCATTGAAAACAACAAAACCCTTACACTGAATGTTTTTATGAGTCCCACTGTTTTAGAATATAACGACATTATAACTGTAACGTCAACGCGTGGTCCTTCCCTTGTTACAGATGTCCCTGCCTCAGTAAATGTTTTGGATTTGGATAATCCTGAATATCAAGCTGCTCAAGATTTGGGAGAAATCCTTCAAAATATTCAAGGTGTTTTTATTAAAGATCAGGGAGGATTGGGAAGTACGAAAACTCTTTCACTGCGTGGTTCTACCTCAGGACAGGTCGTGGTATTATTAGATGGTCAGCGAATTAATAATCCTCAAACGGGGGAAGTGGATTTGAGCATGCTTTCTTTGGAAGGAGTAAAAAAAATTGAAGTGGTACGAGGAAGCAACTCCGCCCTTTACGGTGCTGATGCTATTGGAGGTGTCATTAACATTATCACACGATCCGAAGAAAAACCTCAAGAAGGATGGCGGGGTTCTATGAAAACTACCGGTGCCTCATTTGGAACAATGGCTCTCGAATCCTCCCTGAACATCTTTCCTAAACGCTTAGATATCAGTGCCTCAGGAAAATATCTCCGCTCTGAAGGAAATTTTACCTTTACAGATAATTATGGCCAGACAAAAACTCGATATAATGCAGATGTCGAATCTTTTGAACTCCAGGGTCGCATAGCTACAACGGTAGGGGAAGGTCTTTTTGCGCCTCATCTTGATGTAAGCGCTCGCCATCTTGAAGCAGAGCGTGGTGCACCTGGAACCATAGAACCTTATTATTACCGGGCACGCATGTGGGATAAACAAAATCAGGCGACCCTGTTATTGACAAAAAAAGTCTTTTCTCCATGCCATGAACTACAATGGCAAACCTATTACTATGATACATGGAATCGCTATTTTAACGATGAATCGTTGCAAAAAATTGACTCTCGATTTAAAACGCGCACAGCAGGGAGTGAACTTCAAATGCGAAGCATCCTGAAAGAAGAAAACACTCTTACTTACGGCATGGGTTTCCGCCTTGATTATATGAAAAACCTCCAGCTCTCTACAGAAAAAGAAAGAACATCCGCCTACTTATTTACTGTCAGTGAAAATCAAATCCCAGTTCACCCTCTAACATTGCAAAAAATTTCCCTTGTCCCCTCAATCCGATATGATTGGAATTCCGATTATACCAATCGGTTTTCCCCAAAAATGGGGGTTGTCTTCAATTGGGGAGAAACATGGCTTACTTCCCTAAAAATGAATGTGGGACTCAGTTACAGGGCTCCCACCTTTAATGATTTATACTGGCCAGAAGATGCCTGGACGAAGGGGAATCCAGATTTAAAGCCTGAAAATGGGATGGATTGGGATATAGGCATTCGACTAAACTATCCCATTCTTAATAACGTTTATTTTGAATCTACCTATTTTGAAAATTATTTAAGCAACCTGATTATTTGGCAAGAAAAAGCTGGTTTGTGGATGCCCGATAATGTCCAAAGTGCTCGTATAAGGGGCGTTGAAAATAGTATAAAATTTTCTCCTCTAAAAAACTATTTAACGCTTCAAGCAAATTATACATATATGGATGCACGGAATACCCATAAAAATATCCCAGCAGAGTATAACAAAATACTCGTTTATCGCCCTCAACATATTGTGAATGTTTCCCTCACAACCCGTTTTGGCCATTTTTATGGAATGTACAGTTATCAATATATAAGTCGGCGGTATACTGATGTGACAAATGTCTGGAAAAACTCGCTGGAGCCCTATCATCTTTCACATATCAGCGGTGGATACCAGATTCCTTTTAAAGCAGTAACCCTCAATATACATGCCCAGATAAAAAATGTTTTTAATACAGAGTATCGCGTGATTAAAAACATGCCTATTCCTGGTAGGGAATGGCGATTATCTTTTGGAATTGAAAAACATTAACACCAGTAAAGGAGGTTCAGATGAATCGAAAGGTATGGATTGGAAGTATGGCCGTATTATTTACGGTATTTGCTTTTTGGGGATGTGAAGATAACCCTTCAGAGTCGGAAACGCCTGAAACATCCAGTGCTATTTACGTCTTGAATTCTGCAGCCACAAGCATTTCTGTGATTGACCTTGAAGGAGATACCGTATACAACAATGTCGTAACCGTAGGAACCTGGCCAAATCAGCTTGTCTATCGAAATGAAAAACTATATTGTGTGAACTCGGGTTCAAACAATATCATGGTTTTTGATGTTACCACATGGGAAGCAGAAACACCGATTGCACTGGGAGACGGGAAAAATCCCATGAACATGGCTTTTTATGATGATCGCTATGCCTTTGTTACGTGCTCTATGTCCAATGAAGTTTTAAAAATTGATACCCAAGAAAAAACTGTTGTTACTTCAACAACAACCGGTACAGGAGCAACGGGTATAGCAATCAGTGGTAACAAGGTTTATGTTTCAAACACGGGGTACGTAAGTTGGGATCAACCCTACGAACAAGGAACTGTCACCGTTGTAAATGCTGCAAATGGTGAGGTTCTTAAAACAATTAACGTGGGAACAAATCCTCAATCAATTGCTATCGCGTCTGATGGGAAGCTTCATGTTTGTTGCACAGGCGATTATGGTGAAAATCCAGGGTGTGCGAGTGTTATCGACCCCACTTCAGATACTGTGGTTGAAACCGTTGAAATTGGCGGTGCTCCGGGCTTAATAGCGACTGACCTTGTGAATGAATTGTCTTATCTCAGTGTTTGGGGAATGGGATGTATGGTTTACAAAACAACTGATTACACCATTCTTCATGATTCAGAAAATATGTTTCTTGGAAAAGGTGGCTCGGGAATTCTTGTAGATACCGAAGGTTATGTATGGGTCAGCGTATGGGACGACGATCAAGTTGTAAAAGCAAATGCAAGTGGGACAATCTTAAAAACTTATAATGTTGGTGATAGTCCCATGAGCCTTGCTCAACGTGTTTATTAAACACCCAAAAAGGACGGGGGAGACTATCCTCCGTCCTTTTTATATTATCTCTTGATAAAAGGAATCAACAATGAAATACTGTATTCACGATATAACACTAGCAGAAACTGGACAGCAAAAGATTGACTGGGTTGGGAAGTGGATGAAGGTTGTAAATCGTCTTGTTCAAAAATTTGATAAAGAAAAGATCTTTCAAGAGAAACGGGTTGCCATGTGTATTCATTTGGAAGCAAAAACCGCATATCTTGCCGAGGTGATTCAAAAACTGGGCGCAGAAGTATGGATTACGAGCAGTAATTCGCTATCCACGAAAGATGATGTATGTGCAGCACTTGCTAAAAAAGGAATTCATGTGTTTGCCAAGCATGGCGCCTCTGAAAAGGAATATTGGTCATACATTGATGCTATCACCGCTTCTAAACCCCATGCTGTTGTAGATGATGGTGGTGATATGTGTCGCTATCTTCATGAACATCCAGATTATACTACTCATCTTTGCGGAATTTGTGAAGAAACTACAACCGGTGTAAGCCGCGCTAAGCATCTTGCTGCAACTGGGTCTTTAAAATATCCTTCTTTGGGGATTAATGATGCTTTAAGTAAATATCTTTTTGATAATCGATATGGTACAGGACAATCCACCTGGACTGCCTTTGCTCATTTAACAAATATGTCAATTTCAGGTAAATGCGTTGTCGTTGCAGGATATGGCTGGTGTGGAAGAGGAGTTGCTACCATTGCCGCAGGGATGGGTGCAGATGTGATCGTTACGGAAATTGATCCTTGGAAAGCGCTAGAGGCAAAAATGGAGGGCTGCCGTGTAATGCCAATGCGTGATGCTGCTAAAGAAGGCGATATTTTTATAACAACAACAGGAGAAAAAAATATTCTTCGTCCAGAACATTTCAAAAGGATGAAAAATGGCGCTTTCTTGGCCAATGCCGGCCATTTTAATTATGAAATTGATGTGGAAGGATTAAAAAAAATGGCGGGAAATCCAGTAAAAGTCCACGACGACATTGAAGAATTCCCCCTTGAAGCTAATCGTTCCATTTATCTTTTAGCCCAAGGTGGAATTATTAATATTGCTGGAGGATTAGGCCATCCTGTGGAAATTCTGGATCTTAGTTTCGGCCTTCAGCTCGCATCTTTACATTATGTTCTATCCCACCCAAATCTAAAACCTGGCTATTATCCTGTTCCACGAGAAATTGATGAATTGGTTGTTAAAGAACGCTTACTTGCTGATGGCGTGTCCATAGATCATGCTAACTAATAATGTCTAATTTAACGTGAGAGAATACCATGAGATTTACCAGTTTTTTGGGCATTTTTATACTTCTTGCACTTGCCTGGCTTTTATCTTCAAATAAAAAGAATATTAATTGGCGAGCTGTGGGTTGGGGACTTGGGTTTCAGCTTTTGTTTGCTCTGTTTGTTTTTGTCATTCCCATTGGAACTCGCTTTTTTATGTTCATCAATAAAGTAGTCATCAAAGTACTTGAAGCTGCTATGGCTGGTTCCTATTTTGTTTTTGGCAGACTTGCTTTAGCTCCTGGTACAGTTAGTGCTTCTGGAGAAACTTCTTTGGGATATTTTCTTGCTTTTCAGGCGCTTCCTACCATTATCTTTTTTGCTGCTCTCGTTGCTATCCTCTATTATCTGGGAATTATGAATCGAATAATCCAGGGATTTTCATACATCTTTACAAAATTAATGCGAATCAGTGGCGCCGAATCGTGTAGTGCGGCATCTAATATCTTCGTTGGAATTGAATCTGCCCTCGTCATTAAACCTTACTTGAATAAAATGACACGGTCAGAATTAAATACAATTTTGACGTGTGGAATGGCTACCATCGCGTCCAGTATGCTCGCCGTGTATACCTTTATCTTAAAAGCAGAATTCCCAATGATTGCAGGACATTTGGTTTCTGCATCAATCATGAATGCTCCTGCAGCAATTATTATCTCGAAATTGCTCCTCCCTGAAGATGGCACTCCTGTTACACTGGGAGTCAATATCCGCCCTTACTATGAAAAGGATCCCAATCTTTTTGCATCCATCATAAATGGTGCAAATTCTGGTGTAAAATTGGTTGTGGGTATTGTTTCAATGCTTATTGCTTTTTTAGGACTTGTTGAACTGGTCAATATGATTATTGGCTTTATTGGTACACCTATTAACAATGCTTTGAACATAAATTTTGACTGGAGTCTGGAAGGTATTCTCGGATATCTTTTTTATCCCCTAACGTTTATCCTCGGTATCCCTCTTGGAGATATTGGCCCATTATCTGAAATAATTGGGCAACGTCTTATTTTAACTGAAGTTACCTCGTTTCAAAATTTATCATTGCTTATACAGTCTGGCGCTGTTTCATCTCCCCGTTCTATTGTCATTACAACGTATGCCCTTACAGGATTTGCACACGTTGCCTCCATTGCCATTTTTGTCGGAGGCATCAGCGCCTTGGTCCCTAAACGGATAAAAGACCTAAGTCAACTTGGCTTTAAAGCACTCCTTGGCGCAACATTAGCAAATTTATTAACAGCATCCGTTGCTGGCCTTTTTTATACCGGCGGATCAATCCTTATGCCTTAACATGACACCATCCTATTACATTATGCAGGCTATGCCAAACATTGAACTCCATTGCCACTTTGAAGGTACCCTTACCTCGAATTCCCTCTTACATAGAATCCGAATTTATGAACAAGAATCTTGGCTGTGTGATTATGATAAATTAATACATCATGTTGTATTCCACATGGTTGATCCCTTTCCCTTCATAGTGGCAGACTTAAAAAAACTAACGCTCTCAATACATAAAGCCTCTTTTTTTCACCATTTATTAAATAAGGTTTTAAAAGAAAATTTGAGACTTTTGGAATAATGTTGAATCAATATCTACTTTTTTGGAAGGATTTACTATGGAAATAAGTTTGATGGGATTTCTTTTAGCAGCTCTATCAGGGCTAAGTCTTTCACTTATTGGAATTGCTTTCAAACTTGGGCAATCAAAAAATGTTGTTCCACTCCACATCGCCACAAGCATTGGTATTTGTGGCATGATATTTTTCGGGATACAAGCTAACTGGACACTTATGAAAGAAATTCCTCTGTTTATTTATGGATTAGCTTTAATCAATGCCTTAGGACAAATAATTGCGATGGAATTAACGAAAGCTAGCTTAAAACGAGGGCCTTTATCTCCAGTTTGGTGTGCACTTAATTTGAATTTTCTTGTTGTTATTATTTATGCTGCCGTTGTGTACAACGAAACAATTCATTTTTTTCAAATCCTTGCCCTTGTTTCAGGACTGTTATGTGTTCTTGCTGCTTCTAATTTAGGAAACGATGAAAATGAAAAAGGGAAGAAGGGTTCCTTAAAAGATAAATTTTTATACGGATTCATGCTCATTATTATATTATTTAGCAACAGTATTGTTTTTCTTACAATTCGGGATTTGGGAAGTCGCATGATTCCTGGCGAGAATGCCACATATCTTGGGAAATATTTGCCAAACATTTACTTCATTTTATATGCTATGATGGCCATTGTTTGTGGTGCAGTTGTTTCACTCCAAAAAGTAAAACCAGAAAGTACAGGTTCTTTAATAAAACTTGGACTCATGGGTGGCGTCGGATCTATAGCAGGCCTCTTTTTACTGAGTCTGTGTGCTCGTTATCCTGCTGCTTTTGTTTTTACCATCAATGGAATGATTACCATTTTGGCAGGTACCTTGGCGTCTTCCTTTTTCTTTGGGGAAAAAAGAACGCTTGCTTGGTATTTAACCATCAGTTTTGGCATTCTTGCCGTTATTCTTGCCAACTTGAACTAAAAAGGAGAATACTATGAAACACGTAAAATATTTAATGGTCTCTTTTCTTATTCTTTTCCTTTGTCTGGCTTTTTCAGCCTGCAGTAAACTTGAAAAACCAACCATTGTCAGTTGCTCTTCTACAATGACTGAAATTATTTATGAAATTGGTGCAGGGGATCAAGTTTTAGGTGTCACAAGCTTTTGCTTTTTCCCTGAACAAGTGATAAAAGATAAAGAAATTGGACGTGTAAAAGTTATTGGCGATTTTGTCCATATTAATTTCGGTCTGATCGATTCAATAAAACCTGATTTAATTTTTACAGATACCAATATGCAACGAAAAATTGCCGATAGTCTGAGAGTGATGGGATATGCCGTTTATCATTTTGAACCAGCAAAACTTGAAGATGTCTATGACTGCATTACTAAGATTGGTGAAGTTACGGAGAATGGGAAAAAAGCACAGAAAATGGTTGATTCAATGAAAAAAGAGATGGATAACATTCGCGCTATCAGTTCGCAACGTGAACCCGTAAAAGTTTACATGGAAATCAATCACATGGGGCCTTGGACATTTGGAAGTGAATCCCCTTTGGATGGGATGATTGAAGCGGCAGGGGGTATAAATATTTTTGGCGATACGGCAACGGGCGTTTTTATAACATCAAATGCCGAGATTGTCCAAAGAAATCCCGATATTATTCTCTCTCCCATTTGGCTAGATGCAGAACTGGGAGGATGGACAGGAATTACACCTCTACGAGAAATTTACACTCGTCCTGATTTTGAAAAGACAAACGCTGTAATCCGAAGTCGTGTACTCTATTATGATTCTGCCCTGATGAAACACTTTGGTCCACGACAGGTGGTAGCCACACAGAAACTGGCTTATCTGCTCCATCCGGAATATTTTGAATCCCCAAAGGGAACAATTCCCTGGGAATTAGGTTGGATAAAGTAATATTTTCGCTAACTTGAAAACATTTACATAAGAAGGGAAACGTCCTTTGATTAAGGAAGCATGGCCAGTCCTTCGAGTGCTGACGAATCACCGGGGCTGGCCATGAGTGTTTTATAGAACAATATTTTAGCTTCTCTAACCTTTTGCAGACGAAGTTTTGTCCAGGCACTCAGCAGAAGAGTATCATAATCAAAGGGATACAGATTTAACACTTTTTGTAGATAACGGTCTGCTTTCTCATACTCTGCCCGGTTGTAACAAATGAGACCCATCCGATAATTAATGAGCGTATTTTGTGGATCCATTTCAAGAATATCCAAATACATTGCTTCAATTTCCCCCCATTTCCCCTGGGAGGATAGGGGATATGCCAGTCCTAAACGCGGCTCAATGGCATAAGGATGAATTTTTACAGCAGAGCGGTAATATGTTTCAGATTTATCCATTTTTCCACCCAGATAATATAGCCACCCAAGGCGGAGGTTCACTTCATAGGAATCTTTATCATAAACTGCCATTAATGTTTCTGCTGCCTGTAGATATTGACCCTCTCTCTCTTGTATGTAACTCGTCTCAAAGGCTTTTATCACCTCATCCTGAGCACACAGTATCACCCCGAACATAAATAAAAAGCCTATCACTTTTAAACTATAATGTTTTAAAAATACCATTGTAATGCTCCCGTTATGGAATTACTTTTATAAGAAATCTGGTTTGTTTCTGGTAACCTGGTATTTTCAGGATAAAAAGAACTTTCATGATTCTGATAAGCATAATTGAGATAGATTGTTAGATTATTTGAGACTGGGATAATGCATCGACCGCCAATGCGTTGTGTGATGACATCCATTCCATTATACACAACATAACCTTGATGTCGGGATGCGTTATGCAACTTACCGGAGGAATACATTCCTTCAGCCCACAGCCTTGGTAGAAGTTTCCTCCCCAAAAAAAGATCAGTAATTACTGTATTTTCTCTGGGATTTTGATGATGATACGTCAGAATAAATCCTCCATAGAGATTGAGATTCCCAAGAGGATACCATGTGAGTTGAAAATCCCCTTGCACCTGATCTTTTTGATTTAGGTTGCTGAAAAGGAAAGTGATACCTGTTGTCACATAGGGAAAACGGTGAAAGGCTGACATAAACACAAGCCTATCGTTGTCTGATATGTCATCGGTGACAAGATGTCCTCCTCCTTCTTCACTTACAAAACGATCCCTTTGATATAAAATATTAATAAAATGGGATCCGATGATTACATCCGTCCCTCGCGCTACGTGGTAAGTGCCAGACAGATATAGTTGATTTACATTCGTTTCATATTGGGGTTTGGTTATAGCCACTCCGTTTTCCTGTGCATACAGATAAGATATTTTTTTTAGTCGAGCGAAGTTTCCATAAGCAGAAAGGCGAGGTGAAAGAATTTTATAAACACTGATATCCGCATAGGTTAGAGTTTTGGATAAAAGCTGAATTCCGTTAACAGCCAGATCAGTATCATTGATATAGCTATCGGTAAAGGATTTATCGGCAGGAAAAGCGGTATTGAAAGAGAGGCTCAGGTAATCGCCTTGCAAGTAATCCAGAACGCCAGCTTTTCTTTTCAGCTCCTCTGAAAATCCATCAGCAAGGATTCTGGCATCCGCATCACAGCCAGTATATCGATATGACCAGTAAAGGTATTCTTTTAACAGGGGATCCGAATTATTGATCTGGTATGCTTTATAGAAATGATGAGCAGCAGCGTGATAATTGCCTAGATAGTAGTAGGCGATCCCAAGTCTGTACCGAAGATTATAAAAATCGATTCCTTTTTCCAGGGCTGTTTTTCCTGCTCTGATCACAGCTTCCCAGTCACCACTAAGAGTATATCGATACGTTTCCTGTTCCACAGTTAGGGTATTGATAGAGGGCTCATTAGCATAGAGTGCAAGGAAACCTCCTAGTATTAAGTAGACAATTCCAATTATTCTGCAGTGCATGTTGCCTTCTGAGTTAATAATTTTTGGTGAATCGCAAATGTCTTTATCCCCCCATTATCAATATCACAGGAATAATTTATGTGAGAGCAAGCTTTCCCAAAGGAAGAGGTAATTACTGCAGATTCAAGAAGAAGATGTGTCTCCGCAAGGTTATCTTCCAAGATGGTATAGGTGAGCGTATAATTTCCGCTCTTATAGCGAAAAAAAGGTGCTGTAAAATCCTGAAAAAAGAGATCTTTTTTTGTAAACACCATATTCAGGGGGAAAATATCTTTAATCACAAGATCCTTATAATATCCGAAGCAAACCCTGTATGCGGCACAATAAAAGTGATATAAGAGTGAATTCCGTGATCCTTCAAAATGGGTAAAATAAAGCATGGCATCATCAGTTTTAAACCAGGCTTTCGACCCAGTTTTTCGGCATTCTATGTATTTATTGAGAAATTCATTGATCTTTACATCCCATATTAACGTTTCGGAAGTATCCTCCAAGGTAAGGCTAATTTTTTCCCCGGGAATAAAATGAAACGCTTTTTTTAGAGCTGGGTTCACCTGAACGGCAGAAATTCGGTCTCCTTTCTCAGGAATGGCATAGGTTTGCAGAGAAAATTTTCCATTCCGGCGGAGTATATAATGACACAAAGGGTAATCAAGGGTCTCAGAGCCGATATAAGGTGTTTGCTGAACTTGAAAATGTAGGTGGGGATAGGGTGAATTCCCTGAATTTCCACAGCGGGCAAGGGCATCTCCCTTTCGGACTTTATCGCCTGGATTCACCTGAATAGAACCAGGTTTGAGGTGACTCAGCTTCGTGAACAGGTTATCTACATGTTTGATAACAATCGTATTACCCCAGTTTTCTTCAAGGTTTCGTTCTCCGATGGGATTATCTGGAACATCATTCACCACGGCTTCAATCGTCCCGTCAGCAGGAGCAATGACGACTTTATCATAGCAAAAATAATCCTCACGAATAACGCCAGAATTTTTCCAGGTTTTCCCTGTCTCATCAGCAATTTCAAAGTCCCAGGCATGGCGCCACCGGTCTTTATGAGTGTATTCACCATCATGCCCCTGAGTGACAATCCATTCACCATAAAATGGTAGGTTAATTGGAATGCTACTCTCTTTCCCGAAACGTTCCATAAAATTTATGTAAGCATAGAGATTTTTCTCCGGTGTGTTTTGCTGAATCACAACAGGAGTAAGTTTTGCTCTGTTATCCACCCGGAATTTTAAACCATACAAAAAAAGAAGAGAGAAGACATTAAAGGGGATTGAATAGACAGGGAGATAAAAAACAGAGAGGATGCGTGAGAGTCCAATTGTCAAAACTGCTACGAGAGGAATAGTCAGTACAACCCACAGGTAGGAGTTTTTATTTGGAATAATAAAATATCCTCCTACAGCAATGGCTGTTAGTATATAGTTGAAACCAATATAGCTATAGCTCACCTCGGAAAAGGAAGCCCCAATGAGCAGATAGAAAAAATATGCTGTATAAAAACCAAGCAGGGACAGGGTAAAGGCAATGCGGGAATAGACAAGCAGGCCCACAGCCACTAAGATACCCGTCAGCATATTATATTGAAAGAGAATCGCTCCTAGAGAAAGAAAATAGGCGCGCACGGAGGGATGGATCTCCACTTGATTCCACCAATCATACAGTTGGACTAAAGAATTTCCACCAATTACGTATAAATCATTTAACGTATAGATACCCCGCTCACTCAACCCCAGAGCCTGAAAGTCACGGGAAGCAAGTGTTAGAATCCACATAGATAACACAAAAGGGACACTTAGGTAAGGCAAGGCATATTTTCCGATGATGCCTTCGCAGCTTACGGCAATAAACAGGGTAAGAATAGAAGCCATAATAACAATCAGAATAAGCAGGGGACAAGGCTGAAAAAAGATACCCAGTCCAAGACCCACTAACAGGGAATTAAAACCATAATACCCCTGGTGAATTTTAAAGGGGTGAAAGCCAAGATAGTGGGCAAAGAGAGTTGTCGTAAGGACCGCTAGCAGACCAAAAAGACCGGTATAGAAATCCACAAAGGTCACCAGCATCAGAATACCGGCAAATATACGGTTATCGGAAAAGAAAATTTGCGAATAGCTGTTTAAAAGGCTGCCTGTAAAATCGAACTCACGTTTCATGAGCAGTTCCCTTGTCAGGTTAGGTGTTCTGGAAGATGTTCACAGTGATTCAGGGTTTCAAGTGTTTCCTTATCACGGATAATATGAGTTCCCCCTTGTGTATCAATCAAAATTACCGGGGGACGAGGCATAATGAACTGTAGCCATTGAGTATTATTATATGCACCAACCCTTCGAACAACATAAGGGTCTCCCTTTTTTAGAAGGGGAAACTGAATGTGATCCCGGATCACGTCAATATTCATACAGAGTGGACCATAAATGGTCGTATCTTCTGTATGTTCGGAAAGGTGTTTCGCCGGACGAATGTCGTGTTCATACCAGAATGAAGTAAAAAGGAGGTTCACACCTGCATCGATAATCGTCGCCCGGCGGCCGTCGGCCAGACGTTTATTAGCAACTACCGTGCCAGCCAACCAGCCAGCATCATCTACCAGGGCTCGTCCTGTTTCCAATATGAGCAAGGGTAAATGATCCGGTTTGAATTCCGATTTCATCAAAGCAGAGACAATAGCCTCTGCAAAATCATCAAAGGAAGGTGTCGTATCACTTCCAGGATAATAGGCTCCTTTTAGGGTATTTTTAGAGGCAAATCCACCACCCATATCAATATATTTAATCTTATGTTTATATTTTCTTTGAAGTCCAATCGCCAAATCCGCTAGTTTTAATGCTGCTTTTTCATAAGCTTGAACCGTCATTATATAGGTTCCTATATGGGTATGAAGTCCCAATAGGTCTATTTCCTTACTAATCATAATCCGGTTCAGTGCATCCCATGCTTCCCCATTTTCATAATTGAACCCGAAACGGTCCCACTGAGGATATATCCCCGTATCCATATTCACCCGGATTGCTACTTTGGGGCGTTTTTCAAGATCTCTGGCCAAATTTAAAAGTTCATACAATTCATCAAAATGATCAATATGGATCAATGAATCATTCTCAATAGCTTTTTTCAAATCTTCCCGAGATTTAAAGGGACCGTTAAAAATAATTTTTGAACCGGATACTCCATTGGTCAGGGCTTTTTCGTATTCAAATCCAGAGACTACTTCAGCCCAGGAGCCCTCCTGGTGGAATATTTTACACACAGCGTTTAAATAATTTGTCTTGTAGGACCAAGCAAACTGGACTTTGGGATAACGTGAGGAAAAAGCCCTATATGCCTCCTTATATGTCTTACGAAGCACCTTTTCAGACAAGATAAAGAGAGGCGATCCATATTCTTTCAGGAGAGATTCAATAGAAATCCCTTCGATATCTTCGATTGGTTCCGGTCGCCGAACCATCCCGTATTTACTTGGAAGTCCAGCTTGGATTTTTTGAATCAGCGGTCTTTCAAAAGCTATTTTTCCCATTTTTAACTTTCCTTATGTATAAAAGTGACAGGGTTTCTCCCCGTCACCGCGTCTACCCATTATACCCTCGCACCACCTCTCTCCTACAGCTCCCCCCGGATAGTTAATGACTTAAAATCCTCCAAGGAACAGATCATATCATACGAATACCTGATAAAAAGAATGCCCACTGAATATGTTGTAAAGGGTTCAACAGGATAACCCAGCGCCAGTTTAATCAGGGCTTCAGGCAGGTTTTGTCCAGCTCCCACGGCAAGATAGACCCAGGCGGGGAGACGGGGATTGATTTCTATCAGGTATAGTTCCTTGTTATCAGTGCGAATAAGTTCCAGTTCCATTCCTCCACGCCATTGGGTTTGGCCAATTATGTGATGTGTTAGTTCAAGCATTTTGGGATCATCCAGAGTTATCCCACTCCAGGCTTTGCCTTTATCAGTAATGTATTGTTTTTTCATGGGGACAGCCCCAATGGTGTTTCCTCGGCCGTCTCCCAATGCAACCACATTCACTTCAGTACCACGGATATATTCCTGGACAATAATAGGCAACCCCCATTTGAACGCAATTTTATTGAAATAGATTTGTGCCTGTTCAAAGGAATAGGCAATGGATGCATCATAAAACTTCCCCTTGATTACCATGGGATACTCATAATCCTCTCCCAATTCTTTTAGCTCTTTAATATGTGTAATAGCTCGACTTTTAGGAACTTTAACGTGATATTTTTCCCCAAATTCAGGAAGATTTGATTTATGTCGTTCCTCAAATTGTTGGAGAGTAGGTAAAAAGGTATGAATACCCAATCGTTTCAGTTCAGATGCTGCTTTTATAAAGACATAAAGTTCCGAATCAAAATTAGGAATGAGCACATGGATAGATTCTTTGGCGTGAATATCCCGGATCCGTTCCATCAGTATTCCTCTTCCTTCGGATGGATAGGGCACTTTATAGCTTTTATCTACGTGGTCGTGCATATAAGCACCTGGCTCTAGGTTTTCATAAACCAGTCCCACAATCCTGGACTCAAAAAATTTCGATTCACGGATACCCCGAATAACAGGAATCCCGGGGCCGGGGCTGTCAACATTATTCAACCCGGAGACGGCAACGGTGATTTTAGTTTTCATCATCCTCTTCAATCAGTTGGTATTGTTTTAGCTGGCCTAAAAAATCATAAAGATACCGTTCCAATACCCCTTTTTCCACATCATATTTTTCCAAAATTTTGGTAGAAATGGCCTCACGTGACAGACCTTCCTTTAAAAGGGATAATATTTCCATTCCAACCGAATTTAGGGTATAGGAATCCCCGGTTGTCGGGTCAAAGACAAATCCAGTTTCACTGATGGCGATATTTTTTTTCAGTTTCATAGATATTCTCCAAAATAATGTATTCAATACAATGCACAGCAGAAATTTCTCATAAGTGCTTTTTGAATATTGTATAAGAATTTAACACATGACATTAAATAGTTCCGTGTTTTTTAACACATTATTGATAAACAAACAATCTTTCGATCAAATTCCCAGAATAATAAACCAGTCCACAGCCACAAGCCAGACCCACCCTAGGAAGGCTGAATAGAAAAATGAATGGGTTTTCCATGCCACAAATCCAAAAGATAAATGAAGGATAATGGACATCATTCCTTCCATTTCAGAAGCACCAACAAAAACAGGAGCCCCCACAAGTGCAGCAATTAAGATAGCACCGAAAGGGCCCATTTCATCCTTCATCGCATGAAAAATAAATCCTCGCAAAAAGGCTTCATAGGAAAAATAAAACAAAAAAGCTGCAAGATAATACTGAATGATAACATCTATCCTTTCCATCGCAATGTACTTATAAAGAGGATAAATATCTTGAAACTCATACATCTGTGATGCCCCATAAGCATACCCAATAATAAGAGGAAGACCAATTGCGATGCTAATTAATCCTTTTTTCCACTCTCCAAAGCGCAATCCCATTTCTTTCAAACGATACCCCATAACACCAGTCCATGTTAGCATGGGAACAATCAAAAAAATCACAACCGCTGAAAGCCAATGATAATAGACCGATCGCAACGGCGCCGTAAGCGTGTTATCACTAAAAAATCGCTCATAGGTACTCATGCGACCATGATAAAAATAGAAAACAGAAAGAAGGAGTCCGAGAAAAAGGGGGATCCATATATTTGATTTTGTACGAGAAACTTTTGGGGGAATATTTACCATGCAAGAGCATCCTTATCAATTTTCAAGGTCCTAACCAAATAGTCAATAAACGATGATTCGTCATTTACCTGATACACATTCCAGCCTGCCTTTTGCGCCCCCTGGATATTTTCTTCCCGATCATCACAAAACAATGTTTCTTCTGGACAAATACTAAAATAGCACGCTGCATGATGAAATGTTTCTGGGTCTGGCTTAGTTCTCTTTTGCTCATACGAAAGATAGACTTTATCAAATGTTTCTCGAAGCCCTACATAAGCATCAATATTCTCAAAATCAATACTATTTGTATTAGATAAAAGGTATATAGACATCCGCCGTTTTAAAAAATGAATGAGTCCCCATGTACGCAACCGCAATGGAAAGGCTTTATAAATATTCCTTTCAATCTCATGCAAATGAATATCAGATATTGCTATATATTGCTTTAAAACCTCAAAATATTCATTGCGCGTTACATTGCCAATTTCAAAGTCTTTAAAAAAAGGGGATCGATAAAAAGCTTCAAACGCTGATACATCAAAGCCTACCTCCCGACAAAATCGAGAATAATCCACATCTACTACAACATTTCCAAGATCAAGCACAAGGGATTTAATTGCCATTATTTATTCGGCTCTTCCATTTCAATTTTTTCCTGAACTTTTTGGAATAAGGATTCAATTTCCTGGAGTTTTTGCTCATCTGTTGTGTTTTTTTTCAAGAGGGTCAAAATACGCAAAGCTGAAGAACAAGCTCCCTGTTGAAAATAAATACGAGCCATTGTAATGGTATCAAAGGGTCCCAATTCTTTTTCATTTCCTTCATTTTGCAGTGAGCTTTCTCGTGACGGCTCGATATCCTCAATATCTTTTTGCTTTCTTTCATGTAGCGTCTTTAACAAATCTTTTAATTTTTCAGTCTCTTCAGAATTGGCAAGAAATTCGTTTTCTTTCATCCCTTGTTCTTGTTCAAGGACTGCTTTTTCTTCCGGAGATAGATGAATATTTTCCATCGAGACTTTTTTCTCGTCTGACAAAGTATCCTTACCATTTTTTGAAAATTGGCTTACTTGGCTTCTCGCTACATCATCTTTGTAAGATTTCTCGCGTTCAGACACTTTTTTATCAATTCCTTTTAAAATTGATTCTTCGGATTGTTCGGATTGATCAATATTCGTTTGCTCCGTAGATGTTCCTTTCTGGAACATTTCAGAAGGCGTATAAACATTTTCTTGTGTCTCTTCAGGATTTTCATGCAAAGCCAACGGTTCTGGAATTACATTTTGTAGTGACTCACGAATTTCCGTTAATGAGGGAGATTCTGGTTTTAACATAGCAACTAATTCACATAAGTATGCTTCTTCTCCTTGAGTAAGGGAATTATCTGGCATGTATAACAATGCCTCAACAGCAGATAGAAAGGTTGGATCATTATGAATAACAGTCCTGAAATAATTTTCCGCCGAATCATAATCCCCTATTTCTTGTTGACAAACACCTTTCAAATATTGAATAATAGGATGATTCTGAAGAGAGGGAGAAACCGTTTTTAGCAAACTTAGCCCTTGCTTAGCAAGCCCTTTTTCCAACAAATTGCTAACCGAGGTATATATATCATGAATTCTTTTCATCGTTCCTCCTTTATACGTTTCAATCATTCCTTCTTTTCCTTTCTTTATTTCACAAAGAACATAACGCTTTAAGTAAAACCTGAACAGACGAAATATTTTGTGCTATCTCTTAAGACGTGCAAACGAAAAAATGTTTATATCCCCTCATAGACTCCCAAAATTACAATAGACATGCGTCCATTACATGTCAATTTATAATAATTTTCGATCAGCAAAACTGGTAAAATCTCTATCAGCAATTATAATATGATCCAGGACAGGAATTCCAATAATTTTTCCCGATTCTACAATTTTTTTTGTGATTTCAATATCTTCTCGACTGGGTTCTGGATTGCCGCTAGGATGATTATGAATTAGAATAATTGCTGCAGCCAGGTAATCGATGGCGGCTTTAAAAATTTCCCGCGGATGAACAACAGAAGCATTTAAATTTCCTCGACTGATAACAATATCGCGGATAATTCGATTATGACTGTTCAGAAGAATAACTTTAAAAACCTCATAATTAAGGAGGCGTAAAGCTGGTCCAAAACGCATAGCAACATTCCGGGGGTTTGTTAGCTGAGGACAATCATTTATCGACTCTGTGGCTGCAAAACGAGCCCCCAGCTGAAACGCTGCTATCAGTGTCATGACCTTTGCGGGTCCCATTCCTTTTACATTTTGCAACGCCCGCGGAGACATTCGTCCCAAACCAGCAATTCCACCATTCTCCTGCAAAAGTTTCCGAGCTAAATCAACAACATTCATTGAAGGTGTTCCAGATCGTAACAATATTGCTAAAAGTTCTGCATCACTCAGGGAATCGGCTCCATATTTCTCTAACTTTTCCCGCGGCCTATCTTCTGTAGGCCACATGTGGAGCGACATAGAATTGTACTGAAGTTCCTCTTTATCTTGTGCCATATCCTAAAATACACAATCAAAATCCCTTTTCAAAGAACATATTATAAATTTTATTTGTTTATATGTGGGGAATCTTCTTTTGGCTATCTAAAATAAATGTTACGGGGCCTTCGTTGACCAATGATACACTCATTTTTGCACCAAAATATCCAGTTTTTACAGAAATTCCAGCCTGATGAAGCTCTTTGCAAAAGAAGGTATAAAATTTTTCACCTTTTTCTGGAGATGCTGCCTTAGTAAAAGAAGGTCGTCGACCTTTTAGCCAATTGGCACACAAGGTAAATTGTGAAATAACAAGACATTCCCCCTGAATCTCCAAGATATCGCGATTCATTTTATCTTCTTCATCAGGAAAAATTCTAAAGTGTGCAATTTTATCTGCCAAATAAACAACATCCTGTGCCTCATCAGTCTCCATAACACCAAGTAAAATAACCAGTCCCGTATTTATTTGGCTAATTTTTTCATTAGCTATTTTGACGGATGCGTTACTTACCCGTTGGATTACCGCTATCATGCTTTTAACCACACATTCGTTATACCAACAATATCTCTTAATTTATCCAGTAATTCTCGAGAAGCATTTGCACGAATATTCTTTACCTGAATAATTTTCTCTTCATGGTCGCTATTCATCATGTGGAAAAATATCTGAAGTTTTCCTGGGTATTGATTGAAGAACGATTTTATTGTTTTTAGGATTGAAATATTTTCTGCAATGTCACTTTCTATTTTAACGTGTAGCTGTCTTAACTGTACATCTCGAATATTTTCAATAGGTTCTATTGTTTCTAGGAGAATAGAAATTTCTTCCTGATTGCGATCGCGCTCAGAAAGTTTTCCTGTGATAAAAACTTTTTGATTTTCTTGGATTAGCTCTTTGTATTTAGTATAACTTTTGTTAAAAGCCATAACGGTAATATCCTCTGTGAGTGTCTCCAGTTTTAACATCGCCCAGGGATCATTTTGTTTATTATACCGAATATTACAACTTTTAATTATACCGCCCAATTTAATGATTTCTGGTGGTTTTTGGGTTTCATCATAAATAAGATCAATGTTGCTTACCGCTTCTATTTCATCCCTAAAATCCTCAAGAGGGTGACCGCTTAAATAGAACCCAAGATGTTCTTTTTCTTTTTCTAGCTGGAAAGAGACATTCCATTCCGGAATTCTTTCAAGTGTAGGTTGTGTAAGAATGATCTGTTGCGACATCTCTCCGAAAATGCTTATCTGTGCATTATTTGCTTCTTCCCGATAGCGCTGCCCAAAAGCAAGTGCAAGATCAACTGCATTTATTTTTTGAGCTCTGTTTCCTTCCAACGAATCAAGAGCGCCTGCATAAATTAAACTTTCAAGGGCTTTTCGATTTAAAATCTTTGAATCTACACGACACGTTAAATCAAAAATTGTTTTAAAAGGTCCCTCCTTTTCCCGGGATTCAAAAATGGCTTTAGAAACCTTTTCTCCCACATTTTTAATGGCATTTAACCCATAAATAATGTCATTATCTTTTGTGGTAAATAACGTTTCAGAAATATTGACATCGGGAGGAATAATTTTAAGTCCCAATTTGCGCACTTCATTAACAAGTTCAACTATACGCTTAATGTTAGTCCGTTCACTTGTTAATGAGGCGGCCATAAATTCTGCTGGATAATGGACTTTCAGATAAGCTGTTTGATAAGCAACAAGGGCATAGGCAACGCTGTGACTCTTATTAAAGCCATATTCTGCGAATTTTATGAGCAAATCATAAATCTCATTGGCTATTTTCTCTGGGACATTCCGTTCTTTGGCACCCTGAATAAATTGTATCCGCTTTTCTTCCATAATCTTGAGCTTTTTTTTCCCTATTGCCCGACGAAGAAGGTCTGCATCCCCTAAATCAAACCCTCCAATTTCAGAGGCAATTTGCATCACCTGTTCTTGATAAACGATAATTCCATAGGTATCCTTTAAAATTGGTTCCAAGAGGGGGTGAAGATAAGAAACTTTTTCAATGCCATTTTTTCGGGAAATAAAGGCAGGGATATTTTCAATAGGACCTGGCCGGTAAAGGGCATTCATGGCAATAAGATCATTGATATGGGATGGTTTTAGTTTCCGAAGGTATTCTCGCATCCCTGGGGATTCAAACTGAAAAATACCGTGAGTTTTCCCTTCACAAAAAAGGCGGAATGTTTCTTTATCATCCTGGGCAATGGTATCAATATCAAGCTCTATGCCTTTTGCTTTTATCATGTTTACTGCATGATTTATCACTGTAAGTGTGCGAAGCCCCAAAAAATCCATTTTGATGATACCAGCCTTCTCCACAGATTTCATATCATACTGGGTGATAAGTTCGCCATTATTATTCAGGGCTACTGGTATCATGTAATCGGTTAAATCGCCAGGGGCAATAACAACGCCAGCGGCATGGACTCCAAAATGGCGATTCATACCTTGTAATACCTTTGCATGGCCCCAAAGAATTTGGTAGCGTTTATCGCTGTTAATAAGATTCCGAAGATCTTCGGAGAGTTCTTCTGCTTTTTCAAGTGTCATTCCCAAATCATCCGGAATCAATTTAGCAATTCGATCCCCTTCTGCATAAGTCATTCCTAACACTCTGGCAATATCCCGAACAAGTCCCTTCGCTTTAAGTGTACCAAATGTAATGATTTGAGAAACACTGGACGCTCCATATCGTTTTCGGATATACTCAATAATTTCGCCCCGCCTTTCATAACAAAAGTCTGTATCAATATCGGGCATATTGACACGTCGTGGATTGAGGAATCGTTCAAAGAGCAAATCATATTTCAAAGGATCAATCGAAGTAATTCCCAGCGCATAAGCCACAAGGCTCCCAGCTGCAGATCCCCGGCCAGGTCCTACAGGAATATCATGTTCTCTAGCATAGCGCATAAAATCCTGTGTGATTAAAAAATAACCGGGGAATTTCATGGTGTTAATCACACTCAATTCATAATCCAGCCGGTTTTGATATTTCTCTGGAATTTTTCCATCTGGAAACTTTTTAAGAAGTCCCTCTTCACTCAATTGCTTTAGATATATAGAAGGATCTTTTCCTGGGATATCCTCAGGAATAGGAAATTTAGGCATGTGATATTCCCCAAATTTTAGGGACACATTGCACTGTTCAGCAATTTTAAGCGTATTTTCTAGCGCCTCAGGAATATCAGAAAACAGGTCTGCCATTTCTTCCTGAGATTTCAAATAAAAACTATCCCCCCTGTATTTTAATCGATTTTGATCATGCAAAAGTTTTCCCATTCCAATGCAAAGGAGAACATCGTGAGATGCTGCTTCTTCTTTTTTATTATAATGGACATCATTTGCACAGACAAGTGGTAATCCTGTTTCTTGATGAATTTGAAGGAGGATTTCATTGGCAATAGCTTCTTCTTCAGTACCATGTCGTTGAAGTTCCAAATAAAAGCGATCAGGAAAAATAGCAGCATAGATTAAGGCGGCATTTTTAGCAGCATCATATCCTTGTTTGATTGCCAATTCAGCAACAGAACCCTTTAAGCATGCTGAAGTCGCAATTAATCCTTCTTGATAGCGTTTTAAAAGTTCTAAATCCACCCGAGGCCGATAATAAAATCCTTCTGTAAATCCTAAAGAAACCAATTTTACCAAGTTTTTATAGCCTGTATTATTCATAGCTAAAAGAATGAGATGAGTATTACCCGTTCCTTCTCCCCGAACGGTTTTACGGTCAAATCGTGAACCTTCAGCTACATAAATTTCACACCCAATAATTGGTTTAATTTTATGTTTTTTACACGCTTCATAAAATTCAATAGCACCGTATAAAACGCCGTGGTCTGTTAAAGCAACAGCAGGCATTCCAAGCTCCGCTGTTCGTTCTACTAGGTGCGATATTTTTTGGGCACCATCAAGAAGACTATAATCGCTGTGAGTATGAAGATGAACAAAATTGGGCATCATATTTCCTTATCATCACGTTCAAAAATGCACGCCGGCATAAATAGCTGCCAACCCTGCAAACATATCAATTTTCAGAATTTGAGACAAGAAACCGTAATTAAAATTTTCACGAGGCACAAAAAGCCAGACAGCAATCCCCAAAAGAGGGAGTCCAACAAAGGGAAGAACCACCTTTAAATACGCAGTAGAATAAAAGGATAAGTGCACGGGAAAGGGAAGAATAACGACAAGAAATATAAGAAGCAGAGCCGTGATGATGCGCGTCTTTTTTTCGCCAAGTAAAAGAGGCAGCGTACGAGCACCGCCAGCACGATCGCCTTTCATGTCTTCAAGGTCCTTAATAATTTCTCGTATCAACGTATAAAAAAAGGCCAAAAGTGCCGGAGTAATACCGCGACTCATATCCCCATATGTGGCACTACAGAAAATAAAGGCAAGACCTAAAATTACAGCAATAACAAAATTCCCCATAAAGGGAGTTCGTTTAAAATATAGTGAGTAAAAAATCATTAGAGGGGTGGCGATAACAGCAGCAATGATAAAGGAAATCCAGCCGGCGAAGAGAGCTGATAAATTTCCAAGGACAAACGTTATGATTGCAAAAATGCGGACATTTTTTGGGGAAAGTTTTCCAGAAGGGAGGGGACGATTGGGACGGTTTATTCGATCAATGGCTTCATCATAAAGATCATTTACAGCATTTGCCCCCGCGTTTAAAAAAACAACGGCAAAAAGCGCGACAGCAACTTTATACCATGAGGGGAAGGGAATAAAAAAAGTAGCTGTTATCAAAGCCGTTATAGCACTGAGAAAAAGATTGATGGGTCTACTAAGTACAAAATAGGCATTTATTCGCGACACGTATACATACTCCTGCTCTTTATAAAAGGTTTATAAAAGATCGTGTTTATTCCTCGAGTGAGGGAATATCACTTTGTTTAGAAGGATGTGATTTATCACAACAAAAAATTGTTCCAAATCCTCGGCTGATGCCACATCCCATAGCAAGATAATCGGGTAAATAGATATTCGATTGAAATCCTCCTGTAAAATACCCCATGCTTATTTCGGGATGCTGTGTCGGTGTTAAGCCATGGAGTCGAATTTTACACGAAATTTTAAAGGTGAGTTGATAACCAAAATCATTCATCAAAAAAAGAATGTTTTGTGACAGCATTTTATTCAAAAAAGCTGTCCGTTCCCAGGCATACAAGTATTTATAGTGAACGAAATTTTGACGATTAAGACCAATCCACGGTGTTAAAAAACGGTAGATGTACTGGGCGTTTGTTTTTTCAAAACGCGTATAATCGTGGAATATTTCAACTGATTGAATGTGCCAGGTTTGTCCTTTAATCTGAAAGGCATCCCATTGGTTCACAAAAGAATCTGTTGTTTCTATGGCTTCATTCATGCTAACGATCATAGGTTTTTCATCCAAAAGTGTAAAATGTATGCGTGGGTATTGTACCTTCCACCTGTTTTCTCCATCGATAAAAGAACATATTTCAGTATTAAGAGAACTTGTCAGAACTTCGTTCCTCAGCGTATAGGCATCATACGTAAAGGGCTTATCTAAGGTTAGAAGGTAGGCACTTAGCTCCATGAGAATCTTAAATCAGGAGTTCATGTTGCGAAGGAAATCTTTATTTGTCCGGGAGGCTGTCATTTTATCCAAAAGAAATTCCATGGCTTCTACGGGGGACATTTCATTCAGAAATTTTCTGAGAATCCAAACCCGGGATAATTCTGCTTTAGACATCAATAATTCTTCTTTGCGGGTTCCCGAGCGGTTAATATCGATAGCAGGAAAAATACGGCGATCACTAAGACGACGATCCAGAACCAGTTCCATATTCCCAGTCCCCTTAAATTCCTCAAAAATCACGTCATCCATACGGCTTCCTGTATCGATGAGGGCTGTTGCAATAATAGTGAGACTACCTCCTTCTTCAATATTCCGGGCTGCGCCAAAAAATCTCTTAGGTCGATGCAGGGCATTGCTATCAATGCCTCCAGATAGAATTTTTCCTGAATGGGGAACCACGGCATTGTGGGCTCGAGCTAAGCGAGTAATAGAATCGAGAAGAATTACAACATCCTGACCAAATTCCACCATCCTTCGTGCTTTTTGCAGAACCATCTCAGCAACTTGAACATGTTGTTCCGGCGGTTCATCAAAGGTTGAACTCACTACTTCTGCATCAACATTCCGTTGCATGTCTGTAACTTCTTCGGGCCGTTCATCAATAAGAAGAACAATAAGCATAACCTCTGGATGATTGGCAAGGATACTGTTGGCAATTTTCTGCAACAGAATTGTCTTTCCCGTTTTTGGTTGAGCCACGATGAGTCCTCGCTGACCCTTTCCAATAGGCGATAAAAGATCCATAATTCGGGTGGAATAATCTCTGGAATCCCGTTCAAGGGTTAATCTCTCATTAGGGTAAAGAGGTGTAAGAGTATCAAAAGAACGACTCATTTTAGCCTTTTCAGGATCCTCATAATTGATAGAGACCACTTTAAGCAAAGCAAAAAATCGTTCATTATCCTTCGGCGGACGAACAAGACCACTAATAATGTGTCCCGTCTTTAAAGCAAATCGCTTAATCTGAGAGGGAGATACATAGAGGTCATAAGGACTACTTAAATAATTAAATCGGCTACTTCGAAGAAAGCCATAGCCATCGGGAAGAACTTCCAAAACACCTTCTTCAAAAATATATCCAGCACGCTCAGCTTGAGCTTCCAAAATCTTAAATATTAAGTCCTTTTTTTTCATGGTTTGTGCACCGGGGACTTCTAAGTCTGCAGCAATTGTCTGAAGCTGTTTCAGTGTTTTTTCCTGCAATTCTGAGATACGATACATGCCAATGTCAGCATTGCTGGCTTGATTATTTGTTTTCACAGAAAGATCCTTCATCTTTTAAATGATTGATATTCGATTCCACTCAAAACGTTTGAATAGTATACCATGTTTTAAGTATGCGGGTAGGATTTTAGCAAAGTGAACAATCCTTGTCAAGAATTATATGAGATGATACAAGCATTGTTTCAAAAAATGATTGTTCTCTTTACACGTCAATATAATAATAGAAAATTCGAAGAACAATTGCTTGATATTATATTCTTTTTCAAAATTTTTCATCAAAATTCTTTGAGTTGTTCCTTTTTTTCATATTTTTTTCATACGTTTAAATATGAGGAATAAGGGAAAACCATGAAAAACCATCCGTTAAAACGAATTATTTTCCCCTGCTTATAGAGATTGGACGTCAAAACATCCTCTACCAGGCTACGAATTTAGACAGTTTATGAATCCTCTATTATCAAAGTATTGAAGAGGAAAAAGCAGTAAATGAACTATCATACATTCTTTGCAGCGTTATCATAGGGAACCATTCTTTGGAAAGATTATAAGATTAACAAAAGAGAGACACATGATTAAAACCTTTTTAGAAAAATACGGATTAATTCTTTTCATTTATGTCATCACGATATTGGGTGGCATTTGGCATCTTGCAGGTTTGTCCTATAAAATAAGTCAATCTCTATATGTCCCTTTTCTTTTTTTACTTTTTTCTATAAATATAATATACTTTTTAACCCTTTACAGTGGGACTCCTCTTCTTAGAATTTTTCTAATCTGGACAGGTATTGTTTTTGTTACAGCGTTAGTTATTGAAATTGTGGGCGTTAAAACGGGCATTCTTTTTGGGCACTATGCCTATACAGACGTCCTTTCACCCCGTATTTTTGGTGTCCCTTTTGTTGTTGGACTTACTTGGCTTAATTTAGCGTATGGTGCTGTTCAGCTTTCCAATCTTTTCTTATCAAAATACACCTGGACACTTCGAGCTTTCTTTGCGACTTTTCTTATGACAGGTTTTGATAGTGTGATGGAACCCGCTGCACAAGCACTTGGCTTTTGGTATTGGCAAGCTTATACTGTTCACTGGCAAAATTATGTGGCATGGTTTGCCTTTGGATTTATTTTTTCATATCCCTTCCTTCGATATTTTCCTCCTATCAAAAATAAACAACTGATTCCTATGCATATTTTTATTGCACAATTCCTCTATTTTTTCCTGATTAATTTGGCTTAGAAAAAGATTGATGTCGATCACACATTCTTCTTAAATAATTTTGTATATTTTATGCAAGATAAGGAGACGCTATGAATTCTCAGGAAATTCCTCGAAAAAGTGGAATGTATCGTAATGTAAAAGCAGGACTCCTGAGGGCACTTGTCCTTGCCGCAATTTTTGCTATTTCCCTCTTCCTTTACACAAAATTGCTTGTCCCCTAAATGCGCTTAAACAAATCTCACATGTAGAAATTCTCTTTTATTGATGATAATAGTGTTTATACCAGGCAACAAATTTTTTCATGCCTGTTTCTACATTGGTAGAGGGATTATAGCCACACTTCAACTGAAGGGCTGAAATATCGGCATGTGTTTTTAGCACGTCACCTGGTTGCATCTTTTTATAGTTTATCACTGCTTTTCGCCCACAGGCATTCTCAATAGCACGAATAAAATCCATAAGATTAACGGCATTCCCATTTCCAATATTATATATGACACACGGTAGATTCCCTGTTGGTGGAGACATTTCCATGATTCTAACCATTCCATCAAGAATATCATCAATGTAGGTAAAATCTCGAGCCATTTTCCCATAATTGTATACATCAAGAGGTTTTCCCTTGAGAATAGCATCGGTGAATTTAAAAAATGCCATGTCGGGGCGGCCCCATGGCCCATAAACCGTAAAAAATCGGAGTCCCGTTATAGGAATTGAAAAAAGATGACTATAGGTATGAGCAAGCAATTCATCTGCCTTTTTTGTAGCAGCATATAAACTGGCAGGCTGATCCGTTCGGTCTTTTTCAGAATAAGGAAAATGCGTATTTAATCCATACACGCTGGAAGAGCTTGCATAAATAAGGTGTGAAACAGGATAGTTCCGACATGCTTCCAGAAGATTCAAAAATCCTGTAACATTGCTATCCACATAAGTTTGAGGGTGATCCAGACTGTAACGGACACCTACTTGAGCCGCTAAATGAACAACCATGTCGAAGGCGTTTTCTTGAAAGAGTCGGAATAACAGGTCTTTATCCTGTAAATCACCCCGATAAAAGTGTAAGTGCCCATGTTTAATAGAAAATTGCCGTGATGTTTTTTGCGCCAAAGATATATTAAGTCCCAGTTCCTGTAAACGAGCATATTTCAAGGAAACATCATAGTATTCATTTACATTATCCAATCCAGTAACATCATAACCTTTTTCCAGAAGATACCTTGTAAGATGGAATCCAATAAATCCGGCCGTGCCTGTAACAAAAATTTTCATTGATTCCTTTCTAATCCTCCCTCTTGTATTTCATAAAACCCAATACAAAGCCCTTTCCGGGTTCCTTTTGAAATCTAGCACATTATGATAGACTTTTAGAATTGATTATCCTCATTTTTCAGGTCGCCACTAATAACACCAAGAATAAACGCATATTCTTCAGCAATCTCTTTATAGGCATCATATCGCCCTGATGCACCACCATGACCTGCTCCCATGTTTGTCCTTAAAATAAGCGGATTCTTATCAGTTTTCATCCCACGAAGTTTGGCTGTCCATTTGGCAGGTTCAGCATAAGAAACTCTGGAATCATTGAGTCCTGCTGTAATCATCATGGAGGGATATGCTTTCGCTTCCACATTGGTATAGGGACAATAGCTTTTGATATAATAATAATATTCCTCAATACCAGGATTCCCCCATTCATCATATTCAATCACGGTAAGTGGTAAGGTTGGATCAGACATTGTATTGAGCACATCCACAAAGGGAACACTAGCAACAACTATACCAAAAAGGTCTGGACGCATATTTATCACACTACCCATAAGCAATCCCCCAGCGCTTCCTCCTGAGATTACCAATTTTTCAGGTATCGTGTACTTTTCACGAATAAAATATTCTGCCACATCAATAAAATCAGTAAATGTATTTTTCTTTTTTAAAAGTTTACCCTCTTCATACCAGTATTCACCCCTTGCGCCGCCACCTCGAATATGGGCAATGGCGTAGACAAAACCTCGATCTATCAGACTCCAGCGAACATAGGAAAAATAGGGGGTCATGGTCATCCCATAAGACCCGTATCCATACAAATAAAGAGGATGAGAACCATCTTTTTTAAATCCTTTTTTGTAAACAACAGAAACAGGAATTTCAGCACCATCCCTGGCTTTTACCCAGAGAAGTGATGTTTCATAATTTTCCTGATTCCAGCCACCTTTCACTTCTTTCTGCTTGAGGATGTTTAATGTCTTTGTTTCAATATCATAATCATAAATCGTTTCCGGTGTAAGAAGCGATGTATAATAGATTCGAAGTTTCTCTGTGTCAAACATGGGATTGCCTGTTCCTTGGGCAGTATAGGTTTCTTCAGGAAAGTTAATAGTATAGGCTTGCTTATCCTTAAAAGAATAAATATCAATCATGGCACGGGCATTGCCTGTGCGATAAACTGCAAGAAAATCCTTAAAAACTTCAAATCCTGTAATTTTAGCCTCTCGATTGTGACCATAAATTGAAAGGATGTCTGTAAAGGCAGGAGAAGATACAGGCTGACAAAGTATAACAAAATTTTTCTGATTTCCCCTATTGGTATGGATATAAAAGAATCCATCATGATGTTCAAGATAATATTCCACGCTTTCTTCCCGTGGAGAAAAACATGTTAAAGGACTATTGGATATTGACATTTTCAAAAAGAAAACTTCCGAGGTAATGCTACTTGCAGAGGTAACAAAGAGGTATTGTTTATCTTTAGACTGACTTATATCGACATAAAAAGCCATCTCAGGTTCTTCAAAAAGAAGAACATCTTCAGACGGAGACGTCCCTAACACATGTTTGTAAACCCGCCATGGACGATACGTATAATCCACCGTTGAATAATAAAATGTTTTATTATCTGTTGACCACACACCAGATGCTACACTATCAATTACTTCCGGATAAAACGTATCGTCTTGTAGATCCTTGAAACGAAGGGTATATACTTCATTCCCCTTACGATCTTCTGAAAAAGCAAGAATTTCGTGATTGGGTGTGATTGTCAGGAGATTTAACGCGTAAAAATTGCTCTCTTGAGCTCGCGTGTTGGCATCAAAATAGACTTCTTCTTCAGGATTTTCAAGGGATGCTTTTTTTCGACAATAGATGGGATACTGTTTCCCTTTTTCATGACGATAATAATAGTAATAGGTATCGTATTTTACAGGGACAGATATATCCGTCTCAGGAATCCGCTTTATCATTTCTTTATACAATTTTTTCTGCAGTCCTTTGGTGTCTTTTAGTATATAATCGGCATAGGCATTTTCTGCCTCAAGATAGGCAATAACGTTTGAATCACTTTTATCTTTCAGCCAATCATAATAATCAACACGGGTGTCACCAAAGACTTCCACCTTTTTTTCAATCTGCTGAGCCATAGGGGGCTCTACAATACGTTGCAAACAGGCCGTTAAAAGAATAAGTCCCGTCACCCACAAACACCCTTTAAAGACACGTTTCATGTTTCACCCCGTGGATATCATACATTTATATGAAAAATATAATCATTTATTCAAAAGATGGCTTCTATTAATTCTATCCCTTCTTCTAAATATACACCAGAAAATTCAACCAAAAAATCGCTACTACCTGAGAGCGTTTGCTTTATACAGTATTAAAATTTAGTATTTATATTATTTTCAATGCGTACATAAAAACCATTCTTTTTAACAGACAAAATAGGGTTTCATGTCGACAAGAAACGTAATAGTGAAAGGAATAAGAATTAGGAAAAAACATTCACATCCTATATTAAAAATCACTCTGGAGGATATTTTTTCCCTTTCGATTTATCATGATTCTTGTTTGAGATAGAATTTTACTCCTCTTTGGTGTTCCAGTTTGTTTCTCAGGATGGATTTAATAAATTAATTTTATGAAACAGGCGCACATTCCGTTTTTTCCAGGAAAGTTTCATCTTCCACCTCTTTTACGGAAGGATTTAAGAAACATAGAGACCATGATACGTGAAGAGGGTCAGTCTTCAAACCCTCTTATGAATTCTATGATTTCAACCCTTATTCTTAATGGGGGAAAACGGATTCGGCCTCTCATTTTGATGACAGTTTTCCGGGGTTTAGATGGTGCTGAAGAGGCTGTTCAGCAAGCTTACCATGCCGGAGCATCCCTGGAACTGATTCACACGGCAACGCTTATTCATGATGATTTAATTGATCAATCTAAACTTCGGCGAGGAGCTCCAACAATCTATGCCCAACATGGAATTCCACCTGCTGTATTAGCAGGAGATTACCTCTTTGTTGTAGCCTATGCCCTTGCGTCTACTTTACCGAAAAATCTCGTCCAAAAAATTATTACCGATTTACGACACATGGCTGAAGGCCAACTTCTTGAAGAAATGATCAATCCCAAAACATTAACTTTTACGGAATATTTAAATATTATCACGTCTAAAACAGCCATGTTATTCCGAAGTGCCTGTGTGTCTGGTGCTTTTTTAGCCGGTGCTTCAGAATCTATGCAACAGGTCTTAAGTGATGCCGGATTGATGCTGGGAATAGCCTTTCAACTGATTGATGATATGTTGGATGTAATGGGAAATGAAAACATTACTGGGAAACCTATAGGAGCTGATTTTTTAGCTGATAAAATGACACTTCCTTATTTACTTTATGAAGAGCATTTTGGTGACCTTCCACAGGAACGCACACAAGAAACGTTTCAAGCCATCTACGCCGATTTGACTTCTGAACTCGTTATGTTACAGGCAAAAAGATTAGCAAAAGAGAAAACGAAAAACGCCCAAAAGGGATTTTCGGTTTTGACCAATGCCTCCATTCGGACGTTTATTTTGGAAATATGTGATAAAATGCTCTCGCGTATTTTATAGATAACTTATTGCCTGATACGTTCCTTGAAAGTGAAGAATTTTCTTTAACAATTCTTACACCAACCAAAAGAACCTTCGAGAAAGATTCATATCTTCAAAAAACTGAAAAAGAGAGGAAATTATCGTAAGGTTGGACAGCTTAATGGTTACCTTTTTGATTCTTAAATTGGGGCATTACACCGTGACTTGATACGAGAGATGCTCTTTAACCTTTCTATAAAGAAATAATAACATCACATTATCTGGATGGAGTAATCATGAAAAAACTCATTTTTTTTCTCATCAGTCTTTTAACGGTCACACACTTATCAGTGGCTGACGAAGGAATGTATTTACTGAACGATTTACCGCTTAAAGAAATGCGTAAGGCAGGACTTCGGATGCGTGTATCTCTCGATAAAGAGACGGGGTATCCAGAAATTGCAGCAGGAATTGTCAATTTAAATGGCTCATCTTCTTCATTTATTTCTTCAGAAGGACTCCTTTTAACAAACCACCATGTTGCTTTTAGTGGCATTCAACAAGTAAGTACTCTGGAAGATAACATTTTAGAAAATGGATTTTTAGCCCAATCGCGTAATGAAGAACGGCATATTCCCAATTTTAAGGCAGCTATTACTATTTCATTTGAAGATATCAGTGATGAAATTTTACACGCACTTTCGGATGAGATGGATCCTGTGGCAAGATATGATTCTGTGGAATATCGTATAAAACGAGTCATTGCGAGGGAAGAAAAAGTAAATGAAAAAATTCTTGTTCACTCTTTTTATCATGGAAAATCCTATTATTTAATCCGTCGGTTGGAATTTAAGGATGTGCGTCTCGTTTATACACCCCCCCGAGCACTGGGTGAGTTTGGTGGAAATATTGATAATTGGATGTGGCCACGTCATACTGCCGATTTTACCCTTTTGCGCGTCTATGCTGATTCTTTAAATAATCCTGCAGAATTTGATCCTCAAAACGTCCCGTATCATCCCAAAAAATACCTCACACTTTCTGCAAAAGGACTTCAGCCTGGTGATTTTACCATGGTTTTGGGCTATCCTGGTCGAACACAGAGATACCTTACCGCAAGGGAAGCGGCTTTTACTTTAACTGTAGAATATCCTGCAGAAATTCAACATGATACCTTTTTAATTGGATTAATGGACTCTTTATCAGTAAATGATCCAGAAAAAGCATTAAAGTTTGCTTCCCGGATTAAAGGATTAAATAACTATAAGAAAAAATATGAGGGAATGTTGGATGGACTCAAAAAGAAAGATATCATTGCAGAAAAAATTGCTCTGGAAAAAGAACTGCTTGAAAATTCCCCATTACACATGAAAATCGACCAAATTCTACAGCAACTGGATAGCCTTCAAACAGAGTATGAAGCTTCCTACTTCTATCGGAAACGCTTTAATACGTTGCAACAAGATCCTCGCTTGGTATCAAACGCCTCAATGATTTGTCGCTGGAATAATGAAAAGCAGAAGCCCGATCTCGAACGCAGTCGGGGTTATCAAGCTCGAGATTATGACGCATTAAAGCAAAGACTCATGTATTCTATGGCTTCCTATGAAGAAATCCTAGATAAACTGTTACTCAACCATCATCTTCTTGCGTCTTTACAGGCACCTGAAAATGAGCGATTCCCTTTTCTTGATTCTCTCTTTTCAGACATCCCCAACGAATGGCTCCCTCAAGCAGTTTCAGCCTTTGTCGATTCTCTTTACAAAAATTCAAAGCTTGCAGATCCAGAATATCAAGTAAGTCTTCTAAATCTTCCCGCTGACGCCTTTAACTCCCTTCAAGATCCTTTAATTTCATTTGGACTGATGTTAGAAACACAAGCAGAAAAATTTAGACAGGAAGATAAGAAGCGCGCTGGTGAAAAAATGGTTCTTATGCCACGTTATTTCGATGCACTTATAAGAAGTTCTAATAAGCCCCTTTATCCCGATGCAAATGGAACCCTACGCTATACCTATGGTCATATCAAAGGTTACTCCCCAGCAGATGCCATCTGGTATAACCCTTTTACAACGCTTACTGGACTTTATGAAAAAGATCAGGGAAAATATCCTTTCTATGTGCCAGATGCCCTAAAAGAAATTCAAGTAACCCCCAATACCCGTCCTTATTATGATGAACGCCTTCACGATTTCCCTGTTAATTTTCTCCATGATGTGGACATAACAAATGGGAATTCTGGCAGTGCCGTTCTGGATAAAAAAGGAAATTTAGTGGGATTAGCCTTTGATGAAAACTATGAAGCAATAACAAGTGATTGGATCTATGATGATGATCTTACCCGTGCAATTTCTGTGGATATCCGATTTCTTTTATTACTCTTAAAGGATGTCGAAAAAGCAGAAACCCTTCTTAACGAATTAACAATACTTTATTAATGGTTGCCAATTATTTATTTTCTATAGCACGCTGGCGCAAGAGAAAATGATAGATTAAATCAGTATATAGATTGAGTTTTTCTTTTCCTTTTACAGATTCTGAAGCCGCCAGAAACCATAGAATTTTGCTAAATTAATAAGTTTTTTACTGTATAAATCCCAAGTAAAATTAGTCCTGACCCGTTTGATACCATTTTTTGAAATGATATCCCAGAGATTTGCGTCCTTTTCACACGCATCAAAAAAGGCATGTGTTAGCAATAACAAGATCTATATGGTTTAAAATATTCCCTTCAACAGCAATCCGATGATCAATTTTATATTTTCGAATAATTTCCTCTTTTTTCATTCCCTAATTAAGAAGTTTCGCACGTTTGGACCGTCTTAGTGAATGACCCATAAAAAAGGGGGACTCTAAGCATCATGGCAAGCTCCAAAGCAATATATCCCCCATTTGTATAATGTCCATAAACAATATCAGAAATATCATTTTCTTTCTTAATAAACTTCATAACCTTGTTCGTATCTTCTGAAAGAGAAGGCCACTGTAATTCTTTTCGAATATACTTTCTTCCTACACATTGAATTCGGACATTCCTACACGTATCCCTTAATTTTCCAATCGGCTGAGAATAGTCATCCGATACTGTTTTATCCTCGATTAATCGTGTAAAAAGTTCCTCCCAGTTTAGCTTAAAAATATCTGTGACAATAAGTGCTTTACGAATACATTTTCCGTATAACACGCAGGGCGAAGATTAATATCATATAAAACGTGAGAAGAAAGTTTACGTTGGTTTAGTAATGAGTGGACTGTTTTAAACTCGCCGCAGTGTTCGTTGCATAAGTGTCCCAATATAAATTAAATCGACTTTCGCAACATGGTGTAAAGCTTTGGGTATTACTTCCAAAAAATCGTAGGCTACACGCTTATGTATTACAAAGTGTGCATATCCTTGCTTGTCCAGAGTAATATTTACTTTCCCTGTAGGATGGGTGGGATCTTCCTGAATATCATCAGCTTTGAGCTTAAAGGATAAAACATACGGGCGAAGTTTTCTTTCCTTTTCATAGCACCTTACCCGACTAATAAAGATCATTTCAAGCCCCAAAAAATACATGCGCCGCTACATTAAAAGGTTCCTACCAATACGACGATAGTAGGAAAACAGTCATACAGAATTTCACCAAAAAAAACAATCATATTTTAGGGGATATATTATATAGGGGCGTTAAAAAGATACGTATCAAATTCTTTTTAATTTAATAAATAAAAATGGCTAACATAAATCCATATAAACATAAAAGAATTAAAATAGTATTCAATACGATAATCGCTCAATAATTATACACTTTGCCCTTCATGTAGAAAGTTTCCCACTTTTCTTTTTTTAACAAAACGTATAATAGTTATTTATTGGTTTGGGAGAGTTCTGTTTACATTTTCGTCAAACAAAATTCTCACAG
>JAQUPD010000019.1 GCA_028716785.1 Fidelibacterota bacterium
TACTTTGGCAAACAGGTAAAAATAATTTTGATTGGGTAAAAAAGTCTTTAAAAACAACTGAAAATATTCATCTCAGACCTTTCATTGACGAGATGGGTATTGCGTATTCAGCGTCAGATTTTATTATTTGTCGGGCAGGTGCTCTTACTCTTGCAGAATTAGAATTTGTCAAGAAGCCTGCTATCCTTATCCCATTGCCCTCTGCAGCAGCTAATCACCAATATTATAATACAAAAGCGTTTGAAAAAAGGAATATGGCTATTGTTATTACTGAAGATCAGTTTCCACAAGGAACTCTCGATAAAACTGTCCGACATCTCATCGAAAATCCTCATATTTTGGAAGAGATAAAAAATAATTTTCCTAAAAAAGTTTTAGATGGCGCTGAGATCATTGCAAAAACAATTCTTGAGGACCTATCGTTGTGAAAACACTTTTTGGACATCTGGAAAAAATTCACATCATTGGTATTGGTGGTATTGGGATGAGCAGCATCGCCGAATTTCTCCATGCCCTGGGATTTAAACTCTCTGGCTCTGATATAGCTTTCTCTCCTATTACAGCCCATCTTCAAGCCATGGGGATTCGTGTTTCAATAGGTCATGCCCCTCAGAACATTCAAGATGCTCAATTAATAGTCTATAGCAGTGCCGTAAAAGCAGATAATCCTGAACTCCTAGAAGCAATTAAACGAAAAATTCCTGTCATTAAACGGCCAACGATGCTTCGGGAAATTGTAAAGCTGAAACATTTTTCTGTTGGTGTTGCAGGTACTCATGGAAAAACTAGCACATCCTCTATGCTTGTATCAGTCCTTACCGAAGCACATTGTGATCCCACAGCAATCATTGGAGGAATCGATAAAGTACACCATTCAAATTCACGGATTGGTAACACCCCTTGGCTTGTCCTTGAAGCCGATGAATACGATCGAACCTTTTTATACCTTGAACCTGCCATGGGAATTGTTACCTCTATCGATTCAGATCATCTCGACATTTATAAGGATATCAACGATATAAAGGAAGCATTTCTTCAATTTTGTAATTGTATCCCCTTTTGGGGATGCCTCGTTGTGTGTTTGGACAATCCTCACATCCAGAAAATTCTTCCGGATATTTCATCCACTTGTCTTACATACGGATTTAATTCGGAAGCTGACTACATAATTACAGACTATACTTTTGAACACGGGGAGTCCCGTTTTTTTCTAACCTATCACAATAAAAAATCAGGTCCCTTTACGTTAACACTTCCCGGAAAGCACTTTGTCCAAAATGCAGCTGCTGTTGCAACCTTGGGATTATGGGCTGAGATAAACGTTTCTGATATTCAAAAGGGACTCAAGGCGTATCAAGGGGTAGAGCGCCGCTTTGATGTAAAGGGACATGTAGACAGCATAACCTTTATCGATGATTATGCTCATCACCCAACTGAAATTCGTCAGACCCTGCGAGCAACTCGAGATCAATGGCCTGATCGAAAAGTCCTATCTATTTTTCAACCCCATCTTTATACGCGTACCCGGGATTTTGCCCAGGATTTTGCAGAAGCCCTTTCTGAAAGTGATGAGGTTATCGTTACTGATATTTATCCTGCCCGAGAAAAACCCTTACCCGGTATAAGTGGACGATTAATTGCCGATGCTATACAAAAACCTGTTTTTTATCTTGAGGATATTCAGGCATTGGAATCAATCCTTCTTCCTTTGCTCCAGCCCAACATGGTTGTTCTGGCAATGGGAGCTGGAAATCTTTCCTCCTATTTTGAGAAGTTTGTGCAAAAATTACTCCGGAAAGCTCATGACATATAAAAACAAAAAAAACCTCAGAATTCCTTCTCTCATTCTTATAACAGGCCTTATTCTCCTTATGATGGCTTCTATTCTTTATGCTAAATATCAAAATATTTTTAATCTGAATAAAATAATTGTTACCGGCAATTATGAACTCACTGAAGAAGAAATTATTTACTTATCTGGCGTATTGCTGGGTGAAGATATTTTATCTTTGTCTATCACTGATATTTCAGCTCGTTTGGAAAAAGAGCCCTACATTCGCCAGGCAGTTGTATATAAACGCCTTCCTGATCGACTGGTTATAGAGATTCATGAGCGAACACCCATATTGCTTATGAAAATTAAAGAGAGCTATTCGGTTGATACGCAGGGAATTCTTTTACCAGCCCCTCGGAGTAAAGGAGATATCCCTCTGCTTACAGGAATTCCATCCCTTATCACAACAGATTTTGGAAATCCTGTCCACAATCCCCTTATTTTACAAGGCGTTGGCATTATAAGTCTGATACGGAAAAAATATCCGAAAATAAATCTTCTTATTCATGACCTTTCATGGGATGAAAAAGAGAAAACCTGGATTTTAATATCCGAAACAGGCTATCCAAAAATATATCTAGGAAATGCAGATCTAAAAAAGAAAATCCATATTCTTCATGCATTCATTGAACAAAAAGACCTTTCACCAAGCAAAATACAAGCCTACGAAAAAATCGATCTCCGCTATGATAAACAAGTTATTGTCAAACCAAAAGGGTAACCTTATGTCTCATCCAATAATTACAACAGGACTTGATATTGGTACAACAAAAATATGTGCTATGATCGGCCAATATGATCCTTACGAAAAAAAATATCAAATCTTGGGGATGGGGCAATCTTCCTCTCGAGGATTAAGACGTGGCGTTGTTATCGATATTGAAGAAATCAAGCAATCCATTATAAAAGCGATGGCAGAAGCAGAAAAACATGCGGGTGTCACGGTATCTTCTGTTTCTATTGGAATTGCAGGTGACCACATTCGCAGCCTTGATTCTACATCAACTGTGGCTATTAGTCACAAAAACAATAGTTCTGATGCCTCTTCTCCTGTTGATGAAAGTGATATCAATCATGCGTTAGAATCTGTAAAAAATATCAATCTTGGGGTCGATCGTGAAATCATTCATGTTATTCCTCAGGAATTTATTGTAGATGATCAATTGGGAGTAAAAAATCCTCTTCAAATGTCTGGGTCCCGACTTACCGTTAATGCTCATATTGTTACTGCTGCCATTAATAACGTGAAAAATCTTGTCCGCAGTGTTCAATCGACAGGTTTGAATGTAGAAAATATTGTCTTAGAACCTCTTGCTTCGTCAAGGGCAATTTTGTCAGAAGATCAAAAAGAGTTAGGTGTTGCCCTTGTGGATATTGGCGGCGGTACAACAGATATTACCGTGTTTAAAGATGGTTTTGTTAAACATACCGAAGTTATTGGTTATGGAGGATCCATTATTACTAAAGACATTGCGTCAATCCTTCAAACATCATTTCAAGAGGCAGAGCGCATCAAAAAATCTTATGCTTGGGCATCTTGTGAACTTGCTGAGAAGGCAGGCATTGAAAATATCACAGTCACTTCCCTGAGTAACAACAAAGAAATCCAACTAAATTCCTATCAATTATCTCAGTATGTTGAAGCGCGAATGGAAGAAATTCTTCTCATGATTCGAGATAAAATCAGTCAATATATCAATATAAAAACGCTTCATGCGGGGATTGTTTTTACGGGTGGCGGTTCTCAGTTAAAAGGATTATGTCAAGTAAGTGAAAAAATATTTCATGTCCCTGCCCAAATTGGATATCCTATTCGCTTACCTGGCCTTGAAACCACTGAATATAGCCCAGAATATTCCACTGTTATTGGGTTATTATATTGCAATAATGATAAAAAAAGCAATTTAATCCTTACTCGAAAAGACAGTGATTCAACGGTATGGGGAAAATTAAAAAAATTGCTTTCAGAAATAGCAAAAAACTTATTTTAAGCCCGAGGAGTTGTTATGTTAATTACATACGATGAAAGCCTTGATCAAAGCGCAAAAATTAAAGTCGTTGGGGTTGGTGGTGCCGGAGGAAATGCCATTAACCGGATGATCCAAAATCAATTAAAGGGGGTTGAATTTATTGCTATAAATACCGATGCCCAAGCCCTGAATGCAAATTTGGCAGACGTAAAATTGCAAATAGGTCGTAAATACACCCGAGGTTTGGGAGCAGGAGCAATTGCAGAAACAGGGCGTAAAGCTGCAGAAGAAAGCAAAGATACGATTGCAAAAGTTTTAGAGGGAGTTGATTTAGTTTTTATTACAGCTGGAATGGGCGGAGGCACGGGAACAGGTGCTTCACCAATTATTGCTGAAATAGCCCGAAATCTCGGTGCTCTTACCGTGGGTATCGTTACAAAACCGTTTCTATTTGAAGGTCCCACCCGGATGAAACATGCCCAAGAAGGAATAATTGAGCTAAAAAAATACGTAGATACATTGATCGTTATTAAAAATCAAAAACTCCTTGAAATTGTTAATTCCGAAACAGGCATTGAAGAAGCACTTTTAACGGCAGATTCTATTTTAAATCAAGCAACAAGTGGTATCTCAGATTTGATAACCAAAACCGGAATTATCAATCTCGACTTTGCCGATATTAAAACCGTGGTGAAAGATATGGGGGATGCTGTTGTTGGAACTGCTGAAGCAAGTGGACCCTCACGTGCTGTGATGGCTGCTTCTATGGCCATTTCGAGTCCCCTCCTTGATAATGTAAGCATTAAAGGCGCTAAAGGAATTTTGATCAACTTTACAGGCGGCCCAGATATGAAACTCTCTGAAATTCATGAAGCCGCAGAAATTATCCACCAGGAAGCCGGTGAAGATACAAATACAAATATTATATTCGGGGTGATTGTGGATGAAACTTTTTCTGATAAAATCCGAGTAACCGTTATTGCCACTGGATTCAATAAAGAAAACCAACCAGAAAGCCCAGAGCTTTCACACACTGAATCGCCAAAACCAAAACACTATCCCCAAGAAAATAACCAAACCACCTTTATTCTCTCCGATCAATCAGAGAAAAATAATGATAAGAAACACGTCGTTGCCACCTCCACCCTTGAAAATCAAGAAAAACTCTTTACAGACTTTTCTACGCCTGATCTCGACGACTTTGAAACGCCAGCATGGATTAGAAAGTATAAGAATAAATCAAACATTTACCCCTAAGATCCATAACTGCAGAGAACTCTCACCTCAACAAAAAAGGCTCGTAACGAGCCTTTTTTGTTGATAAACTCTTTTCCCAATGCTAAATAACTTTTTTTACACGATTTGATTTAATACACGCAGTACATACTTTTAAACGCTTTACACTGCCGTTTTGCTCAACACGAATTTTTTGCAAATTAGGCTCCCAGCGACGACGTGTTTTATTATGGGCATGACTCACATTATTCCCGTATACCGGCCTTTTACCACAGATATCACATACTTTAGACATATTCAATCTCCATCTTATTTTAGAATAGTAATTTTATTATTAAAAATCATTAAATCAAGAAGATTTCTCATTTTCTTTCATAAATATTTGAGGAGTAAGGGACATTTCTACTTTTTTGCACCACGCGCGGACAATTTGCAAATCTCTCATGCACTGTTCAGGATTTGTTTCATAACGGGCAAATTTTACCAGGTCGCTGAATTGTAAAAGGTTTGTTATTTCATCCGTCCAAATGTGAGAAAGTTCATTTTTTAAAAGCGGAATTAAGTCAGCTGTTGGTAAATCAGAAAGATGGAGAAAAAATGTCCGCTCAAGATAGTGTTTCAAAATCGTTGTAAGGTCTCCATAAAATGCTTTCCATGCTTTCTTTTGGGGATAAGACTTTTTTTCAAGGGCATCCAGGCTTTGAATTGCCTCTTTATAGGGAGATGTTATGGCATTTTTCTCTTGCCGGGAAGAAAGAATTGCCCTTTTTCGAAAGAACCCAAAGAAAATAACTAAAATAAGAAGGGTAGCAAGAATAAGTAAAAGTATTTTTTGTTTTCGCGTGAAAACAGAAATAGGGAGAGGCTTATAGATATCAGGTGGGGTTTCAAGGGTAGAGAGGGTCGATAAAAGGGTTATGGGAACTGCATCGCTTTCTAAAATGAAGGGATCTTTTTTTTCTGGTAACATGTTTTCGTGATGAATAGTAAACGCAACGGGGGGAATAACATGAGTCCCTGTATCAAGAGCAGTAAGAGTTAAGGTATAGATACGGGTGTATGTTTTATTATCCACGTGAATATCGGAGGATTGAGAGAGCAGTTTAAAATTGGCTAAGGATCTTTCAAAAGGTGGCGCAGTAATCCTGACTTTTTCCGGTAATGTAATACGATAGGTAACCGTAAAAATATCCCCAATATAACCACTATCGGGTTCTACTGTTGTTGTGATGGCTTGGGCAAATAAACCAGGAATGAATGCGAAAAATAAAAATATTTTCAGAAATTTTTTCAATGAGACAATTTCCCCCTCATTCTAAAAAAATTTGCAAGGGGTTCAAGGTAAGATTGGTCAGTATGGAGGGTTATCAAATCGGCCTTAGCATTTTTTGCCATTTTCTCAAGGTTTTGTGATCGTTCTGCAAAGGCCAGGGTGTAATTTTCTCGTAGAGTTTTATCTGATGTATCAACAACTAAAGTTTCTCCAGTTTCTGCATCAGAAAAGGTTAGTAACCCAAGGTTGGGTAATGAGCGGTCAAGAGGATCAACCACGTGGAGAAGAATAACATCATGTTTATTGGCCAAAGGTTTTAGAGATTGATTAAAGGTTGTCTCATAAAAATCACTGACCACAAAAATGACACTCTTTTTTCGTGCCACGTTAAAAAGATATTCCAAGGAACCATTGATATCCGTTTTCCCAGCCTTTTTTTCTCCAAAAAGAATCTCGCGGATTACCCGCATAGCATTAGATTTTCCTTTGCGAGGAGGGATATATTTTTCAATCTGATCGGTAAAACTTACCATTCCCACTTTATCCCCATTACGAATTGCTGAAAAAGAGAGTACACTGCACACTTCAGCCGCCAGTTCACTTTTAAATTGCTCAGCCGTACCAAAATGTGTTGACGAAGAGATATCCACAGCAAAATAAACCGTTAATTCTCTTTCTTCATGCATGAGTCGAACATAAGGATGGGAAAAACGAGCAGTAATATTCCAATCAATTTGTCGGATATCATCACCAATTTGGTATTCACGGACTTCCGAAAATTCCATCCCTTGTCCACGAAAAACCGATTTATACTCACCAGCAAAAACTTCATTAACCGTCCGGCGAGTTTGAATCTCAATTTGTCTAACTTTTTTTAATATTTCACTTGATAACATATATCAGGGGACAGGAATAACTTCAAAGATATTTTGGATCATATCTTCTACAGTAATTTCTTCGGCTTCAGCCTCAAAAGAGGGAATTATACGATGGCGTAAAACATCGGCACCCAATTCTTGAATATCTTCCGGAATTACATAGCCTCGATGGTCCAGAAAAGCATTTGCTTTAGCTGCATTTACAAGGTTTATAGAAGCCCGGGGGGATGCTCCAAAATCGATAAGTGGTTTTAACGAATCCAAACCATACGTTTCGGGATATCTTGTTGCAAAAACAATGTCCGTTACATAGTGGTGAATTTTTTCATCCACATAAATACTCCGAACAATTTCTTTTGCCTGAAGAATGTGATATGGAGTAACCACAGCTTTCACTTCTTTAGGGAGTTCAGAACCTGTCATTAACGCAAGAATTTTAAGTTCTTCCTCTTTTGAAGGATAATCTACCTTAATTTTCAACATAAACCGGTCAACCTGAGCTTCAGGCAAGGGATATGTTCCCTCTTGTTCAATGGGATTTTGCGTTGCTAAAACCAAAAAGGGCTCTTCCAATTTATACGTATGATCACCAATGGTTACCTGACGTTCTTGCATGGCTTCAAGGAGGGCAGATTGCACCTTTGCTGGTGAACGATTAATTTCATCAGCAAGAATAATATTAGCAAAGATGGGACCTTTTTTTACTTCAAATCCTGACGATTTTTGATTATATATTAAGGTACCTATCAAATCAGCAGGCAACAGATCGGGAGTAAATTGAATTCGGTGAAAAAGGGTATTAATTGTTTTAGCTAAAGAATTCACTGTCAGGGTTTTTGCAAGTCCTGGCACACCTTCCAAAAGAATATGTCCATCTGCCAAGAGTCCTGTTAACAACCGACGAATCATTTTATCCTGACCTACAATAACTTTTCGTAATTCAGACAGGATATTTTCAATAAATTCACTTTCTTTTTGAATGCGTTTATTAAGCACTTGAAGGTTAAAATCCATCTTATTTTTCAGTGGCATTTTGTAAAATTATAGGTTTTTCAGGATTGTTCTCATTAAGAATAGTTTTTAATTGAGGAATACTTTCAAGGGGTTTCCCCAAATTTTCAATTTCAAATGTTACAGCCATTCGTAATTCATGATCGGGATACGTATCTAAAAAATCTTCATAAACTTTTTTAGCCTCATCAAGACGATCTGTATTATTTGCAAGAAGAAAACCTGCCATAAACTTCGCCTTTGCCCCATATTCTGTTTTTTCGTAACCATCTGCCGTATTTAGAAATGCCTTTATGGCATCATCAATATTTTGTCGCCTGTTCATGTGGATTTCAGCAATTCGATAAGAAGTTTCTGCTGCTTTTGGATGATCTGGATATTTTTTTACAAATGTTTCATAGTCTTTAACAGCTTCATCAAATTTGTTTTGGGTAAGGTTTACTTCAGCATCTTCAAGTATTTGTTCCGGACTCCGATGGTCGCAGGAAGCAGCAAACAGCAGTAAAAGCATCAATAGTGGTAATATTTTTCTCATAATTTTCCTCTCGATCATGTTATAGTTTGAACATCTTCGTTTTATAGTTAAGCCTCAAGCAAATGTTCCAAATATTAAAGAAATCAAAAAGCAAATAAAAGCGCAATAAGAAAGTGTTTTTCAGGTTGCTCCCATCGATGAAATCCGTCTGAAGGGTCTTGAACCACAAAAGGGAATTCGAGTCTAATAGGACCAATGATGGTTGAATACATGAGTCCCGGTCCTGCGCTTACGTAAAATTTCTCAGGATCCCACAATCCTGTAAATGATTCATTCAAACGGCCAGCATCCACAAAAAATTCAAGCCCAAAATTTCTAAAAAGATCAATTCGTAACTCAATATTTGCCAGAATTTTCGCATAATCAGCATAAATTATGAGTCCATCCGGAGTTTTAAATTCCCGTCCAATAGATTGAGACCACCCTCGAACCGTCGTTTCTGTTCCCAACCGGTACATAACAATGAGAGGCGGTTTATCGGTCCTGTTATCAATAAAACCTGTCTCAACTCTTGCAGCAAGCACCCCTTTCTCAAAAAGAGCCTGATAGCGGCTTACTGATACATCCCACTGGTAATAATTAGTAGGACTTCCAGATACGCCTTTGACCCATTGAAAATCGGCCCACATATTCCACCCTTTTTTGGGGAAGAGAAAATTATCCCGATTATCATAGTGGATTCGCCAATTAAAGCGGCGTTGAATTTCTTGATCTTCTTCCGATAAAATACTTTCAACTCTTCGAAGGGTAAAACTGGCAATGGTATTGAGTTTGCGCTCCATTTTCCACAGAGAAGAGACTTCAAAACCGGTGGTAATCAATTCATCATTTTCATCAATATCCTGGGAAAAAGGAGAGTAAACGTTTTTGTTATAGTAAACTTTAAAAGTGGTAGGTAACCGGAGGGAAAAAATTCGTGGTCGCGTATATGAGACATCCATCCCATAAGAGGGTGAACTTTTTTTAAAAAATGTCTCTTGATCCCATACAATGCCAAAATTTCCCTTAGCCTGTAATCGGTGAGCACGATGAAAAAGATTTTTGTGAAGCCACTCTACTTCTGTGAATAAATATGTCTGATTGAGGTCTGCAATTCGCCCTTGTTTTATCCCAATATTTGCATCCCACCGACGGGGTTTTGATTCTAGCACCTGAACTTGTAATCCTACAGTTAAACTATCTGGCTTAGGGGCTACCGGTACAATATTAACACTGTTGAATGTTCCCAATTCAAAAATATGGAGTCGACTTTTTTGGATATTTTTCAAGTTATAAACATCGCCTGGTTTTACTACGAGTTCTTTACGAATTGTTTTTTCAAGAACAGTATTATTCCCTTTAATGTCAATGTTATCCACTGTATACAAACCATCTTCATCCAAGATAAGAGTGATATCAATGTGGTTTGAGGATTCTTGAATGCGCTCATCAATCGTTATAAAGGGATATCCAATTTTGGCATACTCATCCCTCATGGATTGAAGCCCACGCTGATAGTCAAAGGGTCTAAATGGCTTTCCTGGTTCTGCACTTAACAAGGATTGTATTTTTTCATCAGAGATAAGAGTGTTCCCTTCAAGAGTAACTGAATTGACATAAAAGCGAGGGCCTTCATCGATAAAAATAAAAATATTGACTTCATTATTTTCATTTAATGATAACGAATCGGTTACATGACAGTGCAAATATCCTTCGGAAATAAAATAACGCTGTATTTCATTTCGATCCCAGTCTAGCACACGTTGATTAAACAAAGAAGGTTTTTGTAAAAAGCCTCCTGTTTTGAAAGAAATTAATTTTTTCAATTCACTTTCTGGAATGTTCTCCTGTCCTTTAAACTGAATGGAAACAACCGGTTTACTTTCAAACGTTAAATTCAGAGACCAGAGAATAGTAGGAAATAAAAGAAATCCAAGATAAAGAAATTTTACCGCATAACGTGTCACTGAGAGCCCCTAGTACTGAAAGCGAATACGATAAGAAAAGGATACACTTTCATCATCCGCTTTTCCAATAATTGAAATATTCCGGTTCAATCGATATTCAAGTTCAATGTTTCTGTTTGCATTATCATTATTTAAGGCTTGTTCATAACTCACATATAAATTTTTCCCAACCCGACGCTCTAAAAGAATGGTAAGGCTATCTAAATTTGGACTCTCAAATAATGAGCCTTGCGATTTTAAATCAACCCGTTCGAATCCCCCCCACTCACTGGCTGTTCGTTCTAATTCTTTTTCAAAAATTGTTTCCAAATAATTTTGCGCTGCACCTGTGATCAGCTGATTGTTATCGACTGTCCCCGTTGTTAAAAGTTGGATAATTTCAGCTTGGGTTGTAAACATATTTTTTTCATCAAAGAGTTCAATAGAAAGTTTATCAATATCCCCTGAAACTGTTGCAATAACATGGTTTGATCCATCCAGAACAGGGGTAATTGCCTGAAAATTTAAAGAGATTTGATTTGCATAGGGATCAAAAGTTATTTCACCTGATTCGATATCAAAAATAGCACTGTAATAATAAAATTTCCCAGATCGTACGGAAAGACTACCCGACATTATTTGAGAATTATATCCCCGTTTTTCTAAAACGACTTCTCCTTCTAGTTCAATGTCGACCAATTCATTTCGTAAAAAGACATTTCCATTGACAGGTAATTCTAAAATATACTCGAAAATTGTTTTGTTCTCGTCAATAGATGGTTTGAGGACAGCCTTTTTAAAATCAAAATTTAAAACACCCTCTTTGGCGCTATAAATACCTTCTGCCCTTAGGGTATCTCTTCCTTTTAGCGTTATATCACCATCACCCACAAGATTAATTCTATCATTTAATGTCCGAATGTATATGTTATTTCCTCTCAATCGCAAATCTAACTGTGGTTTTACAAAGTCTTCAAGATCAAGAGTGCCTGTTAAGGTAACATTTCTATTTTTAGATATATCTTGTGAAAAGCTAAACAGGCGAGAATCATGTTTTTCCATATTTCCTTTAAGATTTACTTCAAGAATATTATTCTGAGCCGTAAGGATTCCTTGGACATTTTGGATAGGGTTCAGCAAACCTTGAAAAATAAGTGTGCTTTCTTTTACGTGAACAAAACCATTAATAGTTGGTTTCAAGGGGGATCCTGTTAGGGTAAGTTGTGTGATAAAATTCCCCTCTGCTTCATTCAAAAAGGATAAAAAAGGTGTTAAATATGACAATTTTTTATCTGACCCGTTAAAATAAATTAAGAGCGTATCACTTTCATTGATTCGTTGTGAAACAGGTTGTAATCGTAAATCTACAGGAAAAGATCCCATGATAGAATAGTCCCCCGAAGGATTCTTAAAGTTCAAATTTCTTATTGAAACACTTTTATCTTTATATTGCATTTGGGATAATACTTGTTCGAAATAAAAACCATTTATCTCAACATTCTGAAACATAAGATTAGTTTTCATTACTGGATCGTGATAGTACCCTTGTGCCTGAAAGATTCCTTCAACACTCCCTTTAATGGGGGAATTATCTTTGAGGAAGGATGAGACAACATCAAGAGGAAATTGTTGGAAATCCACCTCAAAGACAAAAGGCGATGTTTGAGAAAAATGACTATCAACTCCTTTCCTTATCCCAATATTCATAGGAAATCGACCCATAAAATTTAGGGATTTTTCTGGATTTTGGATAATATCTCCTTTCTCAACAAGTAAGAGAGAATCTCTGTATATAGCTGTTACAGATATATTTTTAAAGGAATAGTCATCATAAACAAAATCTTGAATATTACCACCAAAATGAAGGATTGGGTTCTTATAATTGCCATAGACATCAAGGGTAAAATCTGTCTGTCCATCTGCAGGAACGTTATAAGAACCGAGGGAAAGAAGATCAGAAAGATCGAGTGATGTACCTTTGACATGTGCGAAAAACTGATGTTCGGTATTCCACGATGCCTCTGCTTCAAATAAGCCATTGTTAAACCGTAGGATAAGGGGTGATACACGTTTTTCATCAGACCGAAAATTAACATGAAAAGGGGCATTCAAATAAAGATTTTCCCCCTGAATATTGGCAGCAAATTCTTGAACCATCACTAAACTATCAAGGGTTAACAATCCAACAAGTTCCATTTCATTCTCATTACTTTCAAGAGAGAGAGAACTAACAAAAATTGTATCATTTTCAAATTCCAGAAAGACACTCCCTTCCTGAAAAGCATAGGGTGTTATAGTTAATCCTGAAAAATCCACAAAGAGATTTCCAGAAGGATGAGATTTGATGTGCTTAATTGACGCAGCTCCACGAGCTCGGGAGAGATGATGCGACTTTCGGTAGGCTTCATCAATCAAATAAATCGTTGATAAATCAGGATTGGATAAAAGTCCCTTTATGCGCCCCTGAATTTTTGCTTCATTAATACCAATTTCATCATTCTGGGCTAAAAAGGTTTGAAAATGATCAGCAAACATTTCAAACTGGATATCCAGGGTTGACAAAGAATCGATGTGTCCTTGCAATTCAAACACCATTCCTGGAATGCGTAGAAAGGTTGTATCACAAAAAATGATATTTTGATCTTTATACAAAACCGTGCCATCAATTTCTGTTATAGATAAGTCCTGCTTATAGGTTCCTTCCCAAAAATAGGAAATCATTAAAGAATCAGGAAAATGGCCTACAGCCAACAGATCCCCTGAAATTCCAACCTCATTAAGAAAAGGAATCGTATCAGGGAAAGAAAGTTTTTGAAGTGATGCATCAAGCGCAATATTTCCATGATGATAGGTGCAATTTTTTATTATAGCATCAAGATAAGTGTTTTTCACTGTTACATGGTTAATTTCTACGCTATCAGAAAAAAGATGAAGGGCTCCATCAAACTGACGAAGAACATCATGAGCAAGAATACCTTGAATAGAAAAATTTCCACGAAAATGTTCTTTATTGCCCGAAAAATCCATAAACATATCCAGGACATCATTGGGATAGGCCTTAAAAAATGATAGATATTGAGCAGGTTTGAACGATTGAATAAGACCTTCCCCTTTAAAAGGAAACGTTTCTACCAGTTGTAATTTTCCTAACAAGTCAATATAAACGTCGTTAATTGATGAGAAAAGATGATGAATTTTTACCAGATTATTCGTCACAGAAATTGATGTATTTAAGCTATCAACGGAAATATTATTTCTAGGAATCACAAAAGATACCTGTTGGGCCATTAAATTTGTCTTTAATCCTCGGGTATTTAGAGAAAAATTTCCGTAAAGATCCTGGAGTTGCAGGTTTTTTTCATCATCCTGTTCTCGCACCACTACGCCATCTTCAATCAGAATCGTTTTAACTTTAAATGCTGGAAGTTTGTTTAAAAATGCCACAATTTTTTCGGGTGACGCTTTTACCATTCCTCTTGAGGAATCAGAGTACGAAATAAAAACAGGGTGTGAAATTTTCAAGGTATCAAACGTATGTGTGGCTAAAAGTGAGAAGATATTTTTATAGCTAATAAACACGGTATCAGCTTGAAACATAAAGGTATGTTGTTTATTGGCAATTTGAAGAGAATCTGCATAGAGTGCACGATTTATATTACCATCCACAGTATAAAAAAAGAATTCAGCATTTAGGGATTGTTCTAATTTTTTTGTAATTGATTGAGAGAGGGGTTCGAACCAATAGCGCGGATTGAAAAAAACAACCAGAAATACACCCAATAAAAAAATGAAAAGAAAAGGAATAATTGTTTTTTTAGGATGATGATGTATTTGTTTCTTAGGTGTCATAGAACTTCTTCTTTATAATGATAAACTAAAAAAAATTAAAATAAGAGTAAATAGAGGGGCAGTTTAACCCTGCCCTTTTTATAAAGAAATTATGGCATTTAGAGCAATTATTTATCGTCATCCACCACTTCAAAATCAGCATCTTCTACGGAATCCTGAGAACCATTTCCGCCGGAATCTTGATTTGTCCCTGCAGTGCCTCCCGATGCGCCTGCTGCACCGGCAGCGCTTTCTTGTTGACGAGCTTGTTGATAGAGTTTTTCTGAAATATTCGACATTCTTTGTGTGACTTCATCAATCTTGCTCTTGATAGCATCAGGATCTGTGCTATCTTTCACTTTTTCTAGTTCATCGAGAGCTTCTTCCACAGGTTTCTTTTCCTCGGCAGTAAGTTTATCACCCAGTTCATTAAACTGTTTACGTGTTTGATAAATCAATGTATCAGCTTGATTTCTCAATTCAACAACTTTTTTCCATTTTTCATCTTCTGCCGCATGGACTTCTGCATCACGTTTCATTTTTTCAATTTCATTTTCTGTCAGTCCACTTGACGCCTCAATGCGAATATTCTGTTGTTTACCCGTTGCCTTATCTTTTGCTGTGACATTCAAAATGCCGTTTGCATCAATATCAAATGTCACTTCAATTTGTGGAATGCCTCGTGGTGCTGGTGGGATTCCATCCAAAATAAAGCGACCTAATGTTTTATTATAGGCGGCTTGTGAACGTTCACCTTGAAGGACATGTATTTCAACAGAGGTCTGATTATCTGCAGCTGTGCTAAAGACTTCTGTTTTTCTTGTAGGAATTGTTGTATTACGTTCAATCAACTTTGTAAATACACCTCCCAGCGTTTCAATTCCCAAAGAGAGAGGGGTCACATCCAAAAGAAGCACATCTTTCACATCACCCTGAAGAACTCCTCCCTGAATTGCTGCACCAATCGCAACAACTTCATCAGGGTTTACAGATTTATTGGGTTCTTTATTAAAGATAGACTTTACTATCTCTTGTACAGCAGGAGTTCGCGTTGAACCACCTACAAGAATTACTTCATCAATATCATCGCTTGTTAAGCCGGCATCTTTAAGAGCATTCAAGCAAGGCTGTTTGGTTCGCTCAACTAAATCCGCTGTTAATTGATTGAATTTTGCCCGACTCAACATCATATTAAGGTGCTTAGGTCCCGTGTTATCCGCCGTTAAATAAGGAAGGTTAATGTCAGTCTGCATGGACGATGAAAGCTCAATTTTTGCCTTTTCTGCTGCTTCTTTCAACCGCTGCATGGCCATTGGATCTTTGGAGATATCAATTCCTTCTTGTTTTTTAAATTCTGAAACTAGGTATTCTATAACTCTCTGATCAAAATCATCTCCCCCAAGGTGGGTATCACCATTTGTGGATTTCACTTCAAAAACACCATCGCCTATTTCAAGGATGGAAATATCAAAAGTACCACCACCCAAATCAAAGACTGCAACTTTCTCATCTTTTTTGCGATCCAATCCGTATGCCAAAGCTGCTGCTGTGGGTTCATTAATAATTCGTTTAACGTTGAGACCTGCAATTTTCCCGGCATCTTTTGTCGCCTTACGCTGAGAATCATTAAAATAAGCAGGAACAGTAATAACAGCATCCGTTACTTTTTCACCTAAGTAGTCTTCAGCAATTTGTTTCATCTTTTGAAGTATCATAGCACTAATTTCAGGAGGTGAATAAACATTATCATTCACATGAATACGAACATCACCACTTGGACCTTTTTCAACCTTGAAAGGAACTTCATGAATTTCATTTAGCACTTCTTCATATTGACGACCCATAAACCGTTTTATCGAAAAAATGGTATTTTGAGGATTGGTGATTGCCTGACGTTTTGCCGCAGCACCTACTAACCGTTCACCATTTTTCTTAAACGCAACGACTGAAGGGGTTGTCCGTCCACCTTCTGAATTAACCAAAACCTTCGGCTCTCCCCCCTCCATGATTGCAACACATGAATTCGTAGTCCCAAGGTCAATGCCAATTATCTTACTCATAATCTATCTCCTTTATTTGAGTTCATTTTTTATATTATACTTCTCTATCTCTTATTATATTTTACAATCTCTATGCCATAAAGAAATATTGTCACCATGTCGTTTATGTATGTCAATATGTCGCATCTCGAAAAAATCCTTCACAAAAAGAATCTTTCGTCCGCAGGTTTGTCAGAATAAAAGGCAAGGAAGTTCCTTTTCTTCGAAATATTTGGGATAAAACTTATTTTATACAGACTTGCTTGCTAAAAATTTTCTCTCTGAAAGTATTTAAAGCTATTCTTTATGTCCACTTTCTAAATCTACCTTAAAAAGGGTTGCATCTTTTAACAAATATTGACGTGTAGCAATGGCAGCAATGGATTCATCGTGGGTGACTAAAAAAAAGCTTTGGTTAAAATCCCGATTAATTTTTTTAAAGAGATCTAGCACATGAGATCCTGTTTCGCGATCTAAATTTCCCGTGGGTTCATCGGCGAAAATAATATCCGGTTTTGCAATTAAGGCGCGACATATAGCAACACGCTGTTTTTCGCCCCCAGAAATTTCTGAAGGAAAATGATCTTTTCGCTCAACAATACCCAAATAATCCATAAGTTCCAGTGCTGATTCCATTGCTTTCGAACGCGAATAACCGGCAATTAACAGAGGCATTGCCACATTCTCACCCACTGTAAATTCTGGCAACAAATAGTGGAATTGAAAGACAAATCCAATATGTTTTCGCCGAAAATCGGCCAGCTGTGATTCCTTTAACACAACAGTATCAGTCCCATGAATAATTACATGCCCCTGATCAGGACTATCCATAGTTCCTAAAATATTCAAAAATGTCGATTTCCCCGAGCCCGAAGCACCCATGAGGGAGACAAAATCACCCGGATATAGCTTTAATGCAACATCCTTTAAAATTAAAAGGATCTCACTCCCAGATTGATATGTTTTTGTTATACCGTAAGCATGGAGGATGTGTTCTTCACTCATTTTATTACATCTTTACTTTAATGGAATCCAAAGGTTTTAGTTTTACAGATTGCCGGGCAGGAAAAAGTCCTGCCAGAGAAATGATGATAATCAAGACAATAAGTGTCACTATTACATCCACAGGCAATACTCTAACAGGCAAGTATTCTATAATATATAAGTCTTGTGGAAGTTTAATAAACGGCTGGTATTGTTGCCATAAAAGAAGAGGCAAAGAAAAGAGCAATCCAATCATCATACCAATGCCACCGGTAATCCAGGAAAGCAGAAAATAAATTCTAAAAGCACCCTTCTCGTGGAGTCCCATGCTTTTTAAAATGCCTATTTCCCACTTTTTTTCCAATAATAACATAATCAAAGAGCTTACCAAATTGAATCCTGCCAAAAGAATAATCAAATTAAGAACAACAAAGGTCCCCCGTTTTTCAATTTCCATGGCTGCAAAAAGCTCGCGATGTTCTTCCTGCCAGGGAATAAGGGAGGTTGAAGGAGGTAAAATCACCGCTATTTTATCAAAAGCGCGAGGATCACCACTCCGAACATAAATTTCATGCCATCCCGGATCATCCAAAAAATACTGCATATCTAAAATATGGACGAATCCTAACATTTCATCATAATTAAAGACATCTACATCAAAGGTATTTTTTACAATAGTTTTTAAAATGGGTGCTGAAAAATTTTCAATATCGATAGGACTAAGAAGCGTAACCGTGTCTCCTACCATAACACCCAATTGGTAAGCAAGGCCACTTCCCAGAATAATTTCAGGAAAAGTTGTTTGTTGAATGTCATCGGTTAAAAATTTTTCATAGGCTAAATAATCATCTAAATGAACCATGTCACTAAACGGGTCAGGATGAACACCTTTTACTTGAATGAGTTTTTGTCTTGTACCCGACGCAATAACCTTTCTATCCATAACAGGGATAAAAGCATACTCAGGGAATTTTTCTTTTAAGGATGTCAAAAGTTCCTGTTGCGCATCAGGCGTTAAGGATCGAATATGAATTTTCATATCGGGTTCCATATCTCGTGTCCGTTCCATGATAACATCTCGAAAACCATTCAAAACGCTCATTGAAACAAGAATAGCAAAGGTTCCTATTGCCACTCCTATTAATGTAATGAAAGAAGTTGCTGAGGCCATACCAACTTTTCGACGTGTCTTAAAATAGCGAAAGGCTATAAAAAAGTCTGTTTTAAAAGAACCTTTATTCATAGCGTAAAATATCCACAGGCTTTACAGCTGAGGCTTTTGCGGCAGGATAAACAGATGCCAGAAGTGATAAAAAAATGGCCATAGCAATGACAAACAAAACAATCAGGGGATTAATGGAGATAGGTACACGATTAATAAAATAAACATCCGAAGAAATGGCAAACCATCCATACGTCATTTGTCCCCACTCGATAAAAAGGGAAAAAAGCACTCCAATAACCGATGCCACAGTTGAAATCAGTAAGCCATCTATTAAAAACATTTTTTTTATACGTCGAGGGGGCATTCCCATTGATTTTAAAACAGCAATTTCTTTTTCTTTCACTAGGACAATCATTATCAGGGTTGAAATAATATTCACTGCTGCAACAAGGGCAATAAGACCAAAAATGAGAAAAATGGGTAGTTTTTGCGTTTCCAACCAGCGAAACAGGGTATAATGCCTTTCTTTCCAGGTCATTGAATATAAGGGATAAGGAAGTTTTTCAGAAAGGGCTTGGTTGACGTTTTCAGTATATTTCGTATCCTCTAGAAGGATTTGATAGCCTGTAATTTTATTTGGACGAGACAGGAACATTTCTCCCAGGTGTAATCCAGCATAACCCAGGGACTTATCATAATCAGAAATTCCCGTTGAAAAAATTCCTGTAACTGTTACGGGGATAATTTTAGGAGGATTCAGAGGCGAGGGCATTCCTTTAATAAGAAGAAGATCTACCATACTGCCGGTAGAAACATTTAGGACATCGGCAACACCTTTTCCAAGGTAAATGCTGTTTCCTGAAAAGTCCACCGTTCCTGCTGAAGGCATTTTAGAAGGCATAAGAATATGGCGGAAATCTGATTCATCCATACATTCCAGCAAAATTCCTTCTGAGCGGTTTTGGTATCGGACGATAATTTCTTCATCAAAATAGGGAGCAATGCGACGGATATGGGGCGTGGTCGAGAACAGATTATAAACGAAGGATGAATCATGAGTAAAATAGGGATCATGGAGGCTTGAAATTCGGATATGGGCATCAAAGCCTGTCACTTTATCAACCAAATTTTCTTCAAAACCATTTAGAATTCCTGCCGTAATGGCGAGGGCAGCTGTTCCAATAATCATCCCAATAATTGCTAAAGCCCGAATAAAGGGAATAAAACGATTTCCCCGTGATCGGGCAAGGCTACGATAGGCTAGATATAATTCTAATTTCAAAAGGATTTCCGTTTATTATTACGGGGTTTCAGGCCGCATTGCAGGAAAAAGAATGACATCTTTAATTGATGATTGCTCCGTCATCAGCATGATTAGTCTATCCAGACCAATTCCCACACCTCCTGTTGGGGGCATGCCGGTTTCCATTGCCTGCAAAAAGTCTTCATCCACAACTTGTGCTTCCAAATCTCCGAGTTCCCGAAGCTTTGCCTGATTTTCCAAGCGTTCACGCTGATCAAGGGGATCATTCAATTCTGTAAAGGCATTTGCATATTCATTGCCAGCAATATAAAGCTCAAAGCGTTCAACCAAACGCTCATTACCATCTCGTTTAATTTTAGCCAGAGGAGAAATAGCTTTGGGATAATCTATGACAAAGGTGGGTTGAATCAGATGGGATTCTACGCATTCCTTGAACAATTCATTAATTAATTGTCCATAGTTCCAAGCTGAATCAACTTTTCTTCCCAGCTTTTTATAAAGTGCCTGGAGATCAGGAATCTCGTATTCTCGAATATCTGTCCCTAAAAACTCTTCAAAAAGGTCAAACATCGCCTTTCGTTGAAAAGGAACACTAAAATCTATCATATGTCCTTCATAAGTCAAGGTCATTTTTCCCGATTTTTCAGCAATAGTCTGGATATACTCTTCAACCAAATCCATCATATACTCATAATCCACATACACTTCATAAAATTCAATAGCTGTAAATTCTGGATTATGCAGGCGGTCAATCCCTTCATTGCGAAAATTTTTTGAAATTTCATAAACTTTTTCAAAACCACCCACGAGAAGACGTTTTAAATACAATTCATCAGCAATACGGAGATAAAAATTTGTATCCAAAGCATTGTAGAACGTAACAAAGGGACGGGCATTGGCACCTCCATAGACAGGCTGAAGAATCGGTGTTTCTACCTCCAAATACTCCCGAGCATCAAAAAATTCACGGGTCCACCGTAAAATTGCTGCTCGCTTAATAAAAATCTCATGAACATCAGGATTTACAATCAAATCCAAATACCGTTTCCGATAACGGAGTTCTTTATCGCGAAAGGCATCGTGAAGCACGCCATCTTTTTCTTTTACAATAGGGATGGGACGGATATTTTTACAAAGGAGTGTCATAGACTCGCCTTTTATTGTAACCTCCCCTGTCCGGGTTTTCATCACACGTCCCTTTATCCCAATAAAATCTCCAATATCCAACATTTTAAAAATAGCATACGCTTTTTCACCAATATCCTGTTGAGAGAGATAAATTTGAATTTTTCCCTTGCCGTCCATAATATGGACAAAACTTGCTTTGCCCATAATTCGAATAGACATCATTCGTCCTGCTACAGAAACTTCTTGATTTTCAAGGGATTCGTAGTTATCAATAATCTCCTGGGATTTATGGGTTACTTCAAAGGAATAGGGATAAGGATTTACCCCCATTTCACGAAGTTGATGCACTTTCTCTTTTCGCAGGGCTATAATATCCTGTAAAGTTGAATGTTTTTCCTGATGCTCATCGCTCATAGATATCTCCTGTTTTATCCGCTTGTTGACTGTGAGAATAGGCAAGCCATGCTTTTACAAATCCATCAAGATCCCCATCCATCACTGCCTGGATATTAGAGGTTTCATATTTTGTCCGTATATCTTTTACCAGGGTATAGGGATGAAAGACATAAGAGCGAATCTGACTTCCCCAACCAATTTCCATTTTGTCTTTTTCAAGTTCGGCTTTTTCACTTTCTTCCTCTTCTTTTTTCAATTGATACAGGCGAGATTTGAGAATCTTCATGGCAATTTCTTTATTTTTGTGCTGGGATCTTTCATTTTGACAGGTAACAACAATACCTGTGGGGATATGGGTAATACGGATTGCAGAATCTGTTTTATTTACATGTTGGCCTCCGGCGCCGCTAGACCGATAAGTATCAATCCGTAAATCTTTCAGTTTGATTTCAATATCCACATTATCATCGACTTCGGGATAAACAAAAACGGAAGCAAAGCTTGTATGGCGACGGGCATTAGCATCAAAAGGAGAAATACGTACCAATCGATGGACGCCTATTTCGGATGAAAGGTAACCGTAGGCATAAGGCCCTTTCACCTCAATCGTGGCTTCTTTTATGCCTGCTTCATCGCCGGGTTGATAATTAAGTACGGTATACTCAAAGCCCCGTTTTTCAAACCAGCGAGTATACATACGAAAAAGCATTTCAGCCCAATCCTGAGACTCTGTCCCCCCTGCCCCAGAATGTATGACAAAAATGGCATTATTATTGTCATTCTCTCCCGAAAAAAGTTTTTCTGTTTCAAGCATAGTAATTTCATGCTCAAGGTTATCTAGAATTTTGGGGATTTCTTTCAGAAAGGATGGCTCTTCATTTGCCATCATAAAGTGAAGCTCGGCATCGTCTTTAAGTTCTAAAAGCTTCTTCCAACGTTGTATTTCATATTCAAAATCAGAAATTTCTTTTGTTATTTTTCGAGCTTTTTGGTTATCTTGCCAAAAATCGGGATCCATTGTTTTATCACGGAGTTCTTTAATACGCTCTTCTTTTCGTTCTAAATCACTATACGATTTCACTTCTTCAATTTTATCTTTTAGTGCTTCAAAACGATCTGCTAGCTGATCCTGTATTTCCATTTTTCTACTCCTATGAAAGAATGCTCAGCAACGCTGAGCATCACTTAAACACCCGATCCTTTTCCAACTCAGCATAGAAATTTAAGAAAAAGCACTTATTCTGTAAAGTGTTTCGAGACGATCGCTTCTGTATCCAAAGCGATAACAAGTTCTTCGTTTGTAGGAATAACCACAATTTTTACCGATGATTCTGGGGTATTGATTTCCCCTTGTTTCCCACCAAGAATTGTGTTATTCAAGGAATCGTCAACCTGGATACCCATAAATTCCAGACCTTCCAGACATGCTTTTCGGGTTATGGGGCCATTTTCACCAATACCACCAGTAAAAATAATCCCATCAACACCTCCCATAACCCCTGCATAAGCGGCAATATATTTTTTTAGGCGATAATTATAAACATTCATAGCAAGTATGGCACGTTCATCGCCCTTTTCCATAGCTTCTTCAATATCCCGCATGTCACTTGAGAGTCCAGAAATTCCTAACATACCACTATGTTTATTAAGAAGATTGTTCAGATCATGATATTCAAGGTCTTCTTTAGTTGCAATTTGTAAAATTGCACCAGGATCCACATCTCCACTCCGTGTTCCCATAATCAATCCTTCCAAAGGTGTAAATCCCATGGAGGTGTCAATGGATTTCCCCTCTTTAACTGCAGCAACAGAAGCTCCATTCCCAAGGTGACAAGAAATCAATCGAAGAGATGAGAGTTCTATTCCATACATGTTAGCAAATTCCTGGGTTACATAGCGGTGAGAAGTCCCATGAAAACCATAGCGCCGAATGCTATACCGTTTATAAAGTTCATAAGGAATTCCATAAATATAGGCATAATCAGGCATGGTAGCATGAAAAGCCGTATCAAACACGCCCACCATTGGTGTATTTCCCAAATGGGCCTTAGCAGCTAACACGCCTTTTATATTATGAGGATTGTGTAAAGGCGCAAGATCAATGCAATCATTCAGAACCTCCATTACCTCATCTGTTATCAATACACTGGACTTAAAATGTTCACCACCATGAACTAATCGGTGTCCAACAGCGTCAATTTCATCTAACGATTTAATAACACCATGTTTTTCGCTCGTTAAAGCTGCCAAAATATATTCCAACGCTTGAGAATGCTCATAAATTTCACCATAAAGATTTATTATATGTCCATCTTCACGATTTTGCTTCAATGAGCTGTTACTCAATCCTATCCGATCAACCAACCCTTTGGCAATTGATTTCTTTTCTATGGTATCAATAAGCTGATATTTAATGGAAGAACTCCCAGAATTTATGACAAGTACTTTCATTATTGCTATGCCTTTCAGAGTTTATTTTCTTTGATAATTTTCCCTAATTCATCATACACATAAAACCCTTTTCCGGTTTTAACACCACAATGACCTGCACGGACCAACTTTTTTAAAACAGGACAAGGTCTAAATTTCAAATCCCCTAGTTCATGGAATAAAACTTCCATACAAAAGAGAACAGAATCGAGACCCATGCTATCTGCCAGTTCAAGGGGCCCTTTTCGAAGTTTATACCCAAGTTTCATGGCTGTATCGACACCCGTAATAGTTGCCACACCTTCCATAACTACATGCATGGCTTCATTGATCATAGGCATGATAACACGCGTCGTCACAAATCCAGGATATTCATAGACTTCCACGGCTGTTTTATCGAGCTGTTCTACAAAATCATGAATCTTTTTGTAGGTTTTGTCAGAAGTGTGAAGTCCACGAACGATTTCTGTTAAAGGAATTTTGGGCACCGGATTTACAAAATGCAGTCCCACTACCTTATCTGCCCGCTTTGTAACACTTGCTAATTCTGTAATGGATAGGGTGGATGTGTTGGTAACAAAAATAACATTGGGTGGCATTAAGGCATCTAATTTTTGAAAGATTTCCTTTTTCAGAGAGAGATTTTCCGGGACAGCTTCAATTACCAAATCTACATTTGAAATGACGTCTAAATTACCTGTAAACTGCACCCGAGTTATTATGGCTTTCTTTTCCCCCTCTGTCATACGCCAACGATTTATTTCTTCCTGCATTTCTGCGAACAAAAGTTCACGGGCTTTTTGCGCTGTTTCCTCATTTTTTTCAACTGCGATAACGTTAATACCTTTTGAAGCAACTGCCCATGTAAGTCCGCGTCCAATAACGCCTTGACCAATAATTGCTACAGAATTAATGGAATCCTTGTCTGAGGGGGACATCTGATCCAATTTATCCTTATGAATCAGTTCCTCCAGCTTTCCGTTATTAACCACAGTTCCTCCTTACCTGAAAATTTAAAAATATGATAAATATTCTTCTATTAATGTGATTTGTGTCTCGTATCATCCTTAATACATCACCCTTCTTTAACAAGTTCACGCCAGTGAATATAAAAATGAGTAACGGGAAAACCAACGACATTGAAGTATGAACCCTCTATACGTTCAACCAGGGGAATTGCAATATCTTGAATACCATAAGCTCCAGCTTTATCATAGGGTTTATATATTTCAATATATTGAAAAATTTCATCGTCTGTCAGCGATCGAAAGGTCACAAAGGTTTCTTCAAAGCCTATGTATTCTTTCTTTTTTACGGGATAGAAGAGAGAAAGACCTGTAATCACCGAATGTGTTTTTCCACTCAGATGTTTCAACATGGTAATCGCCTCATCCCAATGGGAAGGTTTTCCATAGATGATTCCGTTAAGGCTAACAACTGTATCTGCTGAGACAGTTACAAGGTCAGGAAAACGTAATGAAACGTCTTTCCCTTTTGCATACGCGGCGGCCATAGCAAATTGAGAGGGAATCTTTTCTGCAGTAATAGAGGATTCATCAAAGGAAGAAGTATAAACGGTGACGGAAAAACCCATCGCTTGCAAAATGTCCTTTCGCCGTGGTGATGATGAAGCTAATATAATTTGTAAGGAATTTGACTTCATTAGGGTAAAATAACCAGTTTACCACGCGTTGATGACTCGCCAGCAGCGTAGGATAACTTAAGGGTATAGAGGTAAATGCCTGCTGCAGGCCACTCACCAAATTTATCTCGACCATCCCAGGGAATGTAATTAAAACCCTTTTCTACATATCCCCCATCAATCGTTTGTAAAAGAGACCCTGACAAGGTGAAAATTTTGATTTGAACATTGCCTGGTTGCATATTGTGAAAGGTAAACTGGGTTGATTTTTTAAAGGGATTCGGAAAATTCATGACATCTGTGAGAATATCTTTTCCACTGGGAATTACCTGTACATAAAAAAATTCACTAGAAAAATTATTAAAATTATCAAAGGCGGAAATTTCAACCGTGTGTTCGCCTTCCTGAAACCACTCTTTTACCGGCAAAGGAATATGTCCCTCCTGCCATGAATCTTTTTCATATACAAAGTTGTCAGTCAGATTGGTTTCCATGCCATTAATACGCATGGTAATAGCATGTCCCGTTGAACCGGTGATATTAATTCCAGAAGGATCTTTCATAGAAATTATCAACATAATCGTATCACTTACTAATATCGATGGGGTGGTAAATGTTTCATCCTGTGTTTTCAGGAATATTTGAGGCCCTTCAAAATCTGATGAAACTGTATCAGCACTCCCGGCAAGAATAAGACTATCTACATAAGTAAGTCCTTCAATCTGTTTATCTTGAGAAGTATAGCGAAAATAAATTTTCCCATTATTGCCTTCATAGCGGATATCTTTAGGAATGATAAATTGGGACGTGAAATCACCCTCCACAACAGAAATAGGGCCTATAAACAAACGAGCGCCAGGTAGCGTATAATTTAATTGTCCCGTTTGATAGGTCCCTCCCGATGAATATCGATATTCTCGAGTAATAAGTTTATCAGAATCCACAAGTTCAAGCCACCCTGTTATTCCATCGTCAGTTATTTTTACGCGATCGTTATCAAAGATTATTCCAGAAACAGATACTAAACTCAAGGCTTTTAACGTATCTTGATTTTGCAAATAAATTTCACCATTCAATTGTGGAACCGCCAAAGTTAAAGCAGGATCACCAAAATATTGAAATTTTGAGACATTCAAATTACTCCAAGCTTGAACTTTTCCTTGAAGATAAGCATTCCCAACTGGAATACTTCGTGCACTGTTTTTAGGATCAGGAAAAAGAGATTGATATATTTTTTTGGTAAAATCAACATTATCAATATTCAAAACGCCCCTTGTACTTGCGATAACCCCAATAGCACCATTGTTTTCTAAATTTGTCATTTCTTCTGCCATGGATTGAACGCCAATAAAATCTGACCGCCCCCAGTCACACGTGGCGGCAACAATAAAGGGAAACATGCCATGTGTTTGTATCTGATTTAAATCCCGATCTTTTGTAAACACATATTCTTGTGCCCATACAAAAGGTGATCCATGACCAATGTAATTCATCAAGATGGTCCCTTTTGAAAAGGATTCAAGAATGGCTTCACGGGCACCTACACGTCCCATAGACCCTATTGTAGGATCATAGAGCTCAGGAAATTCGGTTAAATAAATTTTATTAATTTTCATGGCTTTGGGTAAAACAGGAAGAATTTTATTTTCGCTATCCTTGATAAATTCCGGTTCATTAGGCCAAGGATTGGTTGGATCATCTGCAACAAGCGTTGCAAGCATTTGCCAATCACCTTGTGTTAGTCGCGTTTCATAAGCAATTAATTTATTCACATAGTTTCGTGCCTCATCCACAGAATTCACTGGAATTCTCCCTACAGCCATGTCGGGCGTATTATCCGTATCATTGCTTAAATAAACAAAGGGATCGTCTGTATTACGAGTATGAATTATTGAACCTGCAGAGATTTCATATTGGGGAACGAAAATTTTAGATTTTCCGGATATATTTCGATAATCGTAATCTCCATCCCCAAAAAGAACCAAGTAAAAAGGTGATGGCTGTGGAGCTCTTTGATTCATGTCAAACAATAAATTTCGAATGGCATGAGGATCCTGATTACCACCACTATATTTATTATAAATCTCCTCCATGGTAAAAATTGCAACGGATAAAGGTCTTTCTGGATGGGATTCTTTAAAGATCTTCAAACGCTCTGCTTCTGAAAGAAAATTTTTATGCGTCACAATAACCATATCAGTCTGTTCAAAAACTTCAGGAACTAACGGATCAATCTCTACTTTTTTCATAAAAAGTGGTTCTTTAAAATAGGATTCTGTCAGGATCAAGTATTCTGATTCTAAAGACGTTTCATTGTGAAACACTGAAAAAGACGTATCATTTTTTATCTGATAACGGGGATTAAGGGGATCAGAGATATCAAAGAGATAAATAAGTTTTCCAGAAAAGCCTTCAACGAGAAATTCAAGGGGGGTATTTGAGAGGGGATACCAAATTCGCAGATAATCATCTGTTGCTTTTAACTCCATGGGATAAATAATATCTACAAAGTCAAGAAATGCTTTTGTATTCTTATCACTTCCTGTATACTTAATCGAAAAGGTATTCTTTTCTTGAAGAATTTCAGCAGCAATTTCATAAACTTTTGATGTTTCATTATAATCATAGACTGAGATAATTCCCCAAATAGGATTATTATTCAGTGAAAATTCAAACTCATGACGATCTGTTGATAGGCCAGATTTTGAAGCACCCGCAACGCCAATTCGCATATAGGCATTAACGTTATAACTTGCTGTAGGGTTTTTTAGGGATAATTGGATGGATCGCAAAGAACTCGGACCATCAAAAGATTCACCATACCAATTTACTCCTCCTTGAATAAGGTTGGCTTCATCTTTTTCATGGTGCATTCGTCCCCATGTATACTCTTTTTTTGCTGCAAAAGGATTTGCGGAATTCAGAAAGATTTCCATTTGCTTTGGATTGAGATCGGCTGTTTCTGCAACAAAAAGCCAATAATGGTTGACCGTTTCATAAGGATTGGTTTGAAAGGCAGCATATTGTGGACCTCCATCAGTAAGGGAATACCAGCCTGAAACACTTTCACCATAAAAAATGAGTTTATCTTGTTGCTGAAAAGGTGTATCAGCATCTCCAGTAATAAGAATGGGAATTTCCACGAGAAAAGGTTCTTTAGGAAGCTCTGATATATATGGCCGGCCTCGTGTTGAACTGACAAACAGATGAATACGATTCTTATCCAAGTCCGAAAGACTTATTCCATTTCTTTCCAAATAGCTTCCGTTCAAAGCATAAATTCCTGTCTCCTGAATCCCCAGTTGATACCATATACCTTTTTCTTGAAAAGAAACTGCTTTTAAAAGGGCTTGAGGTGGAGTTTCCCGTAGAATGTGAACATGTTCTGGATTTAACACCGCCTGTTGAAAAAAGGCTTTTTCTTCCTCACTAAGCCTTCGCGTTTGTTGTTTATCTCCTGTTTTCTCACCCCGAACTGTAAGTTGAGCTTCTAAAACATATCGCCCAGGCATAAAAAAGGGATTCACAATGATATCCATGAGGGGAACATTTCTAAAATAACGAATGGGAGAAGTTTGAATAAAAGTCTCAGACGTTTGTGACGCACTATGAGAAAAGGAAATTGTTTTTAAAAGAGAGACGTGTATTTCAGGTTTGTTTGAGCCAGACAATGCTATCGGTAATTGAAGAACGCGAGTAATGGATGTTGAATCCTCTTGAGAAGCATTGGATTCGTCAAAATTCCATCGAATTTTTTCTTTACCTTCAACCCAAAGAGTATCTTCATAGGGATTTGAAAAACGAAGATGCAGAATCATCGATTCATCAGGGCTTGTTTCTTTTGTAACACCGAGGGGTAATCCAGCAGCAATCCAAGCAGGAATTATAAAAATTAAGAGACATTTTTTAAAACGGATCATGGACATCCATTCGTTTTTGAGTGATACTTAAAGGGTTTTATGAAGTTCCATCCTTGATGAGTTCAAGATCGTACTCAGAAACTTCAATGACCAGGGTGTGGTGAATATGATCAATAGTTACATACATGCGCGATTTATTTTTTATTGATTGCACAACGCCTTCCATCCCACAAAAAGGCCCTGAAATTACACGGACCTTATAGCCTGTTTTGATAATTTTATTGATAACTTCAAACGTATCAGGATACTCAACCATCCTTTGAATATACTCAATCTGAAAATCTGGAATATGAACCATCTGTCCTTGAAAGGTAATAAACCCTTGCACCCCGGGAACATCCAGAACAAAATACTTCAAGCGAGGGTCTATATGAACAAAAATATACCTTGAAAAAAGGGGCTCTTCAATAATTTTATATCTGTCAGACCACAGGTGTCTTCGCTTAATAAGCGGTAAATAGACGGTAAATCCCCGTTTTGTTAATTCATCACAGATTTTCCGTTCATATCGCCCTTTTACACAGAGGGGAAACCATTGTTTTTTTTCATTTTCAAGATTTATCATGGGATACTTCAATCTTTTTTAACAGGTTAGGGAAATACGTTGAAACTTTTTTAATAACTTCATCACTCATAGTAATTTTATCAGGCCAGCGTCGAGTAAAGCCTTCTTCTGGTGTTTTTCGCGTCCCGTCGATGCCCATTTTACTCCCAAAAGAGGGTAACCGTGATGCATGGTCTAAATCATCAAGAGGTCCTCGGGTAAAAAGGATATCCCGTTCAGGGTCGATATGATTCAGAGCAGCCCACCATGTTTCTGAGGGATTTTGGACATTCACATCATTATCTACAACGACAATTACTTTTGCCAGCATCATGAGTCCCAATCCCCACAAGCCTTGCATCACCTTATAAGCATGTCCTGGATATTGCTTATGTATTGAAACAAAAATCAAGTTATGAAAAACGCCTTCCGGTGGCATGTGATAATCCTGGATTTCGGGCATAATCATTTGGGTTAGAGGGAGAAAAATTCTTTCTGTGGCATAGCCAAACCAATAATCTTCCATAGGCGGTATTCCCACAAGGGTTGAGGGGAAAATTGCATCTTTTTTGTGGGTGATTGCCGTCACATGAAAAACAGGATAGGGATTTTCCAAAGAATAAAACCCTGTATGATCGCCAAAGGGGCCTTCCATGTGAAAGGGTTCATTGGGATCCACATATCCCTCGAGGATAAAATCAGCGTCAGCGGGGACTTTTAAAGGAGTTGTTATACTTTTTATCAGGCGAACAGGTTTTTTTTGCAAAAACCCTGCAAACAAATATTCATCGATATTTTCAGGGAGAGGAGCTGTAGCAACATACGTCAGTGCTGGCGGACCGCCTAAAGCAACGCAGACAGGCATTTTTTCTCCCCGCTTCCGATATTTTTCAAAATGGGATGTTCCGTGTTTATGTTGTTGCCAGTGCATGCCTGTAGATGTAGCATCAAACTTTTGCATGCGGTACATGCCAACATTCCGAATGCCTGTTTCAGGATCTTCAGTAATTACCTGAGGCAGGGTAAAATAGGGGCCTCCATCCTGAGGCCAACAGGTAATAATAGGTAAATCATTAAGATTGACCTTATCCCCCATAAGAACAACCTCTTGAGAGGGCGCTTTATCCACAGTTTTGGGAGAAAACTTTGCTGCTTCGAGCAATTGAGAAAACATCAATACTTTATCGGTAAAACTTTCGGGGGCCTTTTGATGGAGAATTTCTCGGATACGGTTCCCGATTTCGTCAGGACTTGCACCTCCTAGGGCGAGAGAAATACGCTTTTTCGATGCAAAAAGATTTTGAACCACGGGGAATTTTGATCCTTTGACATGTTTAAACATCAATGCCGGTCCTTGATGTTTGATAAAACGATTTGATATTTCACTGATTTCCAGGTAAGGATCTATTTCTCTGTCAATTTCAAGGACATCCCCTTCTCTTTTCAGTTCTATAATAAAATCCATCAACGAAGAAAAATGCATTTATTCCTCCAGGCACATAAAGAAAATTAAAATAAAAATTCAAAAGACAAAAGAAAAGGTGTCTTTGACACCTTTTCTATATCTATGCCAGAAGGGCGAATTATTCTGCAACTTCTTTATCCTTACGGGATATTATAACAAGTGTAACTACCATTACAATCAGGATAACAAAGGTTGCATAGCCATAGTTTTTCCCTGAGAATTCAATAAGATCTTTAAAGCGTCCGATGAGGAGAGAGATACGTCCCATCACCGCGAAACCAAAAGAGGCTCCAAAGGTAATCATTAGAAAATAAACACCGACGCGGCTTATTTTCCCAAAGACTCCTTTGTGTTCAACCGAAAAGAAAAAGTAAAAAAGTCCACACACCACGCCGACAATAATCACAATATTATTGAGACTCTCAGTAAGATTTCCCGTCCAAACGGGGAGAATGGTTCCTTGGATTTGAGAGAGGACATCAGAACTCAAGTAGCCATACAAACGTAGACCTGCAGCCATTCCAACAACATAAGCTAAGGCCCATCGACTAACCCAACCAATTTTGGGAACCAGACGAAGAAGCATAAAAATGCCTAAAATTAATGGGATGATATACGTAAAATTTTGACTTTGATTCCCTGGAATGCCATTTTCAGGAAAGATTGTATCACTGATCCAGGTGAGTCCGTTATAAATTTTATACCAAAATACATTAAATCCTGTAAGTGTTTCAGGATCCACTTGTGGCCAGAGTCTCCCAAAGAGATTTGGTTGGACTTGGCTCCAGAAGGCAATAGTAGCCCAGTGAGCAGCAGATACACCCACATAAACATGTTCAGCAAATTTATAAAAGGGATTGTCTTTATAGAGGTAACTAAAAATGGCCAACGTAAAAAAGACAGCAACCCAGGCGCCAAAAACATCAGTATACATTGGAGCCTCCTAATATTTCTTTAGGTTTTTGCGTTTCGTATAATAAGCAATATTGCCCAGGATAATAAAGAGAACGATCACAAAATGAGCAATAGACTGTGCATCCATGGCTTTTGATGCTTCGCCACGGGTATCCCAATGGCCATATTCAACCATTAGGGCTTCATATTCAGCAGCACCCGGCATTCCAGCAATAGCTCCCCGCATCTGTCCAGATTTTACATAGGGTAAAAGTTGATTCACCTGGATTGATGCATTCCCACTGCTTACTGGAATTTGAAGAGGATCTGAAGCATAAAGTACCCATTCAATGGCACCTGGATATCCTGCTGATAGACTAAAGATAAAGTCAACATCGGAAACAGTCCGGATATTATTCATCAGCGGTATTTCAGAAATATTTGTCTGTTTTGAATCAACAGTAAAATTTGCAGCAAAACTTTTTGTAATACCCTTTATTACGGCTTCATTCCCAGGGCGATAGCCTAAATTTACATAATCGACCCCATAGACAAGATTTTCAAAGCGTTCATTACTGAGAACTTCATCCAAGGCTTCACGTGCCATAAACAAGCCATCAGGCCACAAACACATAACAATTACCTTATATCCACGCGAAAAGCAATGCTGAAGAACACTCACGGCCATTGGATGAATTTCTGGTTTTGATGAGGGACCATATTCAAAAGAAATAAGGACAGTTGCATCGTCGGGGAGATTATTAATGGCTTCAAATGTTTCCTGGGTAAGATCGGTTGGTTCAACGGGCAGGTTCAGAGGGAATAACAGTGGGAACAACACCACAAGTCCAATAATCAGAAAAACAATACGACGATCAAGTCTATCCAGATTTTGAAGAAATTTATTAAATTTGCCACTCATAGTATTACTCCCCTATAAATGTTTTTTCAATGCCAAGAATCACACGTAAAGAAGTTCCTACAATACCCAGACCAATACCAATCATAATTGCCCTAGCACCTGCAGCGTTTGGATATTGATAGATCCATTCCTGAAGGTTAGGTAAATGAAGCCACTGGAGCCATGATGGTAGCCAATTTGTGAGGTAAGCACCCATGGGTACTCTTCCGATCATAATAATAATTCCAGCGACAAGTAAAATAGTTGCTTCCAAATTTCTAATTTTGAAGGCTCTATAGGAAGCTGATGCAACAAAAAAGGCCAAAAGGGCAAACATTGTAGAGGTAAGAGGAGTGAAAATTGAATAAAAAATCCAGCTATAAAACGTGCCTTGTTCTTGCAAATGACTCCCCCAGGGCAGTTGTTTTATTTCAATTTCAGCCCCTTGACTTGTCAAATCGTTATAGAGTTCTAATGCACCTCCATGGGTATAGAAATTTCGGTTGATTTGTTTTGCACCATCAATTTTTGAAAAAGCTCGTTCTACGGCATCAACGTTCGTAAACGTTACGTCACTCACACGTTGATTAAAATAGGCTGAATTAGGTCCCACATCTTTTACTTCCAGATAATAGCCCCCTTTAAAGAAAAAACCAAAAAACAGGGTAAGAAAAAATCCAACAACAGCAGCAAGACTATAGAACCAACCTTTTTGTCGGTGAATAACTTTTCTTCCTTGCAATTTTAAAAGATTCAAAGCACCAAGAATCATAGAAAAACTGGCGATAATATCAAACCATTGGGTTGCATGAATTTCAAGATTACCAAAGGGTTCATGAGGAATAAACCATGAAAGCAGCATAATGATGCCAACTACAAAAACAATCGCTAAAGGAACTTGTCGTTTTAAAAACATCGTTTACTCCTTTAAAGGTTGAAAATATCTTTAAAAAATGTCAATCCAAGGGATTCAAAGATGACACCCAAAAGGATAACAATCATAATTCCCCCTTTAATGATATCCTGACCTTTAATAGATCCCAGAAGTTTAGGATCTTTGCCAAGATAAGCACTAGCGGCAAAAAATTCTTCGCCGATAAGGGTATAATCGCACGCTGTAACAAAAAAGGGAATTTGGGAAGGAGATCCCGTTCCCGCGATTTGAATAGCACCGATAGAATTCCCAGTTTCAGCAAGAATCAGAGATTCTGCGTAGAATTTTCCTTGGAGAAAAACTGCAGCAGGTTTTTCACGGAGCATAATGCCATCCACAGCAGCAGCAAATGCAAACTGGTCATCTGTATAGTAATGAACCATATCGGGATTATATAAGTCAGGGCGACCTTCACTGAGATAGGATTCGCTTACAATTTCCCGGGCAGCCTCCATAACCAGAGAACGCGATACAGGAACATTCAAACTCGCTTCATAACGTGCTGTCATTTTAGCAACGTGCCCCAAAATAATAATACCAGAAATGGTTTCAACCTGGTCAAGATCCATAATTCCTGGAACAAACAACACGGATTTTCCCATTTCCGTTGCACGTCCTACAGCCTCTTCAAAAGCTTTTAAGCCTGCAATTGGTCTTAAATAAATGTGTTCCATTTTACGCGCTTTATGGATGTAATATAAAATAATCCCAGAAAAAAGAATCATGGCTATAAAGCGAACAATTCGCTTTGTATTAAACCACATTGCTTGTGTTATAACAGGCTCTGTCACGGCCTCTTCAAGGACATTTAAATCCCGATCCAATGCAACAATACGGAAATGTACAGGAATACCATTCTCAATATCAAACAACATTTCATCTTCAAGATTGGCAAAACTGATAATAAAATTCCACTCCTTATCTTTTTCAGATTTTTGATACACATCATACCGAAAAGCCTGATCCACTGGATTTGCTTTTAAAATCACAAGTCGCCCTTCGGGTTCTCCTTCTTTTGGTACAACAATAGGATCCAAACCGCCCATCAAGGGAATTACCATCAACACAATTAACCCCATGATGAGTATTAATTTCCTTTTTTTCATAGATCCTCCCGACTTCTCTCTTTTTCTAATTGAAATAGTTTATCTATTCTTATCTTTTTTTCTCTTAAAAAAATGTTGCTTCTCACACTTTTTTTTCTTTTTGGGTTCTTTTTCACTTTCAATGGCTTCAATACGCTCAATTAATAGCTCCATATTTTCACGTTCTTCCATAAAATCTGCAAATTCATAAATTTCTGCTCGAGGGAAAAGAGATTCTAGAATTGGACCAAAAAAGACAATCACTTGGGACCCAATAAAATTCATGGGTTTAAACGTTTGCATAAAAAAAACAGCAGGTACCGACATCCCTCGCCGGACAATTGCATGGGCAAGTTTGTCGATTATTTCCTGTTTAACTTTTTTTTCCGGCTCTTTTTGATTACTCATGAGAACCAATTTTCTGTGCGACAACTGCCTCTATCTCATCTATCTTTTGGCCTGTTCGTAAAAGCCAAGCCCGATAATTATCAAGTCGAGATGGTTTTTTCATCGTATACAATTTAATTGCGTTTCCACTTTTTTCCCACCGTTTGAATTGTTTCCACTCACGCTCTTTGGTTATCCATCCAGTTTTTATTATGATATACTTATTGGTTAAGGTATAGGTTACGGGAACAAAATATGGTAAAACATAGACACCAAGCACAAAGAGCGATAAGAAAAAAAAGAGTACATTATTTGCTGCCACACCAGCAAAAAAAGAGAGGGTAACAATAAAGAGAAAGACAACCATACCTTTTGCCGGATTTTTCTTTACCATGTGAATCTTCCATGTCATCAAAATTTCATCATCCATTACATCTATATTTTTGCTATTCATTTCCTTAAAATTTAAAATAACCAATGCTCACAAAGCGATTGATTTTTTTATCTGAACAACTAATTCGTTTCGTAAATCTCAAGATTTGCTCGAGGCAGCATTACTTCTTTATTAAGATCATAGAGTTTTACTTTTGCCACACGGGCCATAGACCCTGATTCCAGCTTTTGTAATCCATGGGGTAATTCCATTACTTCACCAAGCACTCCAAAATAAGGCGCCCGAATAACGCGGACAACCGTTCCTATATCCATGCCTTTTACTTCTGCTTGTTGAATCTTGCTTTCAGCTTTTTCTGCAAGACAAATAATAACTTCGGGGCGAATAACACCCGCACGAATTTGAGTTGCACCATTAACTGAAGTTACAAATCCCTCATGTTTCTTTAAAAGATTAAAGGTTTGCATGGCCATGTGAATTTCACCAAAACCTTCTGTAATAATTAACGTGGTGTTTATGGGTTCTTGTCCTGTAATGGCAACACCAATATCATATCCTACGATATCTTTAATATCTTTGTAATTAAATCCTCCAACGATAATGCCTTCTACCCCTGTTTTTTCTGCTTTTTTAAAGGCTTCCAATGTCATAAAAGCTCCACCAACAAGGACTTTCCCTTTACAGGAATCATCGATGAGATCGTCAGTTAGAGTATCTGTAGGTTTTTCAACCATCACTTTAAGGACACCTCGTCGTTCACCACCAATGCCAAAAATACCTTGGATAAAAGCAGCGCTGGTTCGAATAATAACCCCTTCATTGGGAATGACTTCATCAACAATACCATCAATATAGGCATTAATATTGACGGGAATGGGGGCTTCTCGAATAATTGCCTGGCCTGTTATTTTCGAAACAGATTCAAGAGTTCCTGAACGTGGTGACATAACAGATCTTTTAAAAAGTCCAAATAATCCCTTTGTTTCCGCAATAACATCGCCTTTGTTAATTACATCCCCTTCTTTTTTAACCAAAAAATTTACGACTTCAGAAGGATCTACATTGAGAAAATTCGCAAGATTAAGTGGATAGACATTTCCTGGCAATTCCGTTGATGCCACAATATCTTCCGCTTTTACCATATCCCCTTTTTTTACTTTTACTGTCCCTTTAAGGGGAAGACGGCGAGTTTTTGTAAGAATCGTTTTTTCAAGAACTTTCAATCCAGGTGTATATGCATGAGCCATAATTCTCTCCGATTAGTTTTCAAATTCTTTAACGGCCTGACTCCACGCCTGCAGTTTTTTTATACGCATATCATGGTTCGTGGGAAGTACAAAAGGATTTCTGCCTCGTGTGTCAATAATTATACCTACCAACCCACCATAAATTGTTGTGTTAAGAGCATTTCCCGGGCCATTTCCCACATCAATCCCCCGGACAGGTGTAATTTCAGCATTTATAGGGACATAGGGAGCTTCTATAAGAACCATTTCACCAAAAGGAATTGTTTCGTGATATGTTTTCCCTTCTGGAAGTTCTAATTTAACCGTCACCATCTCTTTGCCTGGCTTTATGGTTCCTACAGGTGCAATACACGTACCAAGATGCAGGAGACAGTCTTTCACAAAGACTTCAGTTGCTGCTTTTTCATGAACACTTGATAATACGCCAAGTTGAGGCATCATAAAAATACTGTCGACAGCCAGTTGGGTAATGCCTTCGGGAAGAAATGCATCAATCATCATGCGTGCTGATTGATGACGCCGAGGTGCATGGGATAAAACACCACCACTTCCCACAAGCAAATCAAGATCCATCATATTCACCAGTGTTTCACCCGTTGAAGATTGATCAAAAGTATCTGAAATTGTCCGCTCTTTTTGAACACCTTTGAGTCCTACCGCAAAAGATTTATGTTGGATAAACGATAACCTGAGGGCTTCTCGGGCTATTGCCTGTTCAATTTTCAATTCATCAAGACTTTGTGGAATCGTAGTGGGTCGGATCATTTTGTTGCCAATTCTATTTCGTAAATCTGTCTCATCAATCTCAAAAGGAACCCAGCGGAGAATATTTTCCAATTTTGCTTCAGCAAGGACATTAGAGATGGAATAACTCATACCAAGATTGGCACTTACGGTTCGGTTAAAAACTGGTTCCCCAGAATAAGGGTCTTTAAAAACAGAAAAAATATCTGTCGTTGCGCCGCCGATATCTACCCCCACAACAGAAATATTTTCATTGCGTGCAATAACTTGAATAATCGTTCCAACAGCCCCTGGCGTTGGCATAATAGGCGCATGGGTCATTTCCATTAACTTTTTATAGCCGGGAGCTTGAGCCATCACATGTTCCATAAAGAGTTCATGAATTTTATCCCGGGCTGGACCCAGATTTTCCCGCTCTAATACAGGACGAAGATTGGAAACAATAAATAAATCTGTAACATCTTTTAAATTCTTTTCAACTTCAGGAATAACATTTTTATTTCCAGCATAAATCACGGGTAAGCGATAATTCGCACCAAGGCGAGGTTTGGGATTCGCAGCTCGCAAAAGCTCAGCCATTTCTACTACATGACTTATGGTACCACCGTCAACGCCTCCTGACAACAAAATCATATCAGGACGAAGATGGCGAATTCTAGCTATTTTTTCATGAGGCATCCGTCCATCATTAGATGCTAATACATCCATAACAATGGCTCCTGCCCCTAAAGCCGCTCTTTCAGCAGATTCCGCACTCATGGCCTTCACCACACCGGCTACCAACATTTGGAGTCCACCCCCTGCAGAACTTGTGGAAATATAAATATCAACACCTGTGTTATCTTTTTGTGGACTAATAATTTTATTTTCATCTAGGAGGATACGACCACGTAACTCCTCGACTTCCTTAACAGCATTCAGAACACCTTTCGTTACATCTTCAAAAGGCGCTTCAACAGTCGTCGGGGCTTCACCACGAGTGACAAGCCGATACTCATCTCCCTGTTTCTCAATGAGAATAGCTTTTGTTGTTGTGCTTCCACAATCTGTTGCAAGAATTGATATAATATTTTCAGGTTTTATAGTCTCTTTTTCCATAATTATACCTTCTAAAAAAATCGTATTAATACATACATATATATCCATGGACCGGTAAAAGCCAGGCTATCCAATCGATCCAAAGCTCCACCATGATCCAGTAACAATCGTGAGGTATCTTTTACACCAGCATATCGTTTAATGGCTGATTCTACCAAATCTCCCAATTGACCTAAAACACCTGTAATGAAAGCAAGGACCATATAGTCGATAGGCTTAAAGACAGAAATCCAGGCATATCGACTTGCAATTAAGGCAACGATGAGACTTCCCAAGAATCCGGCGATAGCGCCTTCCCATGTTTTATTTGGGCTAATTTTTGGACTCAATTTCACAGCTCCATAAGCTGATCCCATAAAATAAGCTAATGTATCACAAATCCAGATCATTGCTAAAACAATATAAAGGATATAGGCACCTTCAAAGGTGTTCCAGCATGTGTGATAAAAGATATTTCGAATCAGCGCTAAACTTGTAAGAGCAAGTGCAGGATAAATAATTGAAGCACATGCATAAAATGCCTTATGAAAGTCTGCCACAGGACGTGAAAACATCATCACCAAAGCAATGATAGTCCAAGCGACAAAAACAGCAGGATAAATCCACAATATCCCAGTATAAATTGCTATATAGACGAGGCTTGCATTGAAGAGCAATAAAAAGAAAATCCCTGTTTTAGTGGGGATTTTGAAGAGCATTAAAAATTCATAGGTACAGAGTAAAACAGCAATGGCAATAAATGTTGTAAACCACAAACCACCTAGGTAAATCAAGACCAATATAACAGGGATACCTATTGCTGATATGAGGATCCGATTGTATAAGGATGTTTTTTCTTTACGCGTCATCATAATAGCTTGTAAAATTAATTTATAAAAATCGTATTCGCAAGCCCTTACCGTTTTAATAGACATCCAACTATAAGGAAAGATCCAGAGACCTGGATCTTTCCTTATGTAATTATGAGAAGGGGATATTTAAAAATATTTCAGAATAAGAGCATATTTTCTTGTTTATTCTCTCAATACCTATCCGAAAATTTATGTCTTTGAAAGAACGAAAATAAAACAGGAACAAAGAACAGCGTTAGAAAAGTTGACACTAACATACCACCAATAACCGATCTTGCCATCGGTGCCCATATTTCAGCACCCGATCCAAGTTTTAAGGCTAAAGGAACCATAGAAAAAATAGTAGTTAAAGCGGTCATAAGAACTGGCCGGAGTCTTGTTTTTGAACCTTTGATAATAGCATCGTAAAGCTTAAGGTCAGTATTGCTCAAAATTTGATTAATATAATCAATAAGAATAATTCCATTATTCACCACGATTCCAACCAGAAGCATAGCACCAATCAACACTGTGACGCCAATATCTGTTCCTGTAATGATTAACGCGAGAATAACGCCAATAAAAGCAAGTGGAACGGTAAACAGAATAATAAACGGATCCAGGAGGGATTCAAATTGTGAGGCCATGACCATATAAACAAGAGCAATAGCTACAAGAATTGCAATTCCTAAATAGAAAAAGGATTCTTGTTGTTCTTCAGCTGTACCACCAATTTCATAGCGAACATCGGGAGGAAAGGGGACGGTTTGAAGTTGCCGTTCCAAATCAAGGCGAATACTTTGCAAATCACGACCGCTGATGCCAGAATTCACCGACACATAGCGGCTTTGATCTTCGCGGGTAATTTCAGTAGGGCCATCAAAGACGCCTATTGTAACAACATTTGAGAGAGGAATTTGCTCGCCAGTAGCACTTTTTATCATAATCTGCAAGATATCTTCTTTGTTCATTCGAAATTCTTTATCAAAACGCATCCTCACGTCATATTCATCGCCCTCTTCACGATAAAGTGTAACGAGAGTTCCTTGAATGGCTGTATTGATAGTATTGGCAACTTGAGGAACCGTGAGACCCACAGAACTGACTCTTTCCCTATCAATAAAAACACGATATTCGGGTTTTGGTTTTGAATAAGAGTAGCTTACATCTACAATTCCAGGAATTCCTTCCATCACTTTTCGAACATCAGTTGATAGTTGTTTCAGTTCATCGAGATCTTGTCCATAAATTTGGACTATTAGATCTCTGCCACCTAATAAACCACTAGCACCGCTAAAAGTAAGTTCTACACCCGCAATATTTTTGAGCTTTTCCCGCAAGTCATCCTGAATTTCAAACTGTGTCCGTTTTCGTTTATCTTTTGATACAAGTGAAATCGAAATTGACGCTTCATTATTTTCACTAAGAGCAGAAGCAACACCTTCTCCAGAGCCAAAACTAACATAAAGATTTGTCATTTCAGGGACTTCAGCTATAATTATTTCTTCAATACCTCGTACAATCCGATCCATTTCAGGCAGTGAAATTCCCATTTCAGCTGTTACATTAATAGAAATTCGATCCTGATCTGTGGTAGGAATAAATTCACCCCCAATCGTTCTAGATAAAAGAGCAGAAACAATTCCCAAAACAACAACGATAAGGAGGATGTATTTTTTATGGAAAAGAGACCACTTTAACGCTTTTTCATAGTTAGTCGATAGTTTGTTAAGAAACGTGTCAACAGATATATCAAATTTACGCATCCCTTTAAAGCGATGTATTTGCCTTTTTTTCGATAAGAATCGAGACGAAAGGAGAGGAATTAAAGTAAGAGCAACAAATAAAGAGGTTAACAAAGAAACGACAATAGTAAGAGCCATATCTTTAAAAAGAACCCCTGAGATTCCTGGGAGAAATAAGACAGGGACAAAAACTGAGATTGTGGTAAGTGTTGATGCTGTAATTGCCATGGATACTTCTTTAGCACCTATCACAGCAGCGCGTTGAATGGGTTCATCCAACTCATGATTGCGTCGGAAAATATTTTCCAGAACCACAATGGAATTATCCACCAAAAGCCCAATTGCTAAAGCAAGTCCAGCCATTGAAATAATATTCAAGGTCACATTGAGTTGATTCATGACAAAAAAAGCTAACAAAATAGAAATTGGAATAGAGACTGCTACAATCAACGAGCTATTAACATGTCTTAGGAAAAAGAAAAGAACGAGTGCAGAGAGAAAAAAGGCTAGGATTGCAGTGTTTACTAAATTCCGGATGGATTCCTGGATAAACTCTGCCTCATTAAAAATAACATCAAACGTGACACCTTGTCCAATTTGTTTTTCAAGTGTGGGAAGATAATCAATAACACTGTTGCACGCATTGACTGTG
>JAQUPD010000020.1 GCA_028716785.1 Fidelibacterota bacterium
GATCGTGGTGATTCTAAAAGAAATTCCATTAAAAGATATTGATGAAAAGCTTACAAAATTCCAATATCGGGCACATACGTGTGATCCTAAACTTACAGAAACCATAAAAAAAACAGCGGTGTGCGATCCTGTTTATGTATACCAAAAAGGAGAGACCTTTTATATTTTGGATGGTTTCAAACGAATTCAGGCATTAAAAAAACATGCTCATGACTCCTTTAAGGTCCCTTCTGTTCTCTTTACACCGAAATCTTTCTCATATCAAGTTCATCTTTCTATCCTTTTAAAACAAGATGCCCAAAGCTTACTTCCTTTTAGTGAAAAAGTATCAGCTGCCCACATGCTAAAAAAAGTACATTATGATAAGAAATTTTCCAATATTTTGCAGGATTTGGGCTTACCTAACCAACCAGATTATAATAAAACATACTCATTTTTTAAATCCATCCCCATTCCTTGGTTTCAGTTTTTTACTGATCATCGTGTTCCCGGTAGGCGTATTAAAGGAATGTGCAATGCTATTGACCTTAAGGCATGTACGTCTTTATTAGCGTTTAATTTTGGGTTAAACCGCCTTGAACATATTGTTACCATGCTTTCTGAAATTGAAAGCCGTGAAGGAAAAGCAGCAGATAAGATTCTTAAAAACTTTTTGTCTGAAAACCCTCAAAACTATGATCCTGAAAGCCTTTACACATATCTTCGAACGTTACGGTATCCTTTAATAACAGATTATGAAAAGAAAATAACACATGCGGTAAAAAATCTTCAGCTCCCTTCCTTTGTCTCAGTACAAGTAGACAAAGATGGTGAATGCCCAGATGTAAATCTGTCTGTAGCTCTGCAAAATGAAAAAGATATAGAATCCTTCTTGTCGTGGTATCAAAAATCAATAAAATCTTTGAAAAAAATCTTACATGAGCGACTTGAAATAGATTTATGATTGATAAAATCCCGGAAATAAATCTATCAAAAAATAAAAGACAGAAAAAAATGAGTGGTACATCTGGGAGTAAAGATTCTAAAGTAAAAAAAGAATCTTTTACAACTCAGGAAACCGGACATTTGTCATACGCTGTTAACAAAGAGATAAAACAAACCATTGTTTTAACCAAAAGCCGTGGACAGATTTTTAAACCATGTCCTGGCACATCAGATGCTTATCTCTGTTGTAATTACTGGGTTTTAAATCAGTTAATGAATTGCCCCTTCCAGTGTAGTTACTGCATTCTTCAGTACTATTTGAAGACACCGAATCTTACAGTTTATACTGATACCGATCGATTAATTCAACAAATTCAAGAGAGAATGGCCCTAGAGCCGAAACGTTTTTTCAGAATTGGTACAGGAGAATTAGCTGATAGTTTGGCACTGAATGAAAAAGTCCATGTTGCTGAGCCTCTTATTCGATTTGCAGCAAAAACACCGTTAATGCTTTTAGAATTAAAAACAAAATCATCCAACATTGAGTCTCTCCTTCGAGAGAAACATGGTGGAAAAACCGTTCTCGCATGGTCTATCAATCCTGAGGATATTGTTCTCCGTGAAGAACATGGGACAGCCTCATTAACACAGCGATTAAAAGCCATTGAAAAAGCTTCACTTGCTGGATATAAACTAGCCTTTCATTTTGATCCCATTCTCTATTACCCAGACTGGAAAGAAGGATATACTGAAACAATTCAAAAATTGTTTGATGTAGCGCCTGTTTCTTCTATTGCTTGGATTTCTATGGGTTCCCTGCGTTTTCCATTAGAGATGAAAGAAAAAATTAAAAGCCGTTTCCCTGAGAGTCATCTTACAGATGCAGAAATGATTCGGGGTATGGATGGAAAATTACGGTATTTTAAACCCCTTCGCATATACTTATATAAATACATTTATGGATTACTTAGGTATTATGGCGGGCATGATCTTTTTATATATTTTTGTATGGAAGATCGTGAAACCTGGCAAGCTGTGATGGGAAAGGCCCCGGGAAGCAATGGAGAACTTGATTTCTGGTTCGCCAACCATTTATACCACCACTTTCCGGGACTCTTTCCGGAACCACCCGTTTTAGAAGATTATCTTTTTTTTAGCACTCCCCGAAATAGAAATCATGATTGATCTTCGGGTTCATCACTTTTTTCATTGCTCTCTTCTTTTTTCCGAGGTCCTAAGGTCGTGAGCGCATCTGCAATGACTTCAGTGATAAAATGCTTATTGTTCTCTTTATCTGTCCATTCTCGAGATTGCAGATGCCCCTCAATATAGAGCATTTGACCTTTTTTTAAATTTTTTGCATAGTCCGCTAAATTTCGCCACACAACCACTCTGTGCCAATCCGTACGTTCCTGAAAGTCTCCTTCATCATCTCGCCACATTGAATTTGTTGCCAGATTTAACGTTGCAGACATAATATCATTGGTCGTAAATCGAATCTCTGGCTGATTCCCTAAATGTCCCACAAGGATAACCTTGTTTGCTGAATTTCGATTCATGAAATCCTCCTTTGTTGTTTTTACTTATCTAAGTATAAACAACCCTCTGATAAATGTCAATATTATAGTATAAATTTAATAAATATATATAACAATTTTTTGAATTTTGGAATTTATCAGAGCTCTGTCAATTCAATCTGTCGTTTAATGGCTTCAATTTCTTTTGCAAAGTCTTTATTCTCTCGAATTTTTTTCCCAATGACATTGCACGCATGCATAACGGTTGTATGATCTCGTCTTCCAAGGCGCAGGCCAATGGTTTTAAGGGACATACCGCTAATTTCACGACTAAGATACATTATTACTTGTCGCGCTAGGGCAATTTCCTTTTTTCGACCCTTTCCCATCAGTTCATTTTCGGTAACTTTATAATAGTTCGAAACAGCTTTTTGAATAATATCCATAGATACATGTCGCGTTTGCTGGACACCTATAATATCTTTTATAACCCTTTTTGCCAAATTAATGGTTACATCCGTATGTGCCAAAGAACTGTAGGCAAAAATTCGCGTCATAGCACCTTCAAGTTCACGGACATTTGTTGTAATATTTTGGGCAACGAGTTCAATAACTTCAGGGGGAATCAAGATATGATCTATATCTGCTTTTTTTTGAAGGATTGCAATCCGAGACTCAAAATCGGGGGGTTGAATATCAACCATTAATCCTGATAAAAATCGTGAAATAAGCCGTTCTTCGATTCCCTTAAGCTCTTTGGGAGTCCGATCGGAAGTAATAACAATTTGTTTACCCCGCTGATATAATTCGTTAAAGGTATGAAAAAATTGCTCTTGTGTTCCTTCCCGGGATTCAAGGAATTGAATATCATCAACTAAAAGGATATCCGCTTTGCGGTAAATATCTCCAAACTCATGTAAACGATTATTGCGGATCGCTGTGATAAAATCAACCATAAATTTTTCACTAGAAACATAAATAACCCGCCTGTTGGGATTTTTTGTCCGCGCATAGTGCCCAATTGCTTGTAATAAATGCGTCTTCCCAAGTCCTGTGTCCCCATAAATCAGCAGAGGATTAAAAGCGGTATTCCCCGGCGCTTCAGCAACAGCACGACTTGCCACTTTTGCAAATTGATTATGAGGCCCTTCAACAAATGTTTCAAAGGTATATCTTGCATTTAATTGACTGTATCGATCTTCTACATAATAGCTATGGACTTGATTATTTACCCTTTCCTTGTTTTTCTCTGTATTACCCTCTGTATTTTTCTCTTCCTTCTTACCCTCATCTGTCGATACTAATGGCGTGGACTCAGAAATCACAAATTGAATTGCCAACTCATGACCAAAGGTTGATTTTACACATTTTTTTAAAATATCACCGTAGTGCATTTCAACGTATTCAGAATGAAATTTATTTGGTGCTGATATTTTTAGGGCATTATCATTGCATGAAAGGGGACAAAGGGGCAAAAACCAGGATGTGTAACTATGAGATGGAACAAATTTTTGAAGATTATCTAAAACAGAGTCCCATTTTTTTTGCATCGTTGAATCCATTTATCCACAGGTTCCCAGATTTAATTCGTTTACAAATTTTAGGTTATCCACATATATTTTAAGTCAGTAGAATTTACAAAATATCCTGTAACTTCCTTATAATCATGCTATTATTAATTTACTATCTTTCGTCCCCTACAAATCATGCTCCTTTGTAGACAGAGATATCCACATATTATCCACAACAATATTCTATCTTACATTATGAAGTTCAATATTTACTAAAGCAATGTCAAGCAGGATTTTTAAAATTTATAGGAACTTAAACGACATTTTTATTTGTAAATATTTGATAATGGCAAACTTTTTTTAGAAATTACTTGCTTTAAAAGAGAAAAGGAGACATATCGTTGAAAAGAACATTTCAACCCAGCAACAGACGACGCAAAAACAAACATGGTTTCCGTTCACGAATGGAAACACGGGGCGGCCGAGCTGTTTTAGCCCGACGTCGCGCGAAAGGACGGAAACGCTTAACAGTATCTTCGTGAAGTATTCCTTAAAAAAAAACGTCATTTTGCGAGACAAAAAGGAAATTCAGTCCCTTTTTATGACAGGAAAATGGAAGCGTTCACCCTATTTTTATATGGTATACACGCCGACTTCTGAAGGGAAACATTTTCTTTTTACAACGCAAAAAACAATAAAGAGAGCTTTTCAACGCAATCGTTGCCGGCGCATCTTAAAAGAAATTGTCCGCCTACATCAAGATTGTTTCCCTGAGGGATATAACTATGGATTTATTGCAACAGTTGTCCCTGAAAAAGGGAGCTTTCACCACTATGATCATGCATTAAAAAAAATGGTTGAACGTATACCATGAAATTTTTAATTCTGAAAATCATCCGTTTTTATCAGCTATATATTTCCCCCTATTTTCCTCCAACATGTCGCTTTACCCCCTCTTGTTCATTGTATGCTCTAACAGCCATTGAAGAATTTGGTGTATTGAAGGGGGGAAAAATGGCTATCTTAAGAATTGTGAAATGTCATCCCTTCCATCCTGGAGGATATGATCCCGTTCCTAAAAAGGAGAATGACCGTGTTTGATAAAAATACACTGATTGCCTTTATTCTTATTGCCCTGGTTATAATTTTTATGCCTCTTTTTCAAAGACAGACTCTTGAAGAACCGAGCTCTGTGGCAGACAAGGTTGAAACGGAAACAGCCCCAACAAGACAAGATTCACTTGTGCCGGTTACGATACCCGCAGAGTCAAGAACACTCGAATCAAACGTCTGGGCTCGCCATGTGAGTCCGACTGAAATGCCTGTTGAAAAGAAAGAACTCGTCTTCTCAACGGAGAATTTTTTTCTTACACTCTCAAACCTTGGCGGGGGAACCATTACGCAATTCCGTTTTAAGAAATATACAACGCATAAGGGTGACCTTGTTCATTTACTAAAACCTGAGGCAATGGGGAATCTGGGGCTTGAATTTCCACTTTCAGAAACAGAAAATCTTAATTTTAATACCATACCCTTTCATTCTTCTCTTTATGAAAAATATGGACATTTAGATACTGTTATTGTTCAAGAGCCCTTACAATTAACTTTCTCGTTAAACACAGGCGAGAATTTAAAAATTACAAGGACTTTTACTTTTGATCCAGAAGACTATACTTTTGATTTAGTAGTTTCTTTAGAAAATTACATTTCTCAATCTCCCAATATGATGTACACCATTAATTGGTATGATGGATTCGCAATTACAGAAAGAAATCCTGATGATGATTTAATGTATTCTTATGTATACAGCAAAGTCGGCGACGAGCTAACAAAGCTTCAGCTAAAAGAAAAAGAACAGCGCCTTAGCACCGATGGCGATGCTCAATGGGTTGCTTTGCGATCTAAATATTTTCTTGCTTCAATTATTGCAGAATCAAACTCAGGAATTCGGGCAGATCTTTATGGTATTCGCACAAAAAAAGAGCGTTTTTTTACTGCCAGCCTCTTTATGCGTTTACCCCTTAAAGATCACCATGAGGATCACTTTAAAATTGTCATCGCTCCGCTAGATGAAAGTTATCTTACGTCCCTTGGATATGGACATGAACACGTTATGAATTGGGGATGGAAAATTATTAAACCTCTTTCCGTTGGCATTTTAAAGCTTTTAAAATTTATGAACAGTTTTATTCCGAATTATGGAGTTATCCTCCTGATTTTTTCCCTTCTTATTAAAATCATTCTCTATCCCCTGACGCATAAGAGTTACGAATCCATGAAACGAATGCAAGAGTTACAACCTCTCTTAATGGAACTGAGAGAAAAACACGCCAACAATCCTCAAGCGTTAAATCAAGCAACCATGAAATTGTATAAAGATTATGGCGTAAATCCATTGGGAGGATGTCTTCCAATGTTGATTCAGCTACCTCTACTTTATGCCCTTTTTATAATATTCCGTACAACGATTGAACTTCGAGGTGCTTCGTTTATCTGGTGGATTCAGGATTTAAGCTCTCCTGATGTTGTTTTTACCTTACCCTTTTCTATTCCTCTTTACGGAAAAAATGTTGCCATTTTGCCCATTATTATGGCAATTACCATGATCGTCCAACAAAAAATATCTGGCGGTTCACAAGTCAATCAACAACAAAAAATCATGATGTGGATAATGCCCATCTTTTTTCTTTTAATTTTTAATAATTTCCCATCAGGATTAAACTTATACTATACATCTTTTAACATTTTGACTATTCTTCAACAAAAATTTTTCATTAATCCTTCAGTCCATGCAAAATTGAAAGAGCAGCAAGAAAAGATTCGACAGGATCAAAAAAAGATAAAGAAAAAATAGGACTATGGAAGGATACGAGGAAACAATTGCCGCTCTTTCAACACCTGAAGGGGTGGGAGGTCTTGCTGTTGTCAGAATTTCAGGACCAAACACGTTAAAAATTCTCAACCCTTGTTTAACACGCATTCCCCCTGAGCCCTTCCGGGCTACATTTACATCTTTTTTAAACCCTAAAACAGGTTCTTTTATTGATGATGTGGTTGTTACTTTTTATAAATCGCCTCTTTCTTACACGGGCGAGGATCTTGCTGAAATATCATGTCATGGAAGCAGACTCATTCCATCTTTAATTTTGGAAGTCCTTTTTTCGCAAGGGGCACGACTTGCTCAACCGGGAGAATTTACGCGTCGGGCATTTCTTCACGGAAAAATGGACTTGACACAAGTTGAAGCCATTGCGGATATGATCTATGCAGAAACGGAAAATAGTCTAAAATCTGCTCGCATGCTTCTTAAAGGTCGGCTTTCTGAAGAACTGGAAAAAATAAAAGCTACACTGATTGAAGCGGTTTCTTTGTTAGAAATTAGCTTGGATTTTATCGATCAAGATATAGAACCCATCAATTCAAAGGATGTTCAAACTTATCTTCAAAAGGGACTCCATCATATAAACGCTTTGGTATCAAGTTATAGAACGGGAAAAATCTTACACGATGGGGCGCGGATCCCCATTATTGGAAAGCCAAACGTGGGAAAATCGAGTTTATTAAATGCTATCCTTCAGGAAGAGCGAGTTATCACATCGGAAATTCCTGGAACTACCCGAGATTATATTGAGGAACAAGTCAATTATGCTGGCTATCTTTTGCGTTTTTTTGACACGGCAGGATTGCGAGAAACAGAAGATTTTATAGAAAAGCTTGGGGTGAAAAAAACACAATCGCTCATTCGAGAAGCCGATCTTCTTTTGTTCATGACAGAATTTCCTGAAGAAATTCCTGAGTTAATTGCTCCATTGAAAGCACAATCACACCCAACGCTTCTTATTCTTAACAAACGAGATAAACTCTCTGAAGAACAGGTTAAAAACGCCCTTTCTTATGCTTCACACGATCTTCCTATACTTGCAATCAGTGCCTTAAACGAGACACACATTGCTGAACTTATGGATGAAATCCTCAATTTGTTAAAAAAACACTATACCTTGAATACCGAATCGGTCATGATTTCACATCTTCGACATCAGACACATTTGAAAAAAGCGCAAAAAGCGTTACTTCGTGGACAAAAGGCAATTTTATCAGGGCTGCCTGCTGAATTCATCGTCGAAGATATTCGTGAAGCACTTTCTGCCTTTGATGACATTACTGGAAAAACAACGTCTGTTGAAATTTTAAACCATATTTTTAATCAATTTTGTGTTGGAAAATAGTCCATGTTTCACGTGAAACGTACTTTTGAAGAATACGATATCATTGTTGTCGGGGGAGGTCATGCCGGAGTCGAAGCAGCTTTAGCCTCTGCACGACTCCACAAAAAAACAGCCCTTGTCACGCTTTCAAAGACCAGCATTGCACGTATGAGTTGTAATCCTTCTATTGGTGGACTTGCTAAGGGACATCTTGTTCGTGAATTGGATGTTTTAGGTGGTGAAATGGGACGAGCTATTGATAAGACAGGCATCCAATTTAAACTGTTAAATCGGTCTAAAGGACGTGCCGTGTGGTCTCCCCGCGCCCAAGCAGATAAACGAAAGTATGCTACCTACATGCAAAATATCCTCTCTTCTACTCACACCATTCATATCCTTGAGGAAGAAGCTAAAGAGGTAATATTCTCAGGAAATTGCGTGCAGGGAATCATTCTTAAAAACGGAGAGGCGCTTTATGGAAAAGCCGTGATTTTAACAAACGGTACATTTTTACAGGGATTGATTCACATTGGTCCAATCCAAATAGCCGCGGGTCGATATGGTGAACTCCCCTCTCTTGGACTCAGTGATTGCTTAAGGGCAGCAGGTTTTGTTGTAAAACGACTAAAAACAGGAACGCCACCCCGTATTACTCGTCGATCAATTGATTTTTCTCGTATGATTCCCCAATTTGGTGATTCTAATCCTGAACCTTTTTCTTACGTAACAACCCATTTTGAGCCTAAAAATGTCCCGTGCTATTTAACCCATACTCATGAAAATACCCATGATATTCTGAGGCGTGGGCTGCCTCGTTCTCCTTTATACAATGGCTCCATCAAAGGAAAAGGTCCCCGTTACTGCCCTTCTATTGAAGATAAAATCGTCCGTTTTCATGATAAGTCATCCCATCAATTATTTCTTGAACCTGAATGGGAAGGAGCTGATCAATGGTATGTCAATGGCTTTAGCTCGTCCCTTCCTATCGATATCCAATGTAAGGCTCTTAGAACTGTACCCGGGCTGGAAGGGGCAGAATTTATAAAACCGGGATATGCCATTGAATATGATTACTTTCCATCCTATCAACTCCGTCATTCTCTTGAGACAAAAGATGTAAAGGGTCTTTATTTTGCGGGACAAATAAACGGAACAAGCGGTTATGAGGAAGCAGCTGTCCAGGGTTTTATGGCAGGTGTTAATGCGGCACGGGCTTTAGACAACCAAGAACCCATTATTCTTTCACGGTCAGAAGCATATATTGGTGTCCTCATTGATGATCTTATAACCAAGGAGACAGATGAACCCTATCGTATGTTCACAAGTCTTGCCGAATATCGCCTGATTCTTCGTGCTGACAATGCCGATCATCGCTTATGGAACATTGCCCAAACCATCGGTATTCAATCCCTTGAGCACTGTAACACATTCAAAAAATCTTTCGATGATAGAGAAATGATTCGAACCTATTTTAAACATCATTCCTGTCCAAAAGAGCTCTTTTCAACACTTTCACTGGGTCATTCTGACCGTTACGATCACCTGATTAAAAAACAGATTCTTCGACAAGAACACCTACCAGTTCTGCATGAGCATCTTTTCCCTGATTTTCAAACACACAGTCTTGATCAGGCATTTATTGAAATTTTATATGAGGGATATATCCAACGCCAGCGACAAATGGTTGAAAAAATGCGTCTTTTAGAAGACCAACAGATACCCTCCACCTTTTGTTATGATTCCATTAAATCCCTTTCGAATGAGGGGAGAGAAAAACTAAAAAAATATCGCCCAGAAACCGTGGGGCAAGCCAGTCGTATTCGTGGCGTCTCTCCTTCCGATATTCAAGTTCTTTTAATCTACCTACGTTGATGTTTCACGTGAAACTATGGAAAAGCTCCTTTTTTCATCCTTCCAAAACATAGAGACCTATCGCCATCTTCGAGATACTCTCCTACGTTACCATTCTCTTATTCTAGAACCTCCTCCGATTTCTTTTCTTGCTCTCCTTGCTCGTACCCTTTCTGACGATTCCTTCTTCCCTGTTTTTCTCTTTGATACTGAACGCGATTCAGAAAAAGCCCTCGAAGCATGCTTGGCCTTTTTCCCTGAAAATACCGTTGCCTGGCTCCCTTTTTACGAATACGGGACTGATCTTTTTAATAAAGCACGTTTTGAAAACCATTTTGCCCGATATGCTTCACTCCAGGTCCAAAAACAGCTTTCCTGTTTGATAACATCTCCCGCTTTGCTGAATCATCTCGTTCAAAATCCCACAAGGACACAAAAAAGTGTTCTCACGATATCTACCGGGCAAACCTTTTCATTCACTTGGTTTCAACTCCACTTGTCCGATATTGGATATGAACGGGTTGACCTAGTAGAACATCCGGGGGAATTTTGTATTCGGGGTGGAATTATTGATGTCTATCCCTTTGGAAGTGCTCTTCCTTTTCGACTTGAATTTTTTGGGGATACCATCAATTCTTTAAGGACCTTTAATCCCGATTCCCAGCTTTCTCTGGAGAATCAAACACACCTTCTGCTCTTTCCCTCATCCTCTTATTCTCCATATACTCCTTTTTTAAGTCATCTCCCCGATAAGACTATTTTTATCACTTCCTCATCCCTTTCCCTCCCAGAAAATTCATCGTTTTATTCCCTTGTGTTATCTGAGTCACCAAAGGCTCTCTCTTTTTCTGTTCTTGTCCCACCCCCTTTACGCAGTGATTTTCCCAGAAAAACACACATTCTTAAGGTTGCAAAATCCTATAAACAGCTATATGTTTTTTGGCAAAGCCCACTCCTTAAAGATCAACTTAACGAAATTTTTCACTCTCTAACGCAAACGACTGTCCTCTTTGTCCAAGGAAGCCTCCCCGAATCCTTTGTGATTCGCGACCTTCAAACTGCTTTTGTCAATGATACCTATTTTTTCTGTAAGGAATACCTCTTTAATCCCGATGCCCCCTTTATTCCAAATGTAGAGCGCATTACCAAACGGGATGTTTTAAAATATGGGGACGCAGTTGTCCATGTTGATTACGGAATAGGTATTTATCTGGGAACCCGCTATGCTGATGGGGATGAACAAGTAATCCTCGAATATGATCAGGGAGATCGCGTGTATCTTCCAGTACGTCATCTTGATAAAATTTATCAATTTTCCGAAGGTCATATTGAGCATATCCACCCCGATTCGCTTAAACGAAAAACATGGGAACCCAAAAAACAACGAGCAAAAAAAGCGGTTATTCAAATTACTGACGACCTTCTACGTCTATATAAAAAACGAGCAACCAAAAAAGGCATAGCCATGGAGGGAGACCATGTCTCAGAAAAAGAACTTGCCCTTTCTTTTCCCTGGACAGAAACACATGATCAAGAATTAGCTATTAAAACAGTTAAAGACGATCTTGCTAAACCTATAATTATGGATCGTCTTATATGTGGTGATGTGGGGTTTGGAAAAACGGAAGTAGCTCTTCGTTCTGCCTATCGTGCCGTTATTTCTGGATATCAGGTGGCTGTTCTCGTCCCAACAACCATTTTATCCATCCAACACTATGAAACTTTCAAAGAGCGCCTTTCCCCCTTGGGGGTCTCAATCGATATTCTTAATCGTTTCCGGAGTGACCGTGAGTTTAAAAATCTTTGTGAATCGGTTGTTCAAGGAAAAATTGATATCCTCATAGGAACACACCGACTTCTTTCAAAAAAATTATTTTTTAAAAATTTAGGCCTTCTTATTATCGACGAAGAACATCGCTTTGGTGTCCACCATAAAGAGAGAATACAACACATAAAATCAACCATTGATGTATTAAGCATGAGCGCAACGCCTATTCCCCGAACCCTTCAACTCTCTCTCTCGGGCATTCGGGACATTACACGGATCGATACGCCTCCAAAAGAACGCATCCCTATTTATACAAAAATTATCCATTGGGATTCATCCTTGATTCAACAAATTCTTCGTGAAGAGCTACAGCGCAGAGGTCAGGTGTTTGTGGTTGATAATAATATTCAGGAACTTCCTGCCCTTACACAAAATCTCCAATCCCTAGTTCCTGAAGCTCGTATTCAATTTGCCCATGGACAGTTATCCGGAAAAACTCTTGAAAAGCTGTTAATTGATTTTCTCCACCATCATTATGACATTCTTGTGAGCACCACAATTATTGAATCGGGAATCGATATTCCCAATGCCAACACTTTGATTATTATGAATGCCCATCGCTTTGGGTTATCTCAGCTTTACCAAATTCGAGGAAGGGTTGGCCGTTCTTTCCGAAAAGCCTACGCCTATTTTGTGATTCCTCAAAACATATATATTAATCTAGAAGCAATGCAGCGGTTAAAGGCTTTGGAATATTACACAGACTTAGGGTCAGGTTATCATATCGCCATGCGGGATCTGGAATTACGTGGCGCAGGAAATCTTTTGGGCATAGAACAAAGTGGCCATATCGATCACATTGGGACTCGTTATTTTCTGAAGCTTCTCTCCGATGAAATCAAAAAGCGAACAGCGGAAACATCACCTCTTGATACATATCCCGAAATTTCTTTGGATATTCCCGCATTTCTCCCAGAAACCTACATTCCCTCAAGCACAGTTCGCCTTGACCTTTATCAGTCAATTGCTGCTGCAAACGAACCAACTGACATCCTACCCCTATTTCAAGAGCTAACAGACCGTTTTGGTACCCCTCCCCCCGAAGCTGTTAATCTCTTAAAACTTCGGGAACTTTATGTGCTTGCCCGCCATACAGGGATTGAATCAATTATCCAAGAAAAAAAGAGTGTCTGTCTCTTTTTTAATTCTAATATTCCCAACGAAATACTTCAGAACCTTGCTCTAATAATCGTTTCAACCCTCAAAAATGCTGAGATCCCCCATACTTTTTATACAAAAGGGAACTTTTCTCTTCGCTTGTCTTTGGATAAGAGAAAAGTCCTGGAGACGCTTAAAATGTTATTGGAATCCCTTTTAAATAAAAATAAATTTAAATTTTAAATGATAGGAGATTTATGAAACATCGATTTTTTCTTTTTCTATTACTCTGTATAATCGGCATCACTGCATGTGAAAAAAAGTTTAATGATGAAACCATTGCATATATTAACAATAAAAAATATACTCGGGATGATTTAGCCAATTTTTATTCTGCAAATTATATAAAAACAGCCTCTGCAGATATTATTAAAGAACGGGTATCTGATTTTATAAATATGAATCTTGCAGCTCTTTATTTAGAAGAAACTGGTCGGTTTGATGATTATCAGCTGAAATATAAAATACAGGTTAAAAAAGCCCGGGAATATGCACAAGCACTTTTTGACGAGATGATTTTTAAAAAGGTTATTGATGATAAAACCTATGATGAGTTATATAATCGTATTAAATCTCAAAAACTAACGTATCATATCCTTGTTTTTTACAATAATTCAAACAATCCCGATGTTAAAAGGACTGAAAAGGAAGCCTTTGTTTTAATTAATCAGATACGACGACGTGCAACGCCTGAGAATTTTGAGGCATTGGCAAAGGAATATTCCGAAGACCCAATTTCTCGTAATAAGGGTGGAGAACTTGGTTGGGTACAGGCAGGACAAATGATAGCAGTTTTTGACAGCGCTCTTTTTGCCACAAAAACAGGTCAAATCAGTCCACCTTTTAAAACATCTTACGGCTATCACATTGTTTATCCAAAGCGGGAGCAATCACTTGCTGTAAAATCAAAAGAAGAAGAAATGCCACGCTTAAAAATTTTAGCTCGAAAAACCTGGCCAGACCTTTTTATTGAGCGTCAGAAAGAGTATATTGATTCTCTTGTGGCAGAAAATCCAATAACCCTTTATCCCGATGCGATTGAATCATATTACGTTATTTTTGATTCCCTTCTTACTCAAAAGAAAGATGTCTTTGAAACATTGTTGGCAATGCCTGATACCTTCCTTTTAGCTGAATATCCTGGAAGACAGGTGGATAAAAATTGGATTGTTGACTACATGGCCTTTTTTCTTGATCATCAAAAAATGCCGCGTTTTAAATCGCCAGAAGACCTTCAGGCTTTTATAGAAGACAATCACATTTTGGATCTTCTTGTTCAAGAAGGATCAAAACTCCCTATCGTAAATTCTGTGGACTTTCAAAAAGAGATTGATCGTTACATTTTACAAACTGCTCACGCTTATTATTACAGCGTTGTAATTTATGAGGATATAAGTCCTACTGAAGAAGACTTGGTCCGATACTATGTTCGTAATAAAGAAAAATATCTGAGTCCCAAAAAAGTACTTGTCCAAGAAATTCTTGTCTCAGACAGTTCTCTTGCTTTTCAACTCCATAAAGAAATTAAAAATGGGGCAGATTTTGCAACATTAACCCAGATATATACAGAGCGCCCAGCAGGAAAACGTAATCGCGGATTACTTGATCCTTTTAGCCAAGGACAGTATGGGGAAATGGGCAAAAAAGCTTTTGAAATGAACCCAGGTGAAATTTCAGACCCTATTCCTCTGGGTGATAACAAATATTCTATAATTAATGTTATTGAATTTTATCCCGAAACTCCCCTTGCTTATGAACAAATTAAAAAGAAAGTTGCAAAAGATTATCTTGAAGAAAAAAGGGATGAATTAAGAGAAAATGCTTTTACAACACTTTACGAAAAATATGATGTACACATTAATCCCCTTTATCAAAAATAAACTTCTTGTTTTACTCGCAACAGCACTCTTTTTTGTCGCCTGTTCTGAGAAAGAAACTCCTCAAATACTTGCGCGAGTTAACAATGCTTATCTTACAGAAGAGAATTTAAATATTTCTCCCTTGCTGTTGGATACACCTCTTTCAAAAGAATCCCATGAAACAGAGAAAAAAAACCTCATTGAAACATGGATTACGACTGAACTTCTCTATCAAGAAGGAGTGAAAAAAAATTTGGATAAAACCCCTGAAATCAGAAATTACATGATGCAATATCAAAAACAGCTTGTTGCAAACCAGTATCTTCAGCTTGAATTGGGTGATAAGATTCGAACAGATGATGAAGAAATTAATGAATACTATTTTCAGAATCGCGAGCAATTTAAAGTCACTTCATTGACCTACAAGGTTAATGTTTATGTTTTTTCTTCTCAAGAGGATGCAAATACGGCATATCGAGCTTTCCTTCAAAACAATCAAGACAAGATTCAAGAGTATAAAATTAACAACTTAATGCTTACGCGTTTTATACAAGAAAAGAGTATTCTTCCGGATATTCAACATCTTTTCTTCTCTGGAACACCGCCAAAAATTTTGCAACCCTTTTTTTTTAAAGACATGTATTATCTTTTTGAAACGGTTGAAACCTACCCTGTGGACACCTATTTTCCCATTGCAGATGTCCGCGAAGAAATTCGCCAAGAAATAGGAATCATAAAATATGATCAAGCTTATCGTGCTCTTATTAACAAACTCAGGAAAAAAGCCACTGTTGAAATCACATATTAAAGGAATTTTTATCCTTTTTCTTTCCCTTCTTCCGTTAAAGGCACAACAATTAGTCGACGGTGTTGCAGCGATTGTCGGCGAGGAAATTATTTTATATTCTGACGTTCAACAACTTACCATTGAAATGATTCGATATTCTGGAAGGGACCTATCCACTATTACTGAAAAAGATTATCTTGCTCTTCAAAATGAAGCTCTCCGCGAATTAATTAACATGGAAGTTATTCTTCTTCAAGCAGAAGAAGATTCTATTATTGTGCAGGAAAGAGAAATAGAAACTGCTATAAATCAACAAATACAGCAATATTTAGAGATTTTTGGATCAGAAGAACAAATTGAGCAAGCTTTTAATCTTACCATGCGTAAAATTCGTGAATTTTTATATGATCGCGTAAAAAGCTCCCTCATTATTCAACAAATACAAAACGAACGTTTTGGTAATATTGTTGTTAGTCGTCCTGAAGTTATTATGTTTTATAATGAGCATAAAGATTCTATCCCAGATATCCCTGAACGTGTTGATATTAGCCACATTTTAATGATTCCAACTCCTTCCGAAGAAAAAAAAGAAAAAAAACGTCAAGAACTTTTAGTACTTCGGGAAAAAATTTTATCGGGAAAAATTTCGTTTCATGATGCTGCACTAAATTACTCTTCTGATCGGGCTTCTGCTGTTCAGGGTGGACAATTGGGTTTTTCACCTAAGGGAACCTTTGTACCTTCTTTTGAAAAAACAGCATTTTCTTTAAAAGAGGGAGAAATATCAGATATTGTGGAAACACAATTTGGGTTACACCTAATTAAACTCACAGAACGTCGCGGCGAACTTATTAATCCTGCTCATATTCTTTTTGAAATTACTGTCGACGAAGAAGATATTTCTCAAACTAAACACATGTTATCCACAATTCGTGATTCTATCCTTGCCGGAGGTGATTTTGAAACCTTTGCCCTTAAATACAGCGATGATCCAGATGTAACAAAAAACAAAGGGAATTTAGGGGAATTTTCTCTTAACACACTTCAAATAGAAGAATTTAAATCTGTCCTTGATACACTTGAAGAGGGAGAAATCTCGGGACCTTTTCAAACCTCGTTTGGCTTACACATTTTAAAATTAAACAAACGAAAACCTGCCGAAAAAATTTCTCTCGAAACCCATTATAATATTGTTGAAAATATGGCTATCTCATATAAAAAACAAGATGCATGGAATCGATGGTTGGATTCTCTCTATGAAAAATTTTATGTTGAAATTAAACAGTAGTTATCCCCAACCCATGGGGATAAAATGTTAATAATTAAGAAATTTTTTTGTTTTTTCTTTAAATAGGACTTTTATGTTTTTGTTATACACACATATCAAAAAGTTATTCACAAATAAAAAAACAAAAAAAGGTCTATTTTTTATAACTTTATGTGGGATATTAACACTATCCACCAGTATATTACTATTAGTAGATTATTATAAATAAAGAGGAATAATACAATGAAGTTTACCGTTTCAAAAAATGATCTTTACCAATCATTACAAAAAGTTTCAAAAGTAACTCCTGTTCGTTCAACGTTACCAATTTTAAGTTGTATTCTTATGACGACTAAAAAGGATTCTTTATGTTTAAGATCTACTGATCTAGAAATTACAATGGAAACTTATTGTAATGCTGATATTATAGAAGAAGGATCTATTGCCGTTCCTGGGCGAATAATTCTTGATATTGCTGCGGAATTACCTGAAACAGATCTTACCTTTTTTATAAAAGATGAAACTATAGAAATTAAAACACCCCTAGGAGGAGAATATAAAATTGCAGGCCGCTCATCCTCAGAATTTTCAGCAGCTCCCCTTATTGATGACAGCACTACTATTCTTTTTTCTGCGGAAAAATTTCAACGCATTGTTGATAAAACCATTTTTTCTGTAAGTCATAATGAGATGAGAGGTGCATTAAATGGCGTTCTTTTTCAATTTTCAAAAAATCAACTTCGCGGTGTAGCTACAGATGGTCATAAACTTGTTCAATTAACCTATGAAAATTTTAAAAACAATACATTAGAACGAGATATAATTATTCCTGTTAAGTTTCTAAATGTAAGTGTTTCAAATCTTCAAAAAACAGGAGATGTTCGTTTTAAAGTTGGAAAAAATCATGTCATGTTGGAAACAGAAGAAAGTATTATTTACACACGAATTATAGAGGAGAGATTTCCTGACTATGAAAGTGTCATTCCTATAAAAAATCCTAATAAAGTGCTTGTTGATATTGATGATTTTCTCTCTTCTGTTAAACGCATTTCTATTTTTGCAAATAAAAATACTCACCAAATTGCCCTCACATTTAGTGAAAATAAGGTAATTCTTTCAGCAGAAGATATTGAAACGGCTTCAACAGCAAAAGAAGAGCTGCCAATTATTTATGAAGGAGAACCCATGACGATAGGCTATAATGCTGAGTATTTAAAAGATGTTTTTCGTCATCTTGATGGGGATAAAGCAAAAATTTATTTAAATACACCCTTGTCTGCGGGATTATTTTATCCAGAAGAACAAAAAGAGGAAGAACACTTACTTATTTTACTCATGCCAATCAGATTATAACTCCATCAAAGAGGTGGTATCAACCACCTTTTTTGTATATTTCATCTATGTTTTTACAAAAATTAATGCTTCGACAATTTCGCTGTTTTAATCAGGCGACTTTTGCATTTTCACCCGGGTTGAATATTCTATTAGGTCCTAATGGATCCGGAAAGACATCTGTGTTGGAGGCAATTTTTTTTACATGTCTTACTCGTTCTTTTCGCACACCCCACGACAGTGAAGCAATTATGAGAGATAAAGATCATGCCGTTATAAAAAGTGAGTGGACAGACTTTGGAAAAGTTCGCGTTACCCTTGTTCGAAATTTTGGAAAAAGAGTTTTTTTAAATGATGTTCTTGAGGAAAAGTACAGTGACTGGATCGGAAAACTTCCAATTGTTATTCTTTCTCCGGATGATGCGGAATTAATTAACGGTACACCTCAAATAAAACGGCAATATTTTGACAGGGTCTTTTCACAAATTTCCCATGAATATTTATCAACATTAATTCGATATACAAAACTTTTAAAGCAACGAAATGCCTATTTAAAAGTGAAAAATACGCGAAATAGTTTTATATATGATACACAACTTGAAACTTATGATGAACAAATGGCCCCTCTTTCAGAAAAAATATTTTTCTTTCGGCAGGAATATTTCTCACAATTGAATAAAGCCCTTATTACTCTCTTTCATGAGACAGATTCTCGAAAAATTCATGTTTCGATAGAGTATAAATCATCTCTCAAGGCCAAGGATGTCTCTTATGTTGATACTTATTTATCTGAAGCAAAACAAAACATACAAAATGAAATTATTCTTAAACGGTCTTTCCAGGGCGCAGGATATGACCGTATAGACTTTAAAAGAAATCAACAATCCTTAAAAATGGGTGCCTCTCAGGGAGAAAAGAAAATGTGGCTCATTTGCTTAAAATTGGCGGAAGGAAGTTTTATCCATCATTATAAGAATATTGAACCACTCTATTTATTCGATGATCTTTTTTCGGATCTTGATATTGAACACACGCAAAAATTGGTAAAGAATATTCATCACTTAAAAGAAATAATAATAACATCTACGGATTTAAACGATTTAAGACAACAAGGGGTATTACCAGAGTCTGGATCGTTTAATATCATCAATATATAAGCGTTAGAAATGGTATTTAATAACCATTTACTTCTTCATATTTCTGATAATTTTTTATAAATTTCAAGGATGAAAAGTATTGATGGTCCCTTACAGGCTCTTTTGGCAAAATTAATAGGTTCACAAGCCTTAATTGAATATAAAGCGTTCTACAAGTGGCAAGAAGTTGTCGGAGAAAAAATAGCAACTGTAACGGAGCCAGAAAAGATTGTTTCTGGAACGATGATTGTTAGAGTTCGAGATCATGTATGGCGGAATGAACTGATAATGATGTCTAATGAAATTCTTGAAAAATATAAAACGGTTATGGGAGAGGGGATTGTAAAAAAGATCAAGTTTATATAGAGATTAATTTTCTTTTAAATAAGGAAGGAAAGAGTAGGAATGGCAACAAGTGCATCAAGTGATTACAAATCTGATAAAATTACCGTCTTAAAGGGACTTGAAGCGGTACGAAAACGTCCTGCGATGTACATTGGTGATATAAGTAAACGAGGGCTTCATCGTTTAGTTTATGAAGTTGTTGATAATTCGATTGATGAATCTCTTGCTGGATTTTGTGATAAAATTACAGTTACGATTCATTCAGATGATAGTATCAGTGTTACTGATAATGGACGGGGCATGCCTGTCGATTTACATCCCACAGAGAAAAAACCGGGTGTTGAAGTTATTATGACCATTCTTCATGCTGGTGGAAAGTTTGATAAAGCAAGTTATAAAGTTTCTGGAGGTCTGCACGGAGTTGGTGTATCAGTTGTAAATGCATTATCGGAAAAATGTTGCGTTCAAATTTATCGGAATGGAAACATTTATGAACAAACATTTGAAAGGGGGATTCCAACAAAACAATTGGAAATTGTAGGAAAAACTCGCAAAACAGGAACAACGATTACATTTTTTCCTGACACATCTATTTTTTCAAAGGTTCAATTTGATAAAGAAATTCTTGAAGAAAGGATGCGGGAACTGGCTTTTTTGAATCGAAATGTTTCCATTACTTTGAAAGATGAACGGACAGGAGAATCAAACACCTTTAATTATAAGGGGGGGATTAAAGAATTTGTTTCGTATCTAAATGAAGCACGGAATCCTATCCACCCAAGCCCCGTTTATATTATGGGAGAAAAAGAAAACGTTATAGTTGAGTTTTCTTTTCAATTTAATGATAGTTATAACGAAAACTTTTTCTCTTTTGTCAATTGTATTCATACCATTGAAGGAGGAACACACTTGACGGGAGCCCGCACGGCTCTCACAAGAAGTTTGAATACTTATGCGATAAAAAACAATCTTTTTAAGGGAATAAAAATAAATAATTTTTCGTTAAGTGGTGAAGATACCCGCGAGGGAATAACCGCCGTTATTTCAGTCCGCGTGCCGGAACCTCAGTTTGAGGGACAAACAAAGACAAAACTGGGGAATAGTGAAGTAAAGGGAATTGTTGACAGTATTATCACAGATGGTTTATCCGAATATTTTGAGCAAAATCCTTCTGTTGCTCGAAAAATTATTGAAAAATCTGTCTTAGCTGCAAAAGCCAGAGATGCTGCCCGGGCTGCTCGTGAGCTCACCCGCCGAAAAAGTGCTCTGGAGAGTACAAATCTTCCGGGAAAACTGGCAGATTGTTCAATAAAAGATCCAGCTTTGTGTGAATTATTCCTTGTTGAAGGGGATTCTGCAGGAGGAAGTGCAAAACAAGGGCGGGATCGGCGTTTTCAAGCCATTCTTCCCTTACGGGGAAAGATTTTAAATGTGGAAAAAGCCCGTTTGGATAAAATATTATCAAACAATGAAATACGGACACTTATTACCGCAATCGGTGCAGGAATTGGTCCAGAAGAATTTGATATTATAAAAATCCGTTATCACAAAATCATTATTATGACAGATGCTGATGTAGATGGTGCTCATATTCGGACCTTATTATTAACATTTTTTTATCGACAGATGTTCGATTTAATAAAAGATGGTTATGTTTATATTGCTCAGCCTCCGTTATACCGTATAAAAAATGGAAAAGACACGCAATATGCTTATGATGATGATGAACTTTACAAACTGTTAAAGCGCTACGATGAAAAGACAAAATCCCGGTTAAGCATTTCACGTTACAAGGGATTAGGAGAGATGAACCCCGATCAGTTGTGGGCAACAACCATGGATCCAGAAATAAGAACCTTAAGACAAGTTACCATTGAGGATGCTGCGGCTGCCGATCGTATGTTTTCAGTGCTGATGGGCGAAAGTGTGGAAGCACGCCGACACTTTATTGAAATGAATGCCAAATATGTAAAGAACCTCGACATCTGATCAGAAAATAAAGATAGGAGAAACCTTGACTAATCAACGCATTATTCCTGTAAATATTGAGGAAGAACTCAAAGATTCCTATATAGATTATTCAATGTCTGTTATTATTTCTCGGGCATTGCCCGATGTTTGTGATGGTTTAAAGCCTGTCCACAGGCGGATTTTGTACGGAATGAATGAACTGGGTGTTCAGTATAACCGTTCCTATAAAAAATCGGCTCGTATTGTGGGTGAAGTGATGGGGAAATACCATCCCCATGGGGATGCATCTGTATATGATGCCATGGTGCGGCTTGCACAGAGTTTTGCTATGCGGTATCCCCTTGTGGATGGTCAGGGAAATTTTGGATCAATAGACGGAGATAATGCGGCAGCGATGCGGTATACTGAAGCCCGTATGGCGCGTCTTGCCAGTGAGCTGTTGGTTGATATTGATAAAGAAACAGTTGAATTTCGTCCTAATTTTGATGAAACGCTTCAAGAGCCAACCGTATTACCAACTCGTGTGCCTCTTTTATTAGTCAATGGTGCTTCTGGAATTGCTGTTGGCATGGCAACAAACATCCCTCCCCACAATATGAATGAAATTTGTGATGCCCTTTGTGCTTTGGTTGATAATCCTGAGATGGAAATTCAAGGACTTATGAAATATATAAAAGGGCCTGATTTTCCAACAGGAGGCTTCGTTTTCGGGTCTGCTGGCCTTCATTCTGCCTATCTTACAGGGCGGGGAAAGGTGCAGGTTCGGGCAAGAGCATCCATAGAACAAACGCGGAGCGGAAAAGAACAAATTGTAATTACTGAAATTCCCTACCAGGTTAATAAAAGTAATGTCCTTGAAAACATTGCAGATTTGGTACGCGATAAGGTAATTGATGGCATTAGTGATTTGCGTGATGAATCAGACAAAGATGGAATCCGTATTGTGATTGAGCTTAAGCGCGATGCGATACCAGAAGTGGTTTTAAATAATTTATACAAACACACACAGCTCCAAACAACCTTTGGAATTATTCTTTTAGCCCTTGTGAATGGAATTCCAAGAATCCTAAATTTAAAAGAAATTCTTGCTCATTTTATTGAATTCCGTCATGATATTATTGTTAAACGGACTCAATACGATTTAGCAAAGGCAGAAGAAGCAGCTCATATTCTTGAGGGATTAAAAGTCGCCCTTGATAATATTGATGAAGTGATCAAAATCATCCGTGCCGCCTCGAACGTTAATGATGCTCGTGACCATTTAATGGCTCGTTTTGAATTTAGTGAAAAGCAAGCTCAAGCTATTCTAGATATGCGTCTTCAAAAATTAACAGGTTTGGAACGCGATAAGATTGTCCAGGAATATCTTGAAAAGTTGAAACTTATTGAGCAATTAAAATTTATTCTTGAGAATAAAGCAAAACGGATGGAAATCCTCAAAGGAGAGTTTGACGATATCAAATCGCGCTATGGAGATTCCAGGAGAACAGACATTATTGCAGATAATGATGATTTTACCCTTGAAGATATGATTGCAGATGAAGAAATGGTGATTACTATTACTCATAATGGTTTTATTAAACGGTCACCGGTATCATCCTATCGTACACAAAACCGAGGTGGTGTTGGGAAACGGGGAGCAGCAACACGTGATGAAGATTTTGTTGAAAATCTCTTTATTGCATCCACCCATGAATACATGCTCTTTTTTACAAGTATTGGGAAAGTTTATTGGTTAAAGGTTCATCAGATCCCTCAGGCGGGGAGAGTGTCAAGGGGGCGCGCTATTGTAAATCTTCTAGAATGTGAAAAAGGCGAAAGTGTTAGAGCTTTTCTCAATGTCCGAGACTTTTCAGAAGATCGCTATGTGGTCATGTCTACTCAAAGAGGAATGATTAAAAAAACGCCTCTTTCTGCCTTTAGTCATCCACGGCGGACAGGCATTTTGGCTATAAAACTTCGGGAAAATGATAATCTTGTGGGAGTGGATATTACGAATGGTAGTCAAGATATTATTTTGGGAACCTTAGAAGGGAAAGCAATCCGATTTAACGAAAAGCATGTCCGCGATATGGGTAGAACAGCATCCGGTGTGCGGGGGATAACTCTCTCAAACAAAGAAGACCGCGTTGTGGATATGGTTGTGGTAAAGCGGGAAGGTGCTAGCGTTTTGGCGGTAAGTGAACGCGGATTTGGGAAACGATCTGAAATTGTGAATTATCGCGTTACTAATCGTGGTGGGAAAGGCGTAATAACCCTTAAAACTATCCCTAAAATTGGCAAAATGGTTGCTCTGAAAGAGGTTGTGGATACTGATGACCTTATGTTAATTACGATTCAGGGACTACTTATTCGTATTCAGGTAAGGGATATTCGTGTTTATTCCAGAAATACCCAGGGTGTAAGATTGATAAACTTGAAACCAGATGATAAAATTAGTTCGGTTGCCTATTTAAAAGAAGACAATAACGAGGAAAATGGAGAAGAATGAGTATTAACCTTGCTGAAAACTTAGCAAGAATACAGAAAGATATTCAGCACCTATCTCCCTATCCTGAAAAGGTTAAAGTTATTGCTGTAACCAAGCAATTTCCCCTATCTGTAATACAACATGCTGTTTCTTTGGGAATTAAAGATATAGGAGAAAGTCGCATTCAGGAAGCGCTTGAAAAATTTGATCAAGATTCTTTACCAGGCGTAACTCGTCACTTTATAGGATCCATACAATTTAACAAAGTACAAAAATTGGTCGATAATTTTCACTGGCTTCACAGTTTAGATACCTTTAAAGTTGCCCGCAAACTCTATGAAAAAGAATCAACACTTAATATATGTCTTCAAGTTAACACAAGTGGTGAAAAAACAAAACATGGTTTAAGGCCCAATGATGTTCAAGAATTTGTACACTTACTTCAAAAAGAAACACCAACTCTTCGTATTTGGGGATTAATGACAATTGGGCCATTGACCCATGATGAAAATAAAATACGAGGAGCATTTCGTTGCCTTCGGGAAATTGGAGAATCACTTCGTGCTTTTGAAACAGAAACATTTAGCTTTCAAGAGTATTCCATGGGTATGACGGGGGATTACAAAATTGCATTGCAAGAAGGAGCGACCATGTTAAGAATTGGAGAGGGAATCTTTGGACCAAGGTCGGAGGCGTTATGACGCAAAATCCCAGAATACTTATTGCCGATATGACGAAGAATAAACTATCCCTTTCGCGGGAAGACATAGATATTCTTTCATGTTCTCAGGTTTTATCTCCCTCTCTTTTTCTTCCTTACGATGTTATTATTTTTACGGCACACATTCCCTCTCTATCAGAAAATTTAGTATCCGTTAAAGATTTTATTAATGGAAGTGGATTTAATCCTCTCATTGGGAAAAATAATGATCGATTAGGTCCACGTTTTCCTGATATGAGCTTTGTGTTCAGTCAGCCCAAAAGTCGAAATCTTCCCCCTGTCATCATCACTGCAGGGAATATTTCAGAACCGGGGATGATTCGCTGTGATCTGTTAGTATGGAATGCTATTTTAGCGGCTCATCAGAAAAAGAAAATTTTAGGGATTCTTTATAAAAATCAAAAAGACGTGGAAGCAATGCTGGAAGATGAGATCAAAAGCCTTTTAAAAGACGTGCAAAACAAGGGGAGGAATTAGATGCATAAAAATTCAATGAATAAAGTAATTCTTATTGGAAATTTGGGACATGATCCTGAACGGAGAGCTATGCCAGATGGCCGAGCGATTTCCAATATTTCTGTTGCAACAACAGAATCGTATCGTGATGCTTCCTCGGGAGAGCTTAAAGAAATTACCGAATGGCATCGGTGTGTAGCTTTTGGGAAAACGGCAGAATATATCAACCAATATGTCACAAAAGGCCGTAAGGTTTATATTGAAGGTCGCTTGAGGACACGCAAATGGCAGGATAAGGATGGGAAAGATCGCTATACAACGGAGATTCTTATTGATCAACTGATTCTTCTTGATAGGCGCGGTGCTGGGGTTGAAGAAACGGCCAATCATATTACGTCTGATATTTCTGTTGATTATAATGAAAAGGATGTTTTATTAGATCAACTTGGAACGTCAGAGAATTTGCCAGAAACAGACGATGATCTTCCTTTTTAAGTGTTTGGGCGGATGACGCAAATTATTACACGAGTTATTGATTGTTGGATTTTTAGGCAAACGCCTGAAGGCCTTCGATTTTTAATCATGAAACGATCGAGGGGGCGTATATATGCAGGAATTTATCATTGTGTTCATGGGAAAATAAAACCTGGTGAAAAAGCATGGGAAGCTGCTTTGAGAGAAATGAAAGAAGAAACAGGTCTTAAACCAATCCGCTTTTGGGTGGCAGATTTTACTAGCTCTTTTTATGAACCGGAAGAAGATCAGATGAATCTTGTTCCTGTTTTTGCTGCTGAAGTAGACACCCAAGGCCTCCATCTTGGCATAGAGCATGAACACTCTTTGTGGCTATCGGAAGAAGATGCAGTCGAAAAAGTTGCCTGGTGGAATCACAAACAAGCGATCAGGGCAATTTCAAGAATGATGAAAAATGAGTTTACAGCGAAAAAATGGCTAGAGATAATTCTTTATGAATCATGATAATTATGTCCCCGAAGATATTGATAATGGAGAACGGGCTGTTTCATGCCCTATTTGTGGGACAAATATACCCAATAATCCTAAAGAGATGCTCTTTGAAATTGAGTCAATTGATACAGATTTTAGAATTCACACCCTTCTGGATGATCTTTTGGATGACTGGCTTATTCAATGTCCTGTATGTTTTTATGTAAGTCATGACTTTTTTATTCCCCCTAAAAATCTTCAAAAGGTTTCTGTTTTTGTTGAAAGTCCACACTATTTGTCATCTTTTACGGATAATAATCCGACCACCCTTGAACTTTTTCAAGCCTATTTAAAAATTCTTTTTGTGGATCATGCGCCTGCTTATTTAATTGGGGATTGTTACATGCGCATTAGCTGGCTCTATGATGATGATGAAAACGAAACCTTGGCGAGAGAGAACAGAGAACATGCCATAACCTATTTTGAGCGCGCTCTTATAGAAATTGAAATGAATGCTAAAGATATTTCCATGATTTATTATCTTATTGCAGAGTTGCACCGACGTAATAAAAAATTCGATAATGCCCGAAATAATTTGTACAATCTTGATACATCCATAAAAATGATGCGCAATCTTTTTGATTTTCAATGGAAACTGATCCAAGAAAAAAATTCAGGGGTTGTTCAGCTTCCCCGCGAGGAGAATTCTCATGAAGCATTATCCTGAATTTGAAACACTTCTGCTTGAACAGGAAGCAGGAGCCACAACACTTTTGCTTAAATTCTTAAATATCCTTAATCGCTTTTTTACTGAAAACAGTGAATTGTCACGGCAAGAACAAAGAGAAAAACTCCAAATTTTTTATGAAAAAGTGATAGAAGCTCATCCTTTGATGGCTATTTTTCCCAATTTATATAAGTATATCATGGAGGCATTTCAAAAGGAAGAGAAATCTATTCCTGAAATCATAGAGATTTTTCGAGAGGGACTGAATGCAAACATTGATAAAACGGTTGAAAGAGCAGCTTCTCTCATAAAAAACGATTTCAGTGTTTTCTCGTTCAGCCACAGTTCTATTGTCAGGAAATCTCTTGTTCAAGCGGTTCAGAACCATGTGGTTTTTACCCTTTATACCACAGAATGTCGACCTGTAAACGAAGCGGTTAATTTGGCAAAATTTCTTGCTCGATATAACATAAAAGTGGTTTTATATACAGATGCTGCAATGGAAAGAGCACTTGATTCATGCAATCTTGCTTTTGTTGGTACAGATTGGTACTGGGATTCGGGCTTTGTTAATAAAATTGGTACAGGTTTGGTTGCTGATTTATGTCAAAAGAAAAACATTCCCTTGTATGTTCTTACTGATTCAAGCAAAGAGATGCCTAATCCTCCGGACGATTGGAGCAAAGATAACCATCCTTCGTCGCTTATCTTGGCAGAGATCATCCCAAATATCACAGTAAAAAATCCTTATTTTGAAGCAATTCCTTTTGGAGGACCGGTAAGAATTATTGTCAACGGGACGTTAAAACGGTTTTAAGCTTAGGAATGATAGAAAATAATTCCTCTTCTCCATCCGATGTTATTTCTTTAAATGTTGCCATTGTCCTTTTTTTCGCAGGTTGGGGACTTTCTTTACTTTTATCTCCTCTTTTTACAGCGTCATTTATTCCCGATTCCTATTATAAAACATGTTTTACCATGATAATTCTGGAGCTTGTTTTCTTGCTTCCACTTGTGGTCTATGTGTGGAAAAAAAGGCCGGGTCTTTCCTTAAAGGCTGTTTTGGGCTTATCCCCACTTGATAAGGGAATTTGGCTAGGGCTTCTTTTCTTTACAGGTGGTCTTTTAATTCTTTTTGATGCCCTTGATAGACTTTTAATCCACTGGGTGGATATTCCCCAAGAGTATTTATCTCTTATGGAATCGCTAAAATGGTCGCGGCTTGATCAGGCATTTCTTATGATTTTTGCCGTTTCTTGTGTTGCTCCCTTTGCAGAAGAAACTTTTTTTCGGGGAATGCTTCTTAACTCTTTAGAACACGCGTTTCACAAACCTTTTGTAGCCGTTATCCTAGCGGCCTTTATCTTTGCGTTTGTGCATGCTATGCCGTGGTATTTTTTACAAATTGTTCTTCTTGGAATTGTCTTTGGTCTATTATCGTCAGGCTTAAGATCCGTGTGGCCTGCCATTTTTTGTCATGGGGCTTATAATTTTTTCTCTATGATACTGTTAAATCTTGAAAAAGAACCAACATGGTATTCCATCAAAGATCAGGTTCGTAATGGATGGATTATCATTGCAGGTTTTCTTCTCTGGCGTGGTATTGTTCGTTTACAACCGTGGTTTTCTTTGCCAAAACCCGCTTCACAAAAGTCATCGGAATCATAAAAAAGGACGTTCAGCTTCTCTCTACGATTCTGTATATTTTAGGCAGTATGAAAAAACAAGGGTTACTCATAGGTATTTTTCTTCTTGTTTGTCTTGTCTCCTCGTTGCGTGCTCAACATTACGAGATTTCATTACTGGGAATTCCTATGGCCCAAGTAAGTATTGAAAAGAAACCCAGCAACAAGCCATCCTCGATTACATATGAATATAAAGCAAAAACAAACCGTTTTTTTTCATCTCTTTATAACGTAAATAATCAGTATCTTGTTACCATGGATTCCTCCATGGGCCGACTTCTATGCTACCGTAAAGAAATTTCCCAAAAAAATCTTAAGCAATCGTTTTGGGCGACCTATACAGATGAAGAAATTTTCTATTCAACGGGTGAAACAAGAGTCACTAACGGCCACTGGCATACCATTCTTTCTTTGCTTTTAAAGTTAACAATGATGGAATCTCTTGAGGATTTTCAACAGCCTATCGACATAGAAGGCGAATTTTATACAGCAATAGTCGTTCCAACACAAACATCTTCTAATACAGTTGAATGGAATATTGAACTTATTCCCCAAGAAGGACGGCCACTTTTAGAGAAGACAGATATTTTTACCTCACGTCTTGCGGATCCAGAAGCCCAACGATCAATTACTGTTGATAGAAGTAGGAAGTGCATTATTGCAGCCCGATTTACCTTGCCCCCCTATACTCTTACAGCACAGCTTGTGGAGGATTCATGATGCGAAAAGCTCTCTATGTTATTCTCATTTTGTTTGTTGTTTTTTTATCTGCTTTTTTTATTATTCGTGCCTGGTTGCAGCAAGGAGAAATAACAGCCTATCAAAAAATTCGTATCATAGGTGAAGATGAAATTATTATTCAAACCCAACCTCCAGATAAAAAGTTAATTATCACTCTCAATTCTCCTACAGATTATTTTAGGGCTCTAGGATTTGCGCAAGCGATGGCAGTAGGCGATCGCATGACCTTTCTTCGCCTGTGTACAAGGGGAGAGCTCTCTCCTTATTTTGGCTCTGATTATGCCGATATAGACGTGTATTTAAAACAGTGGCATTTTCGGGACCTTGCGTCCGAAACAATAGCAGCCCTAAATGATGAAACAGAAGGAATTCTTGAAAAATATATTCAAGGAATCAATCAGCGTTTTTCCGAGATGCCACCTCCTTCAGGATGCCGATGGTATTCTGTCAATACCGATCCCTGGTTACCCGAAGATATTCTAGCAATCTGGCATCTCTTGCGATGGTCCCAATTGGATAGGTGGCCGCTTACGATTTTTACACAAGCGACTGAAATTTATTATGGCCAGCAAGTAAAAAAGCACTTTGAGATCGTTTTAGGAACTTCAGTCTCAGGAACAATCACCGGGGATTATCTTCAGGATTTTATCACTCTTTATGCGTTAGATAAGAAGGTCCGGGATATTGTAGGATTGGCCCCAGGATTACAAGATCATGCCATTCAGGGGATTCCTCTTTTTACCTATCAAGGTGGAGAAAATGAAAACTGGCTTGATTGTGAAATACATCTCGATTCATTAACGTGGCGTAGCATTCAGTTTGCTGGATTACCTATCTCCTTTTTTAACACAAATGAGTATGCTGTTCCTGTTCAATGCCATGTTGTTCCTGTCGAAATAAAAGCATCCTTATTACATCAAAAAACACTCTCGGAAAAAGATGAACTCGTTATAAAAAGCGAAACAATGAATTCGCAGCTGTACGTTCCTCTCTCACAATTTGATCGAGATGGCCGAGTATTTTCTCATCTTTTGTTGGAAGAAGCATGGGATACTACGGTTTTGAATCTCTTTTCCTATGTTTCAGCAACCGTCAATAATTCCTTGTCTATGCCGCCCATGATTAAAGGAAATGCAGAACAAGCGTTGTGTCGTGAAATTCAAAAGCACTATGCTACAGATTCCCTTCTATTGGAATTGAGTAAAACAAATGATCCTGCTCTTTGGGGTCTTTTTGTTGTTACCTTGCTGAATAAAGTGTATCAGGACGATTTGGACGTTATACATCCCATTTTTTCAGAGTGGCAAAAAGCGTATCCTGGATTTTTCTTGAATCATCTTTTGTTGGTCATGAAAAATCCCTACTCTTCATGGTGGGATTTACGAGAAACGCCCACCTATGTTGAAAACATGGATGATATTTTTTATACCATTTCACAACAAGTTATGAAACAAAAAAAGAGAGGTGATATGCACATTCACATCCTTGAAAAAACAGGTCATCCCCTGGGACGGTTTCACCTTTTAACAGGCTCTTATCGATATGTACCAAAAACGATAACGCTTCCCCTTTTTATTAGACAAGAAAATGGGAGTTATCTGTACAATACCTTTGTATATGTTCCCCTTTAAGGTTCTTCTGAAAACTTATGGCGTATGTTTCAATCCTTTCTGCAGTGGCATCCAGGACTGATTTTTCTTAGTTGGCAGGAATGTGTTTCTCTGTTTCTTTGGTGTAAGCAAGAGCATCTGCTAACCGAAGCATCTCGTCAACATTTCGTTCAAGATTAAAATTATTAACAAGTTGTGCTTGAACAATTCCTGCTTTATCAATTAAAAAAGAAGCGCATATTGCTACACTATCTAAATGCCCAACACCATGTTTTTGAGCAATTTCAGGGGTTATATCTGCAACAAGAAAATATTGGACATTCCCAATACCTCCCTTGGTCTGTGGGATTTTTCTAGGCCAAATGGGTATAGTGTGAGTCAACTGAAACACCGATCACTTGAAGTTTACGCCTTTAAAGTCGTCCAATCATTTATCATAAGCAATAATTTCAGTTAGACACAAATAGCTATAATCCATAGGCCAGAAAAATAAAAGCAGGCCCTGGCCTTTATAATCGTAAAGATGAAAAGAAGCATTTATTGTATTATCTGGCATAATAGTCGGGGCAATAAAATCAGGCACTTAACGAACAACAAGTAAACTCATTGTTGTCTCATTTTGTTTATCTAAATTTCGTTTTTATTTATCAAAACACATGTTTATCAAGAGTATTATTACTATTTCTGAAAAGAATTTTCAAAGGAATTGTTAAGATCACAAGCTTTTATTTTCCCTTGAGTATACAGAATTTAATGTTTTTTTTGAAAGGGAGTTTTTCTTTTCTTTTTGTAAAAAGTCTCAAAGGATATGAAAGAAATAGTAAAATTATACCTTTTAATAATTCATCATTTTATACATGAATTAATCTTTAATATGGTTTTGAGAGTACTGGTTTTGGGTTATCAGTTTTTATGATCATTTGAGTCTTGGTATAGGATATCATACTTTTTTAAAAAGGACCCAGAAAGGATTCAAGAGTTTTTCAGGAGGTATGGGATTTACAAATACGATTTGTTTTTTTGAGAAGTGATGTGTAAAATACTTAGCTAAGTAAACGAGAAAAAGAGGATTCTCATGAAAGATAAAATTCATCCAAAATATGAGCCCTGCACCATTACCTGCTCATGCGGGAATGTGATAGAAACGCGCAGCACCATTGGGGATATCCGTGTTGAAATTTGTTCAGCTTGTCATCCCTTTTATACCGGGAAACAAAAACTTCTAGATACGGCAGGACGTATCGAAAAATACAACAGAAAATATAAAATCAATTCTCAAAAGTAAGTCATTTATGAATATCCGGTGGTTATCCCGGAGTCTGACACTGATTTTACAGAAATCGTCCATCCTTGTTGGGGGGCAAGCTGTGATCGAGGGTGTAATGATGCGTGTCCCCGGGGCTTATGCAACAGCTGTTCGGACTCCGGATAAGACAATTGTTACAGAGCGGAAGCTTTTTATTTCTGCAGCAAAACGGGTAAAGGGATTGGCGTTGCCAGTGATACGTGGGATTGTATCACTCTTTGAATCCCTGAAAATTGGTATGGAAACGCTTCAGTTTTCTGTTGATCTTGCGATGCCAGAACAAGAAAAACCCACAAATACATGGCGGCAAAAAATTTATGATTTATTGACATTACTTTTTTCCTTTATTCTTGCGTTGGGTCTTTTTGCTATTCTGCCTTTATGGTTTACAACAGAGGTTTTTCCAATTGAAAAAACAGCATGGCTTTTTAACCTTGTGGTGGGACTTTTTCGTGTTCTTTTTTTCCTTGTCTATTTGCTTTTGATACGCCAGATGAAGGATGTCAAACGCCTTTTTGAGTACCATGGTGCTGAGCATAAAACGGTATTTGCTTTTGAAAAGGGTCAGGATATGTGCATTGAAAATATTCGTCCTTTTTCAACTTACCATCCCCGGTGCGGTACGAGTTTTCTTTTTATAACCTTGATAAATGCGATTGTTATGTATGCCATTATTGATTCGCTTATTATGACTTTTTATGGACCAATGTCCCTTACAATACGCCTTTTAGTCCACCTACCTCTCATTCCGCTTGTTATGGGGGTTGGCTATGAGGTTCTAAAAGGAATGAGTCGTTACATGGAAAATCCTTGGGTTGGATGGATGGCGAAACCAGGACTTTGGCTTCAACATATTACCACATCGCAGCCTGATGATTCGCAAATAGAATGTGCCCTTTCAGCCTTGAAAGCGGCTTTTGCGGATTCATGGGATTTATATACGGGTAAAGAATATATCGCCGAAGCAGTTGATTAATGAGAGATAAGCTTGAACACATAAAAAACCGGTATCATGAGATTCTGGAGTCGTTGGCTGATCCAGATATTTTCCGCGATCAAGAACGGTATAAACGGTTAACGCGGGATCAAAAAAATTTAGAACCTATCATTCACGCGACAGATGAATATGAAAAGCTTCTGGATCATATTCATGACGATGAACAAATCCTTCGGGAAAATGATTCAGAACTGAAGCAACTTGTCCGGGAAGAGCTGGATGATCTCCTTGAAAAGAAGGTTGCCTTGGAGAATCATTTAAAAATGTTGCTTATTCCTAAAGATCCTAATGATGAGCGAAACACCATCTTAGAAATCCGAAGTGGCACAGGAGGCGAAGAAGCAGCCCTGTTTGCAGCTGATCTTTACCGCATGTATAGGCGGTATGCTGAAAGACAGGGGTGGGATGTGGAAGTACTTGCCTCGTCTGAATTAGGCATTGGTGGTATCAAGGAAATATCGCTCCTTATTTCAGGGGAGAATGTTTACAGCAGATTGAAATATGAATCAGGGGTTCATCGGGTTCAGCGTGTCCCTGTAACGGAAAGTTCGGGGCGTATCCATACTTCGGCGGCAACGGTTGCTGTTCTTCCAGAAATGGATGATGTAGATGTAGAAATCGATGAAAAAGATATTCGAATTGATACATATCGTGCAACAGGCCATGGAGGTCAGCATGTAAACAAAACGGATTCTGCTATTCGCATTACTCATTTTCCTACGGGAATTGTTGTGACATGTCAGGATGAAAGTTCGCAACACAAAAATAAAGAGAAGGCACTTAAAATTTTATACAGCCGGATATATTCTGCATTAGCGGAAGAACGACAAAAAACTATTGCGGAGACTCGGAAATCCCAGGTATCCACTGGCGATCGGAGCGCAAAAATTCGTACGTATAATTTTCCTCAGGGACGGGTAACGGATCACCGAATTAATTATACAACGCACAATCTTTCTGACATCATGGATGGGAATCTGGATGAATTAATTGATCAGCTCACGTTAGCACATAATGTAGAAAAATTAAAAACCCTATAAAAATGTCTCCAAAAAATTCCGAAAAGGAGTGGCGTTTAATTGATTTGTTGCACTGGTCAGTAGAGTATCTAACACAAAAAGGTGTAGAGGATGCACGGACTGCCGTGGAATGGATGCTCACATCCCTTTTAAACATGTCCAGGGTAGATTTATATCTGAATTTTGATCGACCCATAAGTCGAAACGAACTGGATCGCTATAAACCCTTATTGCTAAAGTGTGCTGCCCATCAACCGGTTCAGCAAGTGATTGGACAGGCTGATTTTTATGGTTTGCAATTGACTGTGAGTCCCCATGTTTTGATTCCTCGTCCTGAAACGGAACGACTTGTTGACTATGTTATAGAAAAAACAAAATCGCGAAAAGAACCCTTTCATATTTTGGATATTGGAAGTGGTACGGGTGCCATCGCTATAGCGATAGCCAAACATCGTCCTCTCGCTTACATTCATGCGTTGGAAATTTCACCAGTAGCAGTGGATATCCTTAAAAAAAATTGTCGTTTTCATAATGTTGAGAATCAAATAACAATTATTCAGGAAGATATTTTCCAATGGGAGCCTTCAAATCCCTATGATATTATTGTCAGCAATCCCCCTTATATTGCTTCTCAAGAGATGGCATCATTGCCACGCAATGTTGGCTATTATGAACCGCCCCTTGCGTTAACGGATAATGATGATGGCCTTACATTTTACCGGTTTTTTGCAGTTCATTTTAAGGATTGGCTAGTCTCGGGGGGAATGGCTGTGTTGGAATTTGGCGGCCCAGCACAAAGCGATGCCATCAAAAAAATTTTTCATGCCTATCAAGATGTTACTATCCATACCGATTATCAAAAAGATGATCGATTTGTAAGCTTTTTTCGTCCTTAACTTTTGAGAACATTTGCGTTTCAGTAACACTTTTGTAAATTCTCCCTCATAAAATGGAGGTTTTGGTGAGTAAAAATCTGGTTATTGTGGAATCCCCGTCAAAAGCAAAAACAATTAGTCGTTTTTTAGGCAAAGATTATGATGTTGTTGCTTCAATGGGACACATTCGTGATTTGCCACCAAAAAGAATGGGAGTAAACATTGAAGGAAATTTTGAACCGTCTTACATCATTCCTCCAGACAAAAAGAAAGTGATTAAAGCGTTAAAAGAGAAAGTTTCACGGGCTGAAAAAGTATATTTAGCTACAGATGAAGACCGGGAGGGAGAGGCAATTGCCTGGCATCTGTGTGATGTTCTTGGGTTAGATTCAGAAAAGACTTCTCGCATTGTTTTTCATGAAATTACAAAAAAAGCCATCGAGGAAGCCTTAATAAATCCTCGAATCATTGATTTTCATTTAGTGAAAGCCCAGCAAGCAAGGCGTGTTTTAGACCGTCTTGTGGGCTTTGAAATTTCACCAGTGCTGTGGAAAAAAGTGAAACCGGCACTTTCTGCTGGGCGAGTACAAAGCGTGGCTGTCCGCTTGGTTGTTGAACGGGAAGAAGAAATTCGGACATTTAAACCTCAGGCATCTTTTAAAATTACTGGACAATTTCGCCCTGACAATCGTGATGGATCGGTGTTTTCAGCGGATTTATCGGAAAAAGTCCCAACGGCAGAAAGCGCAAAAAAATTTCTTGAAGCCTGTATAGGCGCTACTTTTACAGTGGCGGATGTCGTAAAAAAACCGGGGATAAAAAATCCCCCTCCTCCTTTTATAACCTCAACCCTTCAACAAGAGGCGGCTCGCAAGTTAGGCTTTTCAGTATCACGAACGATGACGGTTGCACAACAACTCTACGAAGCAGGATACATTACGTATATGCGTACCGATTCCGTGAATCTCTCTTCTTTTGCTATTGCTGCTGCAAAGAATCTCATTATAGACACCTATGGGGAAGCATATTCTAAACCGCGGAATTACAAAACAAAAAGCAAATCTGCTCAAGAAGCACACGAAGCCATCCGTCCGTCCTATTTAGATAAAGAGACAATTGAGGGTGATCGAAATCAGCAACAGCTTTATGATTTAATTCGTAAACGGATGATTGCCAGTCAAATGGCGCCAGCAAAGGTAGAAAATACACAGGTTACTATTGATATTTCAACCAGACCTGAAAAATTTATCGCAAAAGGGCAAGTCCTTATTTTTGATGGTTTTCTTAAACTCTATCAGGAATCGCAGGAGGATGAATCTCAGGAAAAATTGGCCATGCTTCCTGAACTTACAGTCAATGAACTCCTCTTTCTTCAAGAGATGCAAGCTCGCCAGCGCTTTACAAAAGCACCAGCTCGTTATTCAGAAGCCTCCCTGGTACGAAAACTTGAAGAATTGGGTATTGGTCGCCCCTCTACTTATGCACCGATTATATCGACAATCCAAAAACGGAAATATGTGGTCATTGATAATCGGGAAGGGGAAGAGCGAGACATTGCTGTTTTTACGTTGAAAAATGGTCAGGTTTTAGAAAGCAAAGAGACAGAACGTTACGGAGTAGAAAAAAAGAAACTTTTTCCCACCGATATGGGAAATGTGGTAAATGCTTTTTTGGTAAAGCATTTTAAGGATATTTTGGACTATGGTTTTACAGCGGATATCGAAGTAGAATTTGATAGAATTGCTGAAGGAAAAGAACCCTGGGAAACAATGATTCGAAAGTTTTATGGGCCATTTCATGAAAATGTTGAAAAAACATTGAAAGACGCTAAGAAATTTAAAGGAGAACGGTATCTTGGTAAGGATCCAATAAGTGGGCAAGATGTCTTTGTAAAAATTGGACGCTATGGGCCAGTCGCTCAATTAGGTCAGCCTAACAAAGACTTAAAACCCCGAATTGTTGGCTTGCGTGACAATCAAAGTCTTGAAACAATCACCCTCGAAAAAGCGTTGGAACTTTTTAAACTCCCCCGGGAAATTGGTGTGTATGAAGAGGAACCCATCCTTGCGAATGTTGGCCGTTTTGGTCCGTACTTGAAGCATAAAAATACCTTTTATGCCCTGGGAAAAGAGGACGATCCTTTTTCAATAACCCCTGAACGCGCAATTGAATGCATTGAAGAAAAGCGAGCGAAAGAAAAAAACAAGATAATTAAAGAATTTTCTGAGGAGCAAGATTTAAAAATTCTTAATGGTCGATACGGCCCGTATATTTCATATAAAAAGAAAAATACAGCCATTCCCCGGAATATGGATGCAAAATCGTTAACTCTTGAAGAGTGTCACAAACTTATTAAAGCTGGAAATCAAAAGAAGAAACGGTGAAACGAAAAGGAAAATGAATTCATGACACCTGTAAAACCGATGTCATATCCTTTAATGGAAAAAGTTGTAGCTCTTTGCAGAAGGCGGGGCTTTATTTTTCAGAGCAGTGAAATTTATGGGGGAATAAATGCTGTTTATGATTATGGCCCTTTAGGTGTTGAGCTTAAGCGTAATGTAAAAGACCTTTGGTGGCGGAATATGGTTACCGCTCGAGAAAATATTTTAGGAATGGATGCCGCAATTCTTATGCATCCTAAAGTTTGGGAAGCGTCGGGACACGTAGATAATTTTCATGATCCGATGGTAGAATGCCAAAAATGTCACCGGCGATATCGCTGGGATCAATTACCAGGAGAGACTTCAACATGTCCTGAGTGCCAGGGAGAATTAGGAAAGCCTCGACAATTTAACCTTATGTTTAAAACCTTTTTGGGCTCGACAGAAGAAGGGGCTCAGGAAATTTATTTAAGGCCTGAAACAGCCCAGGGAATTTTTGTCAATTTTGACAATGTTGTTTCATCCAACCGAGTGAAACTCCCCTTTGGAATTGCTCAACTGGGAAAAGCCTTTCGGAATGAAATAACTACTGGGAATTTTATTTTTCGAACCCGAGAATTTGAACAAATGGAGATGGAATTTTTTGTTCGGCCGGGAGAAAATGCTCAATGGTTGGAATATTGGGTTCACGAGCGGCTGAATTGGTTTAAATTACTGGGAATCAGTCCCCAAAAACTGCGTCTTCGCGCCCATACTAAGGATGAATTAGCACATTATTCCCAGGCATGCTATGATGTAGAATATGAGTTCCCCTTTGGCTTCTCTGAACTGGAAGGGATTGCTGATCGCGGGACCTATGATTTAACCCAACACATGGCTCTAAGTGGTAAAAAACTTTATTATATTGATCAAGAAGCCCGGGGTGAAAAAATTGTTCCTGCGGTGGTGGAAACCTCAGCCGGAGTAGATCGCACTGTATTGACCCTTTTAACAGATAGCTATTGGGAAGATAAAGAAAATGATCGGATTGTTTTGCGCTTTCATCCTGCTGTAGCCCCAATAAAAGTGGCGATCTTTCCCCTCTTTAATAAAGCAGGCATGCCCAATGTTGCCCGAAAACTCTATGATGATATTCATTTTAAATTTCCAGCATTTTATGATGACGGGGGATCTATTGGAAAGCGCTATCGCCGCCAAGATGAAGCAGGTACTCCCTTTTGTATCACTATTGATCACCAAACTCTGGAAGATAGAACCGTCACTCTTCGAGATCGGGACTCGCTGGAACAAATCCGCATTTCGTTGAATCAGGTTGATTCCGTTCTTACTGATAAATTGGAATCATTGATTCAAAGAAATAAGTAAAAAGATATGTTATTTAAATAGGACACTTTTCCGTATGAAACAGGGACATTTCATTCCTTATCCCTGAGCACCAAGAGCGCAAAGGGAATCAAATCCCTTGAGCTTTCTGGCGAATGAAAAGTTGAGAATATTTACAGAAGGGATCATTCATTGACATTTCGTAAACGGCTAGGACTACTTCTTAATGTATGCCTTATAGGAACAACGCTAATTGCTCAAGATTCGTTGTTTCTGAAAATTCGCGCTATGATGGATTCTGTTTCCACTGAAAAGATAAGAACACACATTCAAATGCTTGAATATGCCGGCGGTTATGAAAGTCGAGTTACGTTTACACCGGGGAAAGATAGTGCGATGGTGTATATTGCTGATTATTTTCGACATCATACTCACGTATCAACGGTAACGTTGGATACGTTTTATGTGGAGCATGCCACAGCACCTTATAACACCTATCCCTTGGTAAATGTGATTGCTAAAATTCCAGGGACGGGAACTCCAAGCCGCTATGTTGTTTTAGGCGCTCATTATGATGCCTCTGCGAGCCGTATGAGCAGTAATTTATGGCAAAGTCAATGGAATACTATAAAAGCCCCCGGAGCCGATGATAATGCAACCGGCGTTGCTGTCCTATTGGAAATTGCCAGGGTGATGTCAGATACAAGTTTTCATTTTTCTGAAGAGTATGGCATTGTCTTTGTTGCGTTTGCCGCTGAAGAATCTAACCCTATGTTTGGGTCGGGACACCAGGGAAGTTTGCACTTTGTATCTTCCGCAAAGGAAAACAAAGACGACATTCTTGGTGCTGTTTCGATTGATATGATTGGCTATAATGCCAATTATCCTTATACTGCCATTGTTTCTAATAAAAATTCAGAATGGCTTGGACTTCGGGCAGCAGAGATTAATGACATGTATCACCTTGGCCTTTTGATGAACAATCCACCTTATCCCTTTGCAACGTATAGTGATCATGATCGATTTTGGGAACAGGGATATCCAGCAATTCTTATGATTGAAAATGCTCCTCCATGGGAGAATGGGCGCTATTATGTTAGAAATTATCTCTACCATACCTCTTATGATACGTTAGGATCTGTAAATCTTAACCTAGTCACCAAAGTAGCACAACTTAATCTTGGTCTTGCTGCCGATCTTACGGGACGGGTGACAGCTGTTCCCCTATCCCCTATCCCCCAAACATTTGTACTCTCCCAAAATTATCCCAATCCCTTTAATCCAACGACAACCATTGAGTATACGATAGCAACAGCAGGAAATGTTCAGCTGGTAATTTTTGATATTCAAGGTCGAAAAAAAGCGCAGGTAATCAATGAATATCATGAACCGGGAGTTTATTCTGTAACTGTTCATGCTGAAGACTTCTCATCCGGCATTTATTTATATCAACTTATTTCAGGCTCTTATGTCCAGACGAAAAAAATGACGGTGCTAAAATAAATAGCCTAACTTTAAATAAAAAGATCCTTTCAATAAGGCGTTATTTTTTGAAAGACACACGAATCCACATAACAAAATGTGGCGCTTTGTTTATACATTAGCTATTGGAGAAGCGGTAGATGGATTATTTGTTTAAAAAGTATCATGGCCTTGGGAATGACTATCTTGTGATGGGACCTGAAATCCCAGAGGATTTTTTTACTCCAGCTTTTGTCCGTCGGATCTGTGATCATCATTATGGAGTGGGTTCAGATGGACTTCTTCATGGGCCCCTCCCATCACAAACGGCTGATGTGAGAGTCCGCATGTATAATCCAGATGGCGGAGAATTTGAGAAAAGCGGGAATGGCCTTCGTATTTTTACCCGCTATCTTTTTGATCGAGGTGATATTACTGATAAGCCTGTTATCATTGAGACAAAGGGTGGTCTTGTAACGGCACGTGTTTTGGAGGGTGGCAACCTTGTTCGTGTGGATATGGGGAGAGCAAGTTTGAAAAGTGAGGATATTCCTGTTCGAGGTGAATCCCGAGAGGTGCTCAATGAGCCCCTAACCATTAAAGATCGCGTCTTTAATATCTCTGCAGTAACCGTTGGAAATCCCCATTGTGTGGTACTCCTTGAGAATGAAAAAGAGTTAACTCCGGATCTGGCTAAAACGTATGGCCCACTCCTTGAGCATCATCCTCTTTTTCCTCATCGGACAAATGTTCAGTTTATGGTTCCTTTGGATGAAAAAAATATTCGTATTGAAATTTGGGAACGGGGTGTGGGATATACTCTTGCTTCAGGGAGTAGCAGTTGTGCTGCAGCAACCGTTGCTCATCGCTTGGGATTGTGTGGAACGGCCGTGGATGTCCATGTGCCAGGAGGTATTATCCATCTTGATATCCAAAAGGATTCTTCTCTTATTATGACAGCTCCAGTTGTGAAAATCTGTGAAGGCGCTTTTAGTCCGGAAAGTCTGCCATAATTGTTTCTATCTTTTCCTGTTTTCCGCATTTTTTGGGGACACCCGTGTAACTCATTGATAATCAATATTATTATTTTAAATTTGGGTGTCCCAAAATTTTTGATATGTTTGTAAGAAAATGAAAAATGTATCTGGAAGTTA
>JAQUPD010000021.1:0-30840 GCA_028716785.1 Fidelibacterota bacterium
AAGATGAATAGCAAGCAATGAGTCATCTTGAGCAAAAGGTGGTGTTATAGCCGTTTCCAGAAATGTAGAAAGATCAATCCCTGCCATTGCAAAGCCCATCATCTCACGAGTGGAATGAAAGGTAAGTTGATTTTGTGACTTTTTAAACGCAGGTTCTAACACAAAAAGGACCTGGGATTGTCCATTAACGGTGTCAAAAGGTACATGACCTGTTGCTGTTAATAAATGAGTCCATTTGATTTCATCAAGAAGATCTTTTATGTGGGGATTCGATCCTAAATCAAATCCTGCTGGTAAAAATGACTCTTCAGAACACGATACATAACGAAGGGGAAAATAAAAGGATCTTGCAGAAACAGGACTAGGCAGATGTTCCTGAGACCATTCCCAAACCATAAAATTAGGACTGATTTCATCGCAAAAAATTTTTTCATATTCTTTTAAATGAGCATGTTTGATATCATCAACCCATCCGTAGCATATTCCAAAAGAATTTTCTTTATAAGGGCTGGTAAATACTGAAAACTCTTGAGGATTGATAAAATCACTACTTTCAAAAAAGCGAGAGATACTCATAAGATTCTTTTGAATGGCCTCAAAGGAATGAATAATATCTATGCTGAGTCTATGACAAAATTCTAAATAAATATTGTCTCGAAGAATATATTCATAATTATAAGCCATAAGGGTTATTGTTCCTGTGAGCAAAAGTCCTAAAAGTGCCGTAATGATAACTTCTATGTGTTGAAAAAAAGATTTATTCCGTCGACTCCAAAACACATTAAGGGCTGCACCGACGATAAAGAAAAAAATTCCACCCAGTATTAAAAGTATTTTTATAGGGAACCATGCTTGTTGTCTATACGTCTCGTATAAAACATCTATTCCTAGGAGGATTGGAAACGATTGATCTCCTTTTAAGGAGATGGGAGCAAGAGCTGTAAAAACCTTTTTTGAAGATCCTTCAAAGGGTCCAAGGACAATTACTTGCCCACCTAGTAATTTTTTATGTTCCTCTTCTGTAATGATTTTCCCACGCAAAAAATTTAAAAAATCATCTCGCATAAAAGACTCTTCAAAGATATTAGGTCCCATGCATAACTGGCCATCTTTTAATCCCAGAATATAAATCCCATTATTTTCAATTAAACGGCTATATCCTTTGAGTTGTGTTTCAATCCGATGATAAGCCATTAAATCACGATCAGAAGGAGAAAAGGTCAGTTGCTTGAGAAAATATGGGCCTAGTGCTTGAGCAAGGTTATAGGCTTGTAACGTCATCTTTTGCTGAATATAATCATCGATCTTTCTCTTTTGCCAGCGGAGCCCAAAAAAGCCAACGCCTGTGATAAAAACAATAAAAATTATGCTAAAAAGGATTATTTTATTTCCTTTTTTGTGATAATTTGTGAATGAAAAAGACATATTGTTTTTTCTATTAATACCTAATTAATATAAAATAATTTTTCACTAAAAGTTAAATGAACACGGTGAATAATGAGTTTCATCTTTTATTGATCTTCTTACTCTTTTGAATAAATATATGCACATTTGTACACAAAATTCAACTATACGTGCTCTCTGTAATGTAACGACTTATAACATCTTGACATCTTGGCTTATACCCTTTAACTTAATTTATTCATTATCAATTACGATTTGGAGGGAATCATGCGAGTGAGACACAAATTTTTAATTGGAATTTTAGGGGTCATTCTTTTGCTTGCTATTGGTGGATTATGGACTATCCATCGAATTAATCATCAAGCTTTGCCGCCTTTAGAGGGAGAAATAGTACTGGAAGGACTTGAAAATCCTGTTACAGTCTATCGGGATACGTATGGAATTCCTTCTTTTTTTGCTGACTCTGAGAAAGATCTTTACCTTGCGGTAGGATACGTGATGGCTTCAGACAGATTATGGCAAATGGATTTGCTTCGTCGGGTTACGCAGGGAAGACTTGCAGAAATTTTTGGTGAAGATTTTGTTGAGTCTGATCTTTTAATGCGATCTCTCAACATGTCTCAAAAAAGTCAACAGCTTTTAGCCACCCTAGAAGATCCTCAAATTCTTTCAGTATTAGAAGATTTTTGTAAGGGAGTCAATTTGTATATTGAAAGTCATCGAGAGAAACTTCCCCCTGAATTTGTCCTTCTTGGATATACACCTGATCTTTGGGAGCCCATCCACTCAGCAAATCTTATTGGGTATATGGCTTGGGATCTTACTATGCCTTATTTAACAGAAATTATTTTGCACAAAATTAGCAAAAAGCTGGGAAATGATTATTATCAGGCGTTATTGCCAGATATTGGCTCTCAACATGCTGTTGTCCATGAAGACTTATCTAATCTTGGCGAACTCTTTAAAAAAACTTCAGACCAGCTAGAATCCTTAGGCGCAGTTATTTTTCATGGGAGTAATAATTGGGCTGTTGGACCTGAAAAAAGTGTTACCGGTGCACCACTCTTTGCAAACGACATGCATTTGGGACTCTCGTCACCGGGAATTTGGTATCCTATGCATCACTATGTTTCCGGAAAACTTCATGTAACGGGTGCTGCCTTACCTGGCCAGCCCTTTATTGTTGCCGGCCATAATGAGCAAATAGCCTGGGGAATGACGAATGTTATGGTAGATGACATGGATTTTTATCTGGAAAAAGTGTCACCAGAAAATCTTGAATATTATGAATATAATGGCGCTTTGGAACCCTTTCGTGTTCAAAAGGAAAAAATTTTTATAAAAGATAGCGAGCCCATAGAGAAAACAATTCTTTTTACACGGCATGGCCCTGTTATTAGCCATTTTAAAAAAACAGGGGATGAGGTAATTTCCATGAAATGGATTGGATTTGAAATAAGTCATGAACTTGAAGCAGTCTATGCTTTAAACAGAGCAGAAAACTGGCAGGATTTTCGTGAAGCTGTTAAGGGATTTGTAGCAGTTAGTCAGAACATTGCCTATGCTGATGTGGATGGAAATATTGGATTACAAACATGTGCTGGCATTCCCATAAGGAAAAAAGGAGATGGGGCAGCAGTTGTTCCAGGCTGGACGAGCGATTATGAATGGACGGGAATTGTTCCCTTTGAAGAACTCCCCTATTCCTATAATCCCTCACATAGCATGATATCTTCCGCCAACAATAAAACCACCTATGATGATTATCCCTATCATATTAGCTATTGGTATGCATTGCACTACCGAATAGATAGAATTCGGGAGTTATTGAACAGTAAAGATAAATTATCTGTTCAAGACTTTATGGCAATTCAAACTGATTACAAATCCCTCATGGTTTCTGATTATCTCCCCATGATTTTACAAACCATACACCATCACAAAGATAAGCTAACACCTCTTGAAGAATCTGTTTTTACTCTATTAAATACATGGACTGGCGAAATGGTACATGATGAAGGTGCCCCTGCTGTTTTTGATCATTTTTATACACGACTCGTACGGAATATTTTTCTGGATGAAATGGGAGATTCTTTGTTTACAGAATACCTTCAAAGCACTTATTTACCACGGCATGCCATGGAAAAAATTTGGAAAAATGGCGGAGGAATCTGGGTTGACATTATAACCACTGAGCAGACGCAAGAAACGTTATCCGATATCATTTGGATGACATATCAAGAAGTTGTTACTGATTTATCATCCAAACTAGGAAAAAATGTGGATAAATGGGAATGGGGTAAGATTCATACCGTTACTTTTAGTCATCCTATGGGAGCTGTAAGCATTTTAGATAACTTTTTTCATCTGAACCGAGGCCCTTATCCTGCCCCAGGAAGTTTTCATACCGTGTGTCCCTACGGTTATAGTTTGACTAATCCCTATTCTGTAAATCACAGTGCTTCGCAACGCCATATTTATAATCTTTCAGACTGGGATGAAAGTTTTGTGGTACTTCCTACGGGCACATCTGGAATTCCCGCAAGTCCCTTTTACCTCAACCAATCTGAAATGTATTTACGTGGTGAATACCGTCAAGATTATTTTTCACCCATAAAGGTCAAAGAATCTGCACGCTATATAGTTACCTTTACGGCAAAATAGAAAAGAAGCATCAACTTCTCAGGGAGATACTAAAACATTTAACCCTTTAAGTCTGAAATATCATAAGTGCGTTAAAAGACAGAAGAAACTTGATTATTAAAGAAAAATTTAACCTCGTACTCCTTAGATACCTGAAAAATCAACCTCTTGAAAGACGAGGGTTGGCATTCGAAAGGAAGAAAAAAGATAGGGATCATTTCCCACAGCAATAAGAGATTCCATTAACGTAGAATAATTTCCTGAAATATTCATTTCTGTCACAGGACGAACAAGGGTTCCCTGTTTGATTTCATGTCCCATAATCCCATAACTAAAATCTCCCGTATTAGAGTTGAAGTTTCCGCCAATAAATTGTGTGACATAAATGCCATCTTCTATTGATTTAATTAAGTCTTCTGGTGATTTTGTACCGGGGTTTAGAATCAAATTTGAAAAGCTCCCAGACGTGGGATTCATTCCCAATTTATTCCCGTAATACGTATCGATAAGATAATTTTTCAAAATTCCTTCTTCAAAGAAAGTACGTTTTTGTGCTTTTATTCCTTCTTCATCAAAATGGCGACTCCCAAGAGCACGGGGAATAAAGGGATCATTTATAACTGTCAACAGGTTAGAGCCCACCTTTTGATGTAACTGTCCATCTAAAAAGGATTGTTTTTGGGCAAGATATCTGCCAGTCATCGCTACTAAAATTGGATACAAAAGGCGAGGAACGGCTATATTTTCTACAACCATTGTCTTTTTTCCAGAGGAAATTTTTTCTGCACCCCGTTTTTGTTCGACACGCATTACAGCATTTTCTGCTACTTTTTCAGGCTCCCAAAGGTCTTGATAGTGGCAGGCACTGATCGATTCCCATGCTTCAGGTTTGCGTCCATCGGGTTCTTCAAGACTTACCTCTACGCTCATGCTTACATAGGTCCTTTTTTCTTTTCCAAAAAAGCCATTTGAAGCGCGCATAAAAAGTGTCGATTCCCCGTTGTAAAAATTACTCGTCACAGAAATTAACGCTTTATTTTTGGCATAAGCCCTGTTTACCATGCGGTTTGTCATGTTTTTTTTCTCTTCGAGCGAAAGCGTTTCGATTGTTGCATCCACCAAATCTAGATTTATCTTGCTTATGTCAGAAGGATATAAGTCTCTAGGGGGAAGCATTCTGTCTTTATCTTCTCCCAGATATGTTGTCATTGCAACAGCTTTGTCCAAAAATTTTTCCAGGCGCTCAGGATGCAAATCATTCGTCGAATGGTAGCTATATCGATGATCTTTAAAAATCTCGACACGAAGGGAAGACTGAATAGCTTCTTCGATTTTTTCTACCGCATCATCTCGTTGGGTTAGCGTAAAATCTGACATTTCTTGTAGTACTGATCGTACATCATCAGCTCCAAACTGACGGGCTATTTTTTCAACCCATTTTAAAATATCGTCATAATTCTTTGGGTCACTCATAATAAACCTCAAACATTTTTACCCCCCACCGTTATAGATGAAACCTTGCATGTTGGAATTCCTTGTGAAACGGGAACGGATTGACCGCCCTTCCCGCAGGTCCATCCGCCCTCTGCAAGTTTTAAATCATTGGCAACCATTGTAATTTTACTTAGAACATCAGGGCCATTTCCAATAATATTGATATCTTTAATGGGACGTGTAAGTCTGCCCTTTTCAATCATATAGCCTGATTTTACATAGAAGGTAAAATCGCCAGCCCCAATATGGACTTCACCATTGAGGAACTGATCGGCATAGATACCTTTGGAGGTACTTTGAATAATTTCTTGAAAAGTATGGGGACCATTAAGCATATAGGTATTTCGCATACGAGGTTGTGGTGGATATTTAAAAGATTCTCGTCGCCCATTGCCTGTGGGTTTTACACCATAATAGGTTGCACTAATTTTATCATGCATATATGATCGTAAAATCCCATTTTCTACCAAATATGTTTTTTGCCCTTCTACCCCCTCATCATCGATATTAAGAGAACCCCGGATATTTAGATTTGTGCCATCATCCACAATGGAGACAAAGGGTTCAGCTATCTTTTTATTGATTCGATCCGAAAAGATAGAGATACCCTTTCGGTTAAAATCTGCTTCCATACCATGTCCAATGGCTTCATGGAGAAGAATTCCAGCACTTCCTGCAGCAAGAACCACAGGCATCTCACCAGCTGGTGCGGGAACAGCATCAAATAAGGCAACGGTCCGTTTTACAGCCTCTCGTGCCAAATACATCAGTTTATCACGCGTGTACCAGTTTACATCTTGGCGAGCAGACAAATTAAATCCATTATTTTCCCGACGCCCATTTTGCTCAACAACACAGCTTGCATTAAACCGCGTTAAGGGTTGATAATCCCCAACTAATACGCCCTCAGAGCTTGCAATGAGAATCAAGCGTTCATCATCTGTAAAATTTAATTGGGTCTTTTCTATGCGTGAATCCCGTTTTAACATTTCATTATTTGTAAACTCAAGCATCTGAATATGTTTTTTTATTGAAACATCTTCCCATCGGGTAATAATAGGATAATAATGGGGCGTTTCTTTTTCTTTCAAAGTCATAACTTGCTGTTTTACAGGACTCTCAGCAATTTTTGAAGCAATCTGTGCAACTTTCAGCATTGCTTCTGGCGTAAGATCTTCCGTAAAAGAATAGCCTGTTTTATCGCCTTTAAGTACCCTTACACCCATCCCAAGTGTTGTGTTTACAAAGGCACGATTGACAGCATTATCTTCCATAACCACAGAATTGCCTGAGGTATACTCAAAAAAGAGATCGGCGTAATCGCCTCCACGAGATAAGGCAACATTTAATGTTTTCAGGAGGATTTCTTTATCAACACCAAAAAAAGAAAGGTACTCTTCAATCGATTTGGGAGCTGCTTCGCCAGGACGTTTCATACACCGTGAAAGCGTTAAGGGCATGCTTGCTAAGAAAACACCAGTTGTACTCACTTTAATAAAATCCCGACGAGTTATTTTTTTCATGATTCCTCCTACTAAAAAATAGATGAATTAAGATTAGTTTACCGAGAAACATTCAGCAAGTCAAAACTTTTCCTAAAATAAAATTTTTTAAAAAACATGCATAAATAAAGGATTTTCTCTTGACATGAATTAAAAAAATCACAATATTAATTCTGAATTATGTGGGGAATATCGGTAATCAAACTAAACAAAGGAGAGTCCAAATGAGCTTAAGTAAAGCTGATGTTGTGAGCAAAATGGCTGAAGAAGCCGGGATCACAAAAAACCAGGCTGGAAAAGCGTTGAATAGTTTTATTAAAACCGTTGAAGAAACTCTGAAGGCTGGAGGAAAATTAACATTGGTTGGCTTTGGAACATTTGAGGTTGTTAATCGCAGCGCTCGTACGGGCGTAAATCCCGCTACAAAGAAAAAAATTAACATTCCTGCGTCTAAAGCACCAAAATTCAAACCTGGAAAAGCATTAAAAGATGCTGTAAAATAAGATTTCCTCACATTTTCTAAAAACCCCATCGCTTCTTCAGATGGGGTTTTTATTATATAGTACTCTTTCTTACAATGAAGGTCTATTTTTACACTGAATTGCTTTATGTTATAAAAAGGTAGCTCATAAGAGGAACAAATGTCTTTAAAATCTATTTTATTACAATACCTGTAAGAAAAGTACTCTGAAGCGTGAGATTTCTTGACTAAGACACTGAATTTCAATATTCTCGAATAGTATATGAGAGAGACTTATGAGAACAAAATGCTTGATAATACTTTTTTTAACAGTCTTCCTTGCTCATTCCTTACATGCTCAATTTGGAAAAAACAAAGTCCAATACGATACCTTTGAATGGCAATACATACAAAGCAATCATTTTGATATCTATTTTCATGACAACAACTATGCGATTGCAGAATTTGCAGCAAAAGAAGCTGAAGTAGCATATACAAGTATTCGAAATCTTTTTAACTGGCCTTTACAAAAACGATATTCTATTATTTTATATAATAGTCACAAAGCTTTTCAACAGACGAATACCTATTCAGGTGATATTACAGAAGGGATCGGTGGATTTACTGAATTATTCAAAAACCGAATTGTCCTTCCTTTTGAGGGGAGCTATAGGGATTTTCGACATGTAATTCATCATGAAATGGTTCATGCTTTTATGAACGACATGTATTTTGGCGGATCTATTCAGTCGATCGTTTCTGGCGCAGTAACACTTGATCTTCCACTCTGGTTAGCTGAAGGCACTGCAGAATATGAATCGAGTCGGTGGAATACTGAAGCCGATATGTTCATGCGGGATTTTACATTTAACGCTCAATTTCCCCCCATGTGGTCTTTGGATGGATATTATGCCTATAAGGGAGGACAATCCATCATTCGCTTTATTCATGAAACCTATGGTATGGAAAAACTCACGGACTTTTATCAATCCTTAAAATCAACCCATAGTATCCCGCGTAGTATACAGCGAATTTTTAATATGACTGAAGAAAATTTTACCAGCGAATGGCACAAATATCTTCAAAAAACATATTGGCCTGATATTGATATCGGTGAAGATATTTCAACCATTAGTGTTCAATTAACAGATCATGAAAAATTAAATAATTATCAAAATGTCGCACCAGCGTTGAGTCCTGACGGATCAAAAATTGCCTTTTTAAGCGATCGAGATGGCTATGCTGATATTTATGTCATGCAAGCTGAAGATGGAAAAAATGTCCAAAAAATTGTCGCCGGCCAACGCAAAGCGAGTCTTGAAGAATTGAAATGGCTTTCACCAGGAATTAGTTGGTCTCCTGATTCGAAAAAAATCATTTTTGCTGCCAAAAGTGGACCTACAGATGCCCTTGTTGTCGTGGATGTCCAGACAAAAAAACAAACATTCTATCCCATAAAAGAACTCAATGGTATTTATTCTGCTGATTGGCATCCTTTTGAAAATATAATTGTATTTGCAGGTAATGATGGACAAAAAAGCGATATATATACATATCATCTTGATAAAAAAGAACTTACAAACCTTACACATGATTTTTATGGGGCAAAAAATCCCAAATGGTCTTTAGATGGAAAATCAATCATTTATGTTTCTGAACGATACCGCAGTATACCGTTACAGACGTTCCGCCATCCTTATCAAAACGATATTTGGAAAATTTCGTATCCAGAAGGTGAAAAAGAAGTAATAACCAACACAGATTGGGATGAAGATTATCCTGTTTTTTCCCCTGATGGAAAAACTATCCTATATACATCTGATGAAAACGGAATTTTCAATGTCTGGGTTAAACCTGCCGAAGGCGAACCCTATGCGATAACAAATATACTTAGAGGTGTCTTTCAGTTAGATATATCCAGTGATACAGGTACGCTAATCCTAACCGCATTTAAAAATGGAGGTTGGGATATTTATCGGATTAATGCACCCTTATCTTTACCAGCGATTGAATTGAGTACCACGGAATTTCGAAAAAATTTTTATTTGATCGAAACATCGAAAGCCCATGTTATCACATCAAAACCCGCAAAAATAGATACAATGCAAAGTGATTTACCTGCCATTGTTAGTGAGTTTGAAAAACCCGAAAGACTTAGCGAATACAGTAAATTTGTCTTTATTCCTCATCACCAAAAGGAATCTTTTTCCCAAGATGATGCTATTGCCATGGATTCAACAGACATTTACAACGAATCTGGAAAATATAAAACTTACAAATACAAAACAAACTTTTCCTTAGATCTTGTGGATAGTCGAGTGGGTTATTCTACTTTTTATGGGATACAGGGACAAAATATTTTCCTATTTAGCGACATGTTAGGTGACCATCAAATTGCTCTAGGGACTGAGCTTTATATTGATTTAAAAAATAGTGATTACTCAATGAGTTATGCCTATTTAAAGAACCGATTTAATTTTGCTGTTACTTATTTTAACGATTCTAACCATTATTATACTTATTATCTTACGAACTATGGCTATGCTATTCGATATACACGATACAGAAATTATGGGTTAGTAGCAGATGTGTGGTATCCTTTTGATCGTTATCAACGGTTAGAATATTCCCAATCCATCACAACAATTAGTCGTGAAGTGATGGATATGTATGAAACACATGAGGATTTTGATCACTCTTTTAGAAGTGCTATATCCTCAATCGCTTATGTTAGAGACAATTCCCTCTGGTCGTATACAGCCCCAATGGATGGAGTGCGGTTCCGTATGCAATTTGATTATGCACCCACTATTTCAACAAAATCCCCTGCTTTTAATAGCATTATGCTGGATTATAGAAAATATTGGAAATTCAATTTTGATTATCATATTGGATTCCGTATTACTGGAGGATATTCTTGGGGGCGAAATCCTCAAACATTTCTTATTGGTGGTGTAGATAACTGGCTTAATTATCAGTATAATGGTAATGCTCCTATATTTGGTACATCCTCTCAGAATTTTACTGATGACTTGACCCTTTACTATTTTTCACGGTTTGTTACACCGGTCCGGGGAACACCTTTTTTTGCAAAATATGGTGATAAATTCACCGTTATTAATGCTGAACTGCGTTTTCCCTTTTTAGAATATGCTAAATTTCGGTTCCCTCTTCCTCTTAGTTTCTGGCAAATTCGCGGGGTTTTATTTATGGATGCTGGCACAGCATGGTATGATGATTTAACCCTCATTCAAGATCCCGATTTATGGCCCTTTAACAATACCTTCCAGGATTTAATCGCTTCAATGGGAACCGGAATTCGCATCTATTTGGGCTATTTTCTCCTTCGCATTGATATGGCATGGGAATATGATGGCAATAATTTTTCAAAACCCCGCTATCTCTTTTCATTAGGAGGGGACTTTTAAATGTCTGAGGATATCAGAAAGATGCCTTCATGAGAATCCCAAAACTTTATGTTTATATCTTTAAAGAACATTTAGTGCCTTTTTTTGCAGCAATTTTTGTACTAATCTTTCTTTTTGTTTCAAATTTATTGATGACAAGCCTTGATAAATTACTGGGGAAAAATCTCGGTTTTGTAGCGATTGAGTTTATACTTTTAAATATGGCATGGATTTTAGCCATGGCAATTCCTATAGCTGTTTTAGTTTCTACCCTTATGGCGTATGGTCGCTTGGGAGAAGATAACGAGATTACAGCTATGCGTGCCTCGGGAATTAGCTTTTTTTCTATTCTTAAATCCTCTCTGTTTTTTGCTTTTATTGTTATGGTATTTTTACTTTACTTTAACAATAACATTCTGCCTGATGCAAACTATAGAACGCGCTTACTCAAACGGGCAATTTATCAAAAACATCCCGATTTAAATATTAATGCTGGTTATTTTTTACAGGACATTCCTGATTATACCCTTTTTATCCACAAACAGGAAAAGGATACATTGAAAGACCTCTTAATTTATCATACAACACCAGCAGGTCAGCACATTACGATTTGGGCTCGAGCAGGATTTTTAACAACTCTCGGAACGCGAATTATTCTTGATTTGCAAGATGGCGAAATCCATGAATATCCTGGTGAAGAGGACAAAGAATATAGAATTTTACATTTTGAGAAACATCGAATTACCATTCCAATTGACGAGATGTTTCTCCAACGTCAAGAATCAGAACGTCGAGGGGACCGTGAAATGGACATTGCTGAGATGATGGAAATTGTTCGAGATTTCCAAGAACGCCAAGAAAACATTAAAAACAGAATTAATCATGATATGGTTTCCTGGGATGTGGATACAACAGTTTTTAATATCAATGTATTCGATAAACAATTGAAAAACTTGATAATAAGCTATGAACAAGATTCAATGTTTGCCAATCCTGAAAAAGACCGATATTACCAACAAAGGGTACGAACTTTAAAAGCACGACAGAAACAACTTCAGTTCGATAAACAAATTTTGCAAGTCTATAAGATGCAAGAAAATAAATATCTTGTTGAAATCCACAAAAAAATATCTATGCCCGTTGCCTGCATTATTTTTGTTCTTGTTGGAGCACCCCTGGGTATTATTGCTCGGCGAGGAAGCATGGGCGTTGCGGCTGGTGTAAGCATTGTTTTTTTCCTAATTTACTGGTCATCCCTTATGGGTGGAGAACGTCTTGCAGATAGAGCCATTATTGCACCTTGGATTGCTATGTGGTTTTCTAATATTTTTTTTGGATTAATTGGTATTTTTCTTGTTTGGTATGCTATTCGGGAACAAGCAACACTAAAAATATTTAGAAAACGTAAGAACCATAAGGAAAACGAATCATGATTCTTCCACATCATTCTTTAAAACCAAGTATTCACCCTAAAGCATTTATTTTACCAGAGACAACACTTATTGGGGATGTTACGATTGGGGAAGCTTCCTCTATCTGGTTTCAGTCTGTTCTTCGAGGAGATATCCATTTTATCCGCATTGGAAAAAGGTCTAACCTTCAGGATGGTGTCCTTGTCCATACAGGTTATAGCAAATATCCTACTATCATTGGTGATGATGTAACCATTGGGCACAGGGCTATTATCCATGGTACGGAGATTCAAAATACGGTGCTCATTGGAATGGGAGCAATTTTATTGAATGGATCCCTAATTGAAGAAGGAGCGATTGTTGCTGCAGGAGCTGTTGTTCGTGAAAATTTTACCGTACCTTCCAGAACGATGGTAGCTGGCATACCAGCAAAGGTTATTCGTGAAGTCAGTGATGAAGAATACCAAAAAATTAAGCAATCAGCAGATCATTATTGTCTGCTGGCAGAAACATATCCCAGATTCAACTATTAAGTGCAACACTTGATACCTCATAAAGTCGAGAATGCAGAGGAGGGAGGGATAAGGCTTGCTACTGATGTGTATAGAGACCTCAGAGTGTAGAGATGTTGGATTTCGTGACCAAATTCAACGTTCATCGGTGTCCATCCCCCAAAGATTGCCGAAGAATATGACAGAGGAAGTCATAAAGACTATATCAGATCTATCCATCGCGAGTGGTTTATGTGCTGAACTAAGAACTTAATGATATAATGCCAAAGAATTAAAAGAGTTGAGTGAAACAGATGGAGATGGTTTATCGATAAAACCAGGAGATATCTGTAATGCTGTACAATCAGATTCAAACAAGAATGAGGAACGTTGATAAATGATTTCCCATCTCTGTTTAAGTTGCACTTACGACGTGAATTCACATATTTTTTTAAAGAATCAGGAGTAAAACAAATGTTACCTTATACCCTTATTGAAAAAAAACAAGCAGGAAAAGCATTAACACGCGAGGAGTGGGAATTTTTTATTTTTGGATTTTTATCAAAAGAAATCCCTGATTATCAAATGTCTGCGATGCTCATGGCTATCTATTTTCAGGGATTAGAAGATGATGAAATTTCCAATTTGATTGATATTGTTATTAAAAGTGGTAAACGAATCCACTTTAAAAATAAGGATATTTTTTATGCTGATAAACACAGTACTGGCGGTGTTGGTGATAAAATTTCATTAATTCTGGCACCCTTAGCAGCAGCTACCGGCAAAGTACGTGTGCCAATGATCTCGGGAAGAGCTTTGGGGCACTCTGGTGGAACCCTCGATAAACTTGAAAGTATCCCAGGTTTTCGGACAAATCTTACCCTTGAAGAATTTCAGAAACAAACAGATAAAATTGGATGTGCCCTCATAGGGCAAACTGATGATATTTGTCCTGCAGATAGAGCCTTGTACGCCCTTCGAGATGTTACAGCAACAGTTCGCTCTATTCCCTTAATCTGCATCTCCATTTTGAGTAAAAAAATTGCAGAAGGAATTCAAGGATTAGTCTTGGATGTAAAATCTGGGAACGGTGCTTTTATGCAAAAACCAGAAGATGCGGAACTTTTAGCAAAAAAATTGAAATATTTTGGAGAAGCCAATGGCTTAAAGGTTACCCCTGTTATTACCGATATGAATCAACCCCTTGGTCAAGCTGTTGGAAATTGGCTAGAAGTTAGAGAAGCCATTGATGTCCTTCACGGAGGAGGACCCCAATGTGTCCGCGATCTCTCTCTTCTCTTGACAGAAGAGATGATTCTTCTTGCAAATCCCCAGGAAACCCGCCAATCAATCCGTCGAGAATTGGAAACTCTTCTTGATAATGATATCGCCTTTAACAAATTTCTTGAAATCGCAGAAGCACAAGGGGGGGATATTTCTGTGCTAAAAAATCCTGATTCCTATCCAAAATCGGCCTATGTTGCCGAAGTTACTGCAGATGAAGCAGGAACGATCACGGCAATTGATACCTACGGACTCGGATTAGATGCTATTGATCTGGGTGCAGGTAGACGAAAATATACCGATACCATCGATCCAAAAGCAGGCATGCTTGTCTATGTAAGTATTGGGGATAAGATCTCCTCTGGTGATCTTGTAGTAACCCTCTTTTCAGATAATGAAGAAGCAATCACAATAAAAGCAGCAGAAATCGGAGAACGATTTGTTTTGAATCATACCCTATAAATTTATCATCTAATCAGTCCCCCTTCATTAGGAAAAATCTCTTTTGTTAACAAAGAAGTCCCATCTTGCATGTCCAATGTCTTGTTCTCCCATCTCATTTCTTGTAAATTTCTCCAATGTCGATAAATAATCATAAATGTAGGATTTGAAAGATGGAAAAAAGTGTGAAAAAACGTTCACCTTGGTGGTGGATACCGACGCTTTATTATGCTGAAGGACTCCCCTATGCAATCGTCATGTACGTAACGGTAGTTATGTATAAAAAGATGGGGGTTTCAAATGCAGATATTGCCCTTTATACAAGTTGGCTTTACTTACCATGGGTTATAAAGCCCTTTTGGAGTCCTATCGTTGATGTCCTAAAAACAAAACGTTTTTGGGTTTTAACGATGCAGTTTATTATCGGCGCTGCGTTAGGAAGTGTTGCACTTACCCTTCCACTTCCAGGTTTCTTTAAAATTTCAATTGGCATCTTTTGGCTAATGGCTTTTAGTTCAGCAACGCACGATATTGCTGCTGATGGCTTATATATGATTGGATTGGATCAACATCAGCAAGCATGGTTTGTGGGAATCCGAAGTACTTTTTATCGTTTAGCTATGCTTACAGGTCAGGGACTTGTGATTATTTTAGCGGGTCTCGTTGAAAGCAATAGCGGTCTTGATAGCGTGAATATCTCTGTTTATTCTGATGTGTCACCAAAAATGTACAACCTTGCCTCAGCAGACGAGATACCATCCCCTAAGGAGCAAGAAGAACTTGCAATTATTATCTGGCCACAAGAAGTTATTATTGATGTCGAGCCCATAAAGAGGGAAAAAGCAGATTCTATTATGGCAGCAGTTAAAGCATGGAATCTTGCCCATGGCCAACCCGTGGAAGAAGAACTCCAACAACAAGTAGAAGAGAAGTCCCCTTCCTGGTGGAAAATTCATGTTTCCAATCCTTTAAAAGAATCCTTAAAACGCCGGTTTGGTGAAAAGCCAAAACCCATCCTCGAAGAAACAGGCAACGTAGGAGTTGCTTATTTCTATTTAAACAAACCACCTGCAGAAGATGAAGAAGTCATTGTCACTTTTGGCCGAAATACCGGGAGCAAAAATGTAAACTTGATTGAAGGTACTCGTTTTGTGTTTACCCGGGAAAATTGGGACAAACCAGCAATGGCATTATTTCAATTGGATCCCAAACTGGATCAACATGAATTTGCCACGTTTGAAGCAACCAGTGGAAATATTCTCTTAAGTTGGGTTGTTACATTTATTGTTCTTTTTGCTCTCTTTATTTTCTTTGCCATCTATCACGTGTTTATGCTGCCCAAAGATGTTGAAGAGGAAAGAAAACAAAGTTCTCTTCTCGATTTTATTAAAGATTTCTTTCGAACGTTTAAAGAGTTCTTTACCAAAGATAAAATTGGCATTTCCATTGCATTTCTTCTCCTTTATCGCCTTGGTGAATCTCAGTTAGTAAAACTGGCAGCTCCCTTTATGCTGGATGCCCAAGAAGCAGGAGGTTTGGGACTAACAACACAGGAATATGGCTTTATTTATGGAACGATAGGACTTTTGATGCTTACTCTTGGCGGCATTTTAGGGGGATTTGCTGCAGCTAAACATGGTCTTAAACATTGGATTTGGTGGATGGCCATTGCCATGAATATTCCAAATGCCGCATATATTTTTCTCTCGACAGTTCTTCCAACCAATACCATCGTTATTGCTTCATGTGTTGCTCTTGAGCAGTTTGGATATGGCTTTGGCTTTACAGCCTATATGCTTTATATGATTTCCGTTGCAGAAGGAAAATTTAAAACAGCTCATTATGCAATATGTACTGGCTTTATGGCACTTGGAATGATGATCCCAGGAATGATCAGTGGTTGGATTCAGGAAATTGTAGGATATCAAAACTTTTTTATCTGGGTCTTGCTGGCCACAATTCCTGGCTTTATTTTAATTCGTTTCTTACCTATTGATCCTGAATTTGGAAAGAAAAAAGAATAACCATTAAATAAAAAGAAAGGGCACAGGGATATGGACGTTCATATCCCTGTAGTTTTTTTAGCAACAAATTTTATCTGGATTCAGAATATTTTTTGGATCAAAGGCGTTTTTTACCCGGAGAAGGAGTCCCATGTATGTTTCTCCAGCAGTTTTTTTAAGATATTCCCGTTTGGCATAGCCAATTCCATGCTCCCCCGATACATGTCCACCTAAGGATTTCCCCTTTTTATATAAAGCATCAAATGCCATTGCGAGTTTTTTCCGATACGTTTCATCAGCCATTTCATCTTTTAAAAGATAAACATGGAGATTTCCATCCCCTGCGTGACCAAAGGTTGCAATTCGAATTTCCATCTCTTTTTCAATTTTTCGTGTAAACCGGATAAACTCTGCAACATTTTTTCGGGGAACCACCACATCACATTCATCCATCTCAGTTGTTGAAGCTTTTATAGCCTCTAAAAAGGCACTCCGCGCACTCCAAATAGATTCCTGACGCTCCTGGGTATCAGAAATAAAAACATCCAGGGCGCCCGCTTCTAAACAGATATGCGCTACCTTTTCATACTGCTTTTCAACGTCTTCCCGCGTATTTCCATCAAATGTTAAAAGAAGATAAGCATCTGAAGTGGCATCAGGGAATCTTTTTCCCAGATAATCTTCAGCATTTAAAATAACCCGTCGTTCCATATATTCAATGGCCGTGGGAATATTTTTTGATTTAATAATTTTTGGCACGGTTTCAATGGCTTCTTCCAAAGTAGAAAAGGGAATAAGAAGACTGATTGCAACTTTTGGCAGAGGTAAAAGCCTCAAAATTGCAGATGTTACAATCCCCAAAGTGCCTTCAGAACCAATAATGAGATCTTTTAAGCTGTACCCTGAACTATCTTTTACAATTTTTCCACCCATCCTAACACTTTTTCCATCGGGAAGCACAACATCTAATCCCCTCACATAATCGCGCGTTACACCATATTTTACAGCTCGCATCCCACCAGCATTGGTGTTAATATTTCCTCCAATGGTAGCACTTTTTTCTCCAGGATCAGGAGGATAAAAAAGATCATGGGCTTCAACGTACTTTGAAATTTCCATTAGAAGCACACCGGGTTCCACAGTAAGTGTAAGATTATCTTCATCAAGCTCTAAAATTTTATTCATCCGGACCAAACTCATAAGGATACCTCCCCGAACAGGGACAGCTGCTCCCACTAAACCTGTTCCCTGTCCGCGAGGTGTAACAGGAATGTTATGGTCCCACGCATATTTCATAATGGCTGCAACTTCATCCTTACTTGTTACTTCTACTACAACATCGGGAAAACGGCGAATTCCTGCCAGTTCATCATGACTATAATCCTCATGAATGGCTGTTCCCACGAATACCCGTTCAGAACTACACACAGATTTTAAAAATTCAATGTCTTTTACATCGACTTTTTTATATGATATACTCATTATTTTCTCCTTTATAAAACGTCATGAATACCTTTTTGGGGGATATTTTTCAGCAAGGCTGGAATAATTTTATAGATATCCCCAATGATAGCGTAATGAGCAACATCAAAAATGGGCGCTTTGGGATCTGTATTAATAGCAATAATAGTTTCTGAATTGTTCATACCAGCCACAAATTGGACAGATCCTGAAACACCACAGGTAATTATAAGTTTTGGCTTTACCGTTCTTCCACTCAATCCAATTTGCAACCGTGGATCTGTCCATCCTGCTTCAATCAGGGGTCGCGTACTGGCCATCATTCCCCCAAGACGATCTGCTAAACTCCGAATCATTGAGAGATCAGCTTCCTTTTTAACGCCTCGACCCGCAACAACAATAACCTCTGCATCCTCAATAGATTTTACCTTCTCTTTTTTTCGTACTTCCAACACGCGAATACGACTTTTTAAGCGAGAGGCTGGAATATCCTCAAAAACAATCTCACCAGAGGGAATTTTACTCCGCTGAGGAGCATTGAAAATTTTGTACCGCACCGTAGCAAATTGAGGGCGATGATTAGGAGTATGAATATGTGCCATAATATTTCCCCCAAAGGCAGGACGGATTTGATCTAAATCGGTATTTTCTTGAACATCCAATATAGTACAATCTGCCGTTAACCCTGTACGAAATCGTGCAGCTGTCCGAGGTGCCAGAGACCTTCCTACCGTTGTTCCTCCAACTAAAACAATGCAAGGCTGCACTTTTTTTATAAAATCTTCAAAAACTGTAGTATAAGGTTCAATACGAAAATCTTTTAATTCCGTTTTATCATAGACATAAATACGATCAGCGCCATAATATCGGAGTTCTTCTGCTTTGTGCGAAATAGCATCCCCCATCATTAAACAATAAACAGGATGGTGGATTTTATTCGCCATCTCTCGGGCTTTGCCCAATAACTCATAGGTTACAGGATGAATTACCCCTTCTACATGGTCAACATAGACGGCAATCCCCCGCCACACAGATTTATCCACCTGTGGCTGGACTTCTTCAAGGTATTCAAACACTGCTGGATATTTTCGAACACATATTTTGCACATTTTACAAGCAGAATTAATGCTTAATGTATTTTCTGTATATTCAATGGCATTAAATGGACAAATATCTGGCAATTTCTGAGGATTTTCTGCTTTGCCCTGATGAATAATAATCTTTGCCATGCTTACTCCTGAATAAATTTGAGTTCTTTCAGCTTCTCAGCTAGCCGTTTACCTAATTCATCACCACTCCCCCTCCAGACTTCATTTACATCTTTTTTGGGTGGAGGGAAAACCTTAAGCACTTGAGTCGGTGAACCATTTAACCCATAATGATACCTGTTTTGATCCTCAAGATCCTTTAATCCAAAACGATGAACTTTTTTGTCCATCGTTCTTAATTTCAATTTGAAGGATGGAAGTCGCGGTGTATAAATATCTTTTTCTACCGTAATTAAACAGGGAAATAAAACTTCCTGAATTTCTACAGTTTCAGACATATCCATCTCTACAGTTATGACTTCTTCATCATAAACCGAAAGGATTTTTCGCACATTTGAAACATGGGGAATATTTAAAAATTCAGCAACTTCAGGTCCCACTTGGGCAGTATCACCATCTGTGGTCATTTTTCCACAAATTAATAAATGAAAATCCCCCATTTTTTTGATCCCCTGTGAAAGTGTATACGCCGTAGCAAGGACATCCGCCCCTGCAAATTTTTGATCCGTTAATAAAACCCCATCATCAGCCCCCATCATGTAGGCTTCCCGAATGACCTGTTCTGCCTGGGGTGGCCCCATACTAATGACTTTTACCGTTCCTCCCTCTTTTTCACGAATCCGTAAGGCCGTCTCAAGAGCATATAAATCGTATGGATTCATCTTTGAATCAACACCACTTCGCTTCAAAACTCCAGTTTTTTCATCAATTTCTACCTCCGATGTCCCAGGAACTTGCTTAATACAAACAATGATATTCAATACTTCGCTCCTTTCACTGCATTCAAAAACTCTTTAAGCTTTAAAATTTAATAAAACAAACGCTTACCTTCATGGCTTTTCACACGCGAAAAATAACCAAACAATATCTTAAAATTCTATTAAAGAATAACAAGTAGACCAACAATGCTTGAAAATATTATTGCAACAGGAAAGATAATTTTTTGGAATTTTCGTGCTGAGGGATTTTTAAAAACATGAACGTCAAATTCATAGTAAATCGTTTTATTATGTGAATCTGTGCACGCTATGCGAAAGGTATTCTTTCCCAGATTGCTGTTTTTGGGCTTCCAGGTGATCTTACCCGTTTTTTTATCAAAGGTGGCTCCTAGCGGCAATTGAAGCGCTTTTAACCGCACATTATCTCCATTTACGTCTTCAGCTTGTATGTGCGCTGTGTACTCTTTCCCAACAAGAGCTACTGGTGAAGGTTTTGATGTTATCTTAGGAGGCATGTTAACAAAAACTTGAAAAACTTGTTGCATCGTGTCATATCCATCACTCACTTCAATTTCAAAGGTATTAAACCCGCTCTGAAGACTATCCGGTGTCCAAACCAGTGTTTTTGTGGTAAGCTTTAGGGAAACCCCTTCTGGGGCAGAAATCACACAAAGAACTTTTTGTTGCTCATCATTCAAATCTTCAATAATCACTGAATATTCCCATGTTTCGCCATAATGAATAATTTTTTGGGGGGTAGATACAATGTACGGTGGACTATTCACAAAAATTGAAAAAGTCAGTGTATCGGAAACAATTGTATCCGTTGCTCTGACAGTAATAGAATATGTGCCAAATTGAAAAGATTTTGGAGTCCATCTCAGGTGTCCGTCCTGGGAAAGGGTTAATCCTTCTGGTCCATCAAGCAGTGAAAAAGTAACCTTTTTGTCTTGCGAAACAGTAAAAGGAGGCACCGCTTCGATGGGGCATCCTAATATGCCAGCTAAAATTTCTTGGAGAGATATTTTTCCTACATACGAAGAAACACAATCCACTAAAAGATCCTGACCAGAAAAATATATCTGGTGGACAGCTGGGCGGACATTTATCATCAGAGAATCCCCTTCAATTTTTGGAGAAACTAAGACAACAGGACTCTGAAGAAAATCTTTTGTAGCCTTTTGAAGATTTTGGGAGTCATTCCTATCAATTTGTATGCGGTAAATATGTGCCGCATTTTTATCCTCATATTTCAAGGAAGTATGCCAGGATTTTTTAGTTGTAGCAATCATCGGTGGAGGTGGCAGAATCCTCACGGGATCATTGACATATATCAACATCTGGACTGAATCGGCAGCAAACCCATCGTGCGCTATTACCGTAAGCTGATGATAATCATAGTCATCCTCTCCAACATTCCAGCGTACATTCCCAAAAGAATCAACCTGAGCAGGCGGAGAATTTTTCCCAATTTTATAAGTGAGATGAGCCTCTGAATTTTTGTCTTCCACCTGACACATATAAGTAAAAGTATCGCCCGGATTCAAAATGATATTTTCTGGTTTTGATATAATCACAGGAGGGCTATTAACATAGAGATTCAAAATTTGTTTTTCCGTAGAAAAACCATCCGATACCAAAAGAACAACCCGATGATCATTACATTGATTTAATGAGGGGCACCAGATAACCTGTCCATCCTGAAAAATTTCCATCCCCTTTGGCACAGGCTCTTCTAATGCATACTTTATAGTTTTAAGCTGACGAAGATAAAAATGAGGGAGATCTTTAAGAGGAAGGTCTAAACATCCTCCTAAAATTTCTTTCAAAGAAATACTGTCTGGATTAAAATCGGGTGTTAGCGTTAACACAAGATTTTTATCATAAAAATCTATCGTTTGAATAAAAGGACGAATATCTATTACCTCGCCCTTTCGTTGAACGAAAAGCTTTTCTTTTTTCAGCACGTGTTCAAAATTAATTTCCAAAGGATTTTGAAAAGAGTATTCATAGACATGAGGATTATTTCGATCCTCAACCACTAAAGAATAGGTCCAACGCTCATTAACTGGCAAAACAAGAGATTGTGGTGTGGAAACTATTTTTACTGGGTCATTGACATAGATAATAAAACGTGCAGAATCCACAGAAAAACCATCTGTTACTTTTATGAGGGCACTCTGTATATCCAAATGTTTATCGTCGGGCATCCAAGTAACCAATCCTTTTTGATTGATACCCCCCCCTTCAAGTCCTTCTAGCTCAAATAAAATGTCAGGATTTTCATTTTTATCCTGAATATCAACCTGAAAGGAAAAAGGTGTACTCGCTGTTGCCATAAAAAAGCGTGTTTCATTAACAATTTTTACGGGATCATTCACATACACAGACCATGTTGTACGATTTGTATCTTGTTGATTGCTGATAGAAAGATAAATATCATGGGCATTTAATTGATCCTGCGTCACTTTCCAGTAAATAAGGCCTGTTTTAAGATTGATTATTGCACCTTCTGGAGCAATCCATTCCAGCGTTAATGAGCCTGGATTCATAGGATCAAGGGAGAGAATTTGTGAAAAGGTATCGCCTGGTTTCAGAACAGCATCATAAGCCTTACGACAAGATTCAAGATAGGCAGCGATATCCCTCTTGTCCGGTTGGATTGATGAGTCCCTATTTATATCTTTTTGTTTATGAAAATCGGATATAGCCTTTGGTGACACTTTTTTAGAATGTTCCGCTTGAGAGAGAGATGCAACGGTTAATAGCGTGTTATTATCATGGGTTCCTGCAGCAAAAATGCTCTGATGAAAGGTACAATAACAATACCCTTCAGTAGGTGTAAAAGGAATAGGATAAATATCATCTGGTACGTAAGAGTGTGTGTTTAATCCTTTTTTCCATATCGTTACAGAATCGTTATAGAAGGTCAAAATATCGCGCCCATCGGTATTAAGTAATGAATAGGGCTTATCAAAGGTAAGAGGCAGAAAGAGAAGCTCATTTTCTGATTCTTTTTTTATAAGGGCTCCCTGATTTTGTGCATTGACAAGTAAAAGCTCATCGGGTGTATCCAGAGATTTCTTCATCCTTTTGATATGCAACGAGTCTATGGAAAAGGATGTTTTCGGAGTTGTGATTTGTGCTTTTTCAATGCTTTTTCCATTCTGGAGAGTAACATAAGAAAAAGCATAGGATTCTTGAAAAACATCATACATGGTAAAAACAACATCCGCCAAAGGAGCTCTATCCCAATACACGGGGAAAACATTTAATTTCCCTACGTTCGACAAAAATGTTTTTGAGACTACTTCGCTGACTACAGACCATTTTTCGGCGGCTAATCGACCTTTACTATTCAAAACAAAAACTTTTCGGAGAGTTCCGGGGAACAAAACGGCAAGCTCAGGATAGGCAGTGGTTGTAAAATAACCAGAGACAATTTTAGTGGGTTGAGCCCGGCTAAAGGGATCCACTCTTGTGGAAATTCGTTGTGTCGGCAAATTGGGAAAGGTTGAACCGTTCCACTCATAAATTTGCAGCCACTCTGCCGCATTATCATGTTCTGAAACTATATTATTATTTAACAAAAGACAAAGTTCTGGCAACCCATTTTTGTTTATATCTGTTATTGTAACATCACGAAAACATCCCTGCCGATTTTCAGGATAGGTTGTGCGCCAATGTTCTGTAATTCCCTGCGTTTTGTGAAAACGATAAACAATAAGGATTGATTTTCCTCTAATATGTGAAGGTGGCGAAAGTAACACCGCGATATAAACTGTGGAATCGGAACTCAAGGGTTCCACAATTTTCCATGTTTCAACCTGATTTCCATAAAGGGGAATTTCCCCTACAGAGAATGAAAAGCCTCTGTTTATTAAAAAAAGCAAGAGAAAAATAATAAGAAGAGATTTTTTCATGAGAAACGGTGCTTAATAGTTTTTAGAATAACTTTATTATTTGAAAAAACACTTTTAAGAGGATTTGATACATGAAGCTGTACTCAATGTTTGTCACATATCAAAGACCTTTTTATTATTATATGCAGAAGGGATAGATTTTCGCTGTGAAAAGAGCCAGGGAAGAAGTTCGGGTTCTTCATAAGCCCTTTTCCAAGAAGCATGTCCAGCATCCTTATATTCTGTATAGTGGAAAGAAGCATCTGCTTTCTCCAAAGCATCAACCATCCTTCTTGAAAATTCTACAGGAACCACAGGGTCATCTGCGCTATGAAAAATCCAGAGAGGAATATGGGCAAAACGGGGAACTGTTTCAGCGTCTCCACCACCACAGATAGGAACACCTGCGGCAAAAAGCTCTGGCCATCTTGCTAACATATCCCAGGTGCCAAATCCTCCCATGGATAACCCCGTAATGTAAATCCGTTCCGAATCTATTGGCAGTGAATCCATGAGTTCTAAGACCAATGCGTAAACATTCTTAAGAGGTTGTGAGGGTTCTGGAGTTATTTTATATTCCAAAGAATTCCACGGAGTTTCTACCCAGAAACTATCTTCAGGACACTGAGGAGCAAGAACAAAACACGGAAATTTTTTAGCATTTTCTTGCTTTTGAAAAAGATAAGTTCCATGGGTTAGCTGCTTTTCATTATCGTTTCCCCGTTCCCCAGCGCCATGAAGAAAAATAACAAGAGGATATACACATTTTTCTTCCATTTCAACCGGCTTTAATAAGCGATAGGGCAAAGTATCCCCCCTTAAAACAAATGTATGTGCTTCATAAACCGGCATTTTTGAGGGCGAAGATTTAAAAAAAGCACAACTCCTCAAAAAAATAAGACTTACTGCCAAACAAATATAACTTTTCATTTCATCCTCATGGAGTGTTTCTTAGCGTTTTTATTTCCCAGGGAAGAATCACGCGATTCGGTGTATTAAGTTCAGAATGGATCCGCATAACAGCAATGCCTGCATACTTTTTACGGTTTTGCACACTTTTTAGCCAAGGATCCCAGGCTGTTTCAAAGGTTGTCCATTTACTATTGGATGCTTCCCGAATATAAAATCCATCCTTTTTTTTTATCATCATGGCCATGTGGGCTGAAAAAATATCATCCCTCTGAGCAAAGATCAAGGCAATAATATCGCCGTTTTGAAAATGGTCTTTTACCTTATAAAGATCGTTCAGAGGGATATAGTCAATTGTTAGCGTTCTATCAGGCTTCACATAGCGTAAGTCTGTAATACCCTTCTCTTTAAAAAAAGTTTTATGAGAAATGGTCCGCGTCATCGTTTTTGTATAAGAACCCCCAACGGATTGACTCACATTGTTTAAAAGCCATATATTTTCTGGGAGCCAATCTGCCATAGTATAATGATTTCTTGTGCTCATGCCAATAATGCCTTCTTTATATCGGATATGCTGAAGATTATTGAAAAAATTATCCCAGCTATCTGAGATAGAAAGGGCGAGAACATGTTCACAATAAACCATACAATTTGTTGAATCAAAGTTAAAAAGGGGTTGATTTTCATATAAAGCCCATTCCCCATCACCTGTGGCGGTCCAACTGTAAGGCATCCCCAAGAATTGTTCAGAATATAAAGCCATGCGATCTGTCATTGTTAAATCCCGACGTGCATTAGCTTGGAGCATAGAATCTATCTGTACATAACTTAAACGAGAAATAAAAGCCGTGTTTTCAGGGATTTTGGCACTTTGGAGTGGCATTGTTCCAATCACACAAAGCATACCTATTATGAAAAGGAATCGATTACGAAATATTTTAAAGCCTTTATACATGGGAATCTCCTTTTTATTTTTAAAAATTAGACTTTTTCACTGGAAAAATCCATGGAATCCATAGACTTGTCGGGAAAGGGGGAAAAATCATCTCTCTTATGACAAATAAAAACTATAGATTTCATGTATGATTGAGAAAAAATATAAATCACAACCAACCATGAAAGCTGCTGTTTTTCATCAGGCTTATGAACCTCTTTCAATTGAAGATGTACCTTTAAAACCTCTAAAATCTACAGAAATTCGTGTCCGCATTGAAACGTGTTCTGTTTGTCACGTAGATCTGCAATATGTTGACCAAGGCTTAGCGACGGCAAAAGCACCTCCTTTAATTTTAGGACACGAAATTTCAGGGGTTGTTGAAGAAACAGGTAAAAATGTGACTCTTTTTCGTTCAGGAAACCGGGTGATTGTCCCTGGGACCATGAGTTGTGGAAAATGCTTGGCGTGTAAATCGTGGAATGAAACTCAGTGTGATCATTTGAAAATTTTGGGGAATCATGTAGATGGGGGATATGCTGAATATATCACCATTGATCAAAATCAGCTTGTTTCACTTCCTGATGAGTTCCCCTTTGAGCTTGGAAGTTTAATCAGCAATGTTTTTGTTGGGGCTTATCATCTTGTTTACGATCGTGTAAACATCCATCAGGGTGAAACCGTAGTAATTTTTGGAAGTGGTGGTTTTGGCCTTTCACTTCTGCAAATGGCCAAATTAAAGCAAGCGCACGTTTACATGGTAGATATTTTTGACTGGAAGCTCAACATTGCCCGAGATTATAATGCCGATGGCATCTTAAATTCCAATAAATGTAAGGTATGTGAAGAGGGTATTTGTGATATGATTGGCGGAAAAGCGGATGTTGTTATTGAAACAACTGGCACACCCCGAACCATGGTTCAAGCAATGAATGTCCTCCATAAAGGAGGACGGTTAGTCCTGAGTGGCTATTCAGAAAATACCCTTCCTTTTTTAGCTGCCCGAATTATCATGAATGAAATGTCGCTCATTGGCTCTATTGGTACTCCTTTGCGGAAAATTCCCGATGTAATCAAACTTGTAAATGATGGCAAAATTCGCTGGCAAGAAATGATTACTTATCACTTTCCCCTTTCTCAAATCAACGAAGCCTTTAACACCCTGAGAATGGGACAATCAATCCGAACAGTTATTCATCCAAATCAAAAGGACATATAACAATGTCAGGAATTATATTCTCCGATTTTTACAATGACTTTGATTGTGAGACCCTGGAGCCACGGGGAAAAAGTGATTATCGGAGTGTCTTTCAAATTGATCGTGATCGTATTTTATACAGTGCTGCATTCCGTAAACTGCAAAGCAAAACGCAGGTCTTTTTAAGTGGTATCTATGATTTTTACCGCACGCGACTGACCCATAGTCTGGAAGTTGCGCAGATTGGCCGCTCAATTGCCAATGTTTTAAACCAAAATTTTTTTAAAGAAAACGCTCTTAATTTCGACCTCATCGAAGGAATTTGCCTTACCCATGATATTGGAAATCCACCCTTTGGTCATGCAGGAGAAGCCGCTTTAAATGAACTTATGCACGAAGCAGGTGGATTTGAAGGAAATGCCCAAACACTGAAAATTATCACTGAAAAAATTCTTGATGCCGGCGAAAGCAATAAAGGCATGAAACCTTCCCGCGCCTTTCTTGATGGGATTATGAAATACAAAATCCTTTGGTCAGAAAGCGATAAAACAGGAAAATTTCTCTATGATGACCAAGTGTCCTATCTCAAATTTCTAAGTCCAGACGGAACTATTTATCGCCAACAAAGTCTGGAATGCAGTATTATGAATTGGGCAGATGATGTAGCCTATGCCCTTCACGACCTTTTGGATGGCTATCAGGCAGGATTTATTTCACAAAAAAGTGTCTATGAATGGGCAGAAAACCATACTGCAACAGGGAATAAAGCCCAGATAATCGAAGCGTTGCTAAAGTGTTTGGAATATAAAGCTCAGTTTGAACGATTTATTGCCAAACGCACAGGGGATTTTATTGAACATGTCTCCCTTGTATCTACAGATCATCCCTTGAAAAATGTGAGTAATCGCTATCACTATATCCTTAAAATTCCTGAGGAAATTATCCAGGAAAATGAATTGTACAAACAAGTTGCCATAGATTTGATGTTTAAATCTCCCCAGCTGGAACAAATTGAATTCAAAGGGCAATATATTCTTAAGCGACTTTTTACCACCTTTTTACAAGGAAATTTCAATCACTTTACCCTTAATGACAACCTGCTTCCTACAGAAATCCGTGCCCAATTAACGAAAATATCACCAGATGATTATAAACAATCAGCGCGAATAATTTGTGACTTTTTAGCCGAACAAACTGATCAGTCGCTTCCACGATTGTATAAACGGTTGTTTGACCCTGATTATGGCACTTTTTCAGATCTTTTATGAAGACACTCATCCTGTGGACACCTGGTCGAGTGGATTATCAGAAGGCATGGAAAGAGCAACAACGTCTTCATGCTCTTCGCAAACAAGATAAAATTCCTGATGTCCTCATTTTATTAGAACACCCACACGTTTATACCCTCGGTCAACATGGCGATAAAACAAATATCCTTTACCAAGAGGTTGTTTTAAAAAATAAGGGAATTTCCGTTTACGCTACAGACCGAGGTGGTGATGTTACCTATCATGGACCTGGTCAATTAGTCGGATATCCCCTTTTTCACTATAAGTATCTTGGCTTTTCAACTCGGCGCTTTGTCCATTCTCTTGAAGAAGTTATCATTCAAACGTTAAAAAAATTTTCTCTACATGCAGAAAGAGATCCCCAATATCCCGGGGTTTGGATGGATAAAAATAAAATTTGCTCCATTGGATTAAGAGTGATAGAAGGAGTATCAATGCATGGTTTTGCCTTAAATGTCCACCCCGATCTTGACTTTTTTAAGGGAATCATTGCCTGTGGAATCAAGGATCGAGGTGTAACCTCTATGGCTAAGGAATGTGAAAAACAAAATCTCCCTCTCCCTGATGAAAAAAGCCTTATCTCTGAATTAACTACTCTTTTTTTAAAAATATATGGATTTGAAACCTTTCAATCCGTTTCTGATTCCACACTTTTTTCCGATGGAATAGCATGAAGGGATTTGGTATTGGGTTCAATTTCTACATTTGATATTTTATCAAAAGATTTTGTAATTTTTTCTGTAGATGCATGAATTTCTTTGACATCTTTTTGAACCGTGTCAATATGTTTCGATAAATTATCCCAACGGATACGATAACGTTTAAAATCTTCAGAGAGTTTAATAATTTCTCGTTGGATAATATCCGCATATTCTTTCCGTTTCATATCATTAAGAACCGTTTGTGTGGTATTTAAAAGAGCTAAAAATGTGGATGGCGATACAATGCTTACTCTGTTTTTCCAGGAATAATCCACAAGATCAAAATGATAAGCATGAAGTTCAGCAAAGATAGCTTCTGCCGGCAAAAACATAATCGCCTGAGAAGATGTTTCACCGGGGATAATATATTTTGAAGCAATATCATCAATATGTTTTCGAATATCCCTTTTAAAAAGTTCTACACTTCGTTTTCTCTGATTTTCATCCAGAGAACGATCGGTCATGCGTCTAAAATTTTCCAGAGGAAATTTAGAATCAATGCAAATCATGCCTGTGGGCTGGGGGATAAAAAGAACAGCATCAGCAATCATTCCATTCGATAAGGTATATTGCAGCTTGTAAATCTGTTCATTATAATCTCCAAAAACTGCACTTAATATTTGATGAAGTTGAACTTCTCCAAAAATACCTCGACTTTTTTTATCCGTTAGGATATCTTGAAGGGAGATAACATTTGTGGAAAGACTATCTATTTTGCGTTGCGCTTCATCAATTTTGGCCAAGCGTTCTATCACATTATTGAATGTTTCCGTTGTCTTTTTAAATCCCTCACTAAGATTTTCAAGAACCTTTTGATCAATCTGAGTCAGCTTGTTCTCTGTCGACTCAGTAAGTTTTTCAAAATTCCGTGTGAGAATCTGATTCAAATGATCTTTAAAAAAACCAAATTCTTCCGTGAGCTGCTTACTATTTTTCCCTAAAACAGAGGATAAATGTTCTTGAAATTCACTTATTTGTTTTAGTGATTCTACTTGTGTTTGGTGAAGCATATCCTTCAAATCAACAAAAAGGTGGGATTGATGCTCTTTAAGCCTAAATTCTGTTTTTTCAGGAAGATCCTCAATTTTTCCTTGCTGAGCAATAAGGGTATCGCGAAGAGGCGTAAATTCCTTTCGAATAATCGCTTCATAACGATGAGGCCTAACTTGAAAAAATAAAATAACCAAAACGATTAAAATTAAAAGGACACTTATTATAATAAAAACATTTATCATTGCATCTCTCCATCCATCAGCATTGTTAAAGTTAAACAAAAATAAGCATGATATCATCTAACAATTATGACAAGTCGTTGGATTTCTCCTGGAAAAAATCATAAATTTCTGTGTTATAGAAAGACAGGTGGTTCAATGGATTTTTTCAGCAGATATTATGATCATACGCTTATTTTTAAGCCTAAGAATGTCCTTTTGGATGATTTAGGAACACTTCGGTTTAAGCGGGAACTTATGATGGCTTTGAATAAACAGGAGATAAAAAAAATCATCATAAATTTATCCACGGTTAAAATACAAGATAACACGGGATTGAGTGCCTTATTGTTTGCTCGTAGATATGCTTTGGGGAAAGGGGGGGAGTGTATTCTTGTCCTACCACAACCTAAAATAACAAGTTTGTTAAAGCAAGCAAAACTAGCAAAATCTTTTCGCATTATTGATAATGAAGAGGAATACGAAGCCTTAAAAAAAGAGCTTGAGGAATCTTTAAAAATCCCAGAGCCCTTGGAAGATGATGAAGAGGTTGAAGAATCAATAGAAGAAGAGAATAATGGACAGGATAAAATAATTCTTGAAGACATTTCAAGTACATCTCTTCCCAAGGATGATGATTTTTCATTTGAGGAATAGGGGCATTTAACGTAGGGGCGATTCATGAATCGCCCTTACATGAATCGCCC
>JAQUPD010000021.1:30940-37891 GCA_028716785.1 Fidelibacterota bacterium
CCACCACATTCTACAATAACAAGGCGTAAAATGTTATTGCCTAAAATTATTGGTTTTTACAAAATGAATTCGGCAAAACAAATAAACCAAATTCGCCACATGCCGGGTACCCCTGTCTGGCAACGAAATTATTATGAACATATTATTCGAAATGAAAATGAAAATGAATTGAACCGCGTTCACAAATACATCATCAACAATCCATTACAATGGCAATAGCTGTCAAATTATTTAAATTATTGTAATCTCATGCATAAAAATTACTCTAAAATTCCTTTAGCGCATTGCGAGTAAGTGGAGGATTATTAGAAATGTTAACGAGGATAGATTTAACGCTTTTTCGTTTCATAAATCAAGAATGGACTCATCCGTGGTTAGATGTTTTTTTTACATTTATTACTCAGGAAGAAACATGGATACCTGTCGCCATTTTTTTATCTCTCTATTTACTTATTAAAGGAAAGAAAAAGGGGCGAGTTACGTTTTGTTTACTTCTTATTGCTTTCAGCCTTTCAGACCTCACAGCAACACGGCTTATTAAACCTGCCGTTAAACGTATCCGTCCCAGTAGAGTTCTTAGGGAATATATCCCCTTAAAAAAGAAGCAGGAGAGTTTTCAAGCTTATATAACCACCTTAGATTCAATTTCTCCAGTTCTTGAAGATTCGTTACAGATGCTCATCACGCAGGTTCGTCATTATGAAGATTCTCTTTCTTTGACGCCCGAAAAGATAAACGCCCTTGAACATATCCGTCTGTTAGATGGCTATGGTGGCAAATGGTCGTTTCCATCCAACCATGCTGCAAATTTTTTTAGCATTGCAGCTGTGCTTACTTATTTTTATCGTAAAAGGCGCTTTATCCCGTGGATTATTGCATGTCTTGTTGCCTATTCCAGGGTTTATGTAGGGAAACATTATCCTTTAGATATTTTAGCTGGTGCACTGTTAGGATTTGCTATTGGACGGCTTGTATGCGTCTTCTGGCAAGCTTGGCTTTATAAAAGAATCCTTGCGAAACAAAGAAAGAGAGAAATAACATCTCCCGAAAAGCCTGCTGAAAAGAAACTTAATTAATGATATCTTTTTTTGTTTTTATGTTGATTGTTTGATTTTGAGGATTAGGAATTTCTTTTATTTTCCCAAATGTTTGTTCGTAGCGTTGAATATTAATTTCAAGAGTTTTTAATAAGGATTTTGCATGTTGAGGATTCAAAATGATGCGAGAAACCACATTTGCCTTTGGCATTCCAGGAAGAATCTGACAAAAATCTAAAATAAATTCTGAAGCTGAATGGGTTACAATGGCTAAATTGGAATATTCTCCAGACGCTTTTTGTTCACTAAGATTTATTTCCATTTTTTTTGTTTTTGACTCTTTGTCATCACTCATAATTCCTCCTTAATCTTCATCATCTTCTTCTGAATTGAGATCGTCTTCGGAAATATCATCAATTTCAGACGGATCAAAAACTGTATAATCTTCGGTTTCTTCCTGATCTTCTTCAATATCCTTAATATACTCTTCTTCAACACTCATCATATTATTAGAAAGAAAACCACCGGGTTTTTGAGGCGCTTCAACATCAGTAATATCTTCTTCATCCAATTCACTCGTCTCATATTTCATAAAATCACTGCCATATAAGTCTTCATCAAAAAAATCAATGTCTTCAACAATCCCTTGCGCAACTAAATACTCCAAGAATTCAATATACTTAGGATCTCTTAACTTCGTTTTACAATGCGGACACACCAAATTCTCTTGCAGCTCTTCGGCTGTAAGGAGTTCCTCGCATTCAGGACAAACGATTTCATTAAAGTATTTTTTCATAAATTTCTCTCCTAATTTGGGCGATAATCTACATGTCCATAAACTCTATTGCAATGAAAAAATGATCATTGCACATATACCATAGAAAGGATATTATTTTTAAAAAAAGTTACAGTTAATCTATTCTAAAAGAGTAATTCCTATAAGATTCAAGAGCGCTTCCACGCCTGAATCGTATGAACTAGGTTTTATTTTAAGTGTCATTGAAAATAAAGAAGAACTATAAAGATTGTAAAATCCAAGAGATGCTTTTTTAGACCGTGTTGCAATAAGGTAATGAGATAAAATATATGGGGCACAATTCAAATCGATACCTATATCACAGATTTTTTTAAACGTATCAGGAATCATTTCTTCTGAAATTGGAAAAGATAGCGGTTTTATTGCAGGAAGAATAAACTGTTCTTTATAAAATTTCATCCCTCTGATAAAATCTTCAAAGGCGGGAGGAACATAGACAGAAATATTTAAAGAGGGTTGTTGGGATAAAAGCTGATTCAGCAGATGATTCACCACATGGATATGTCGGGAGTCATTAGGCAGAGCAATAAATAGTGATTGTCCCTCCTGCTTAAGCGATTCCCAATCAATGGGTAAGGGTGTTTCAGGTAGAATATTCTTCCCCCTTAACAAGCGAACCCAATTTTTGTAGCGAAATTGTTTGAGCATCTGTTCTCCACGTGGGTAAAAATTACATGGACGGAATTAATTTCACAAGAAGTGAATCCTAAAAAATTTGCCTTATGGACTTCCAGGAGAAAGGTTAAAATCAAGAAAAAATTTTGAAAAAAGTGTTAAAACACATTTGACTTTATCTTCATTATATTGTATCATGAAGTGTAACACATACAATATCTTGTGTTAAATTGTCAAAATAACAACTCAACGCACCTGAATCGGAGTCGACAATGATAGAAAAAATGTTTTTGCACCAAGGAAAATTATCCCGAATGGTGGGTGAAAAGAAGATTGAAACTTACCGCATGCTCTATGAACATTTAAAAACAGCCATTGAAAACCAGGACCTTCCCCTTCATCCCGACTATCTTTGTGGAAATGATTTAGCCAATAATATATACAAAAAGAAGTATTACCTTAAAGATATTAATGGAGAGTTTATTGAAAGACGTCCTGAAGATGTCTTTTGTCGAATTGCTTCATTTATTGCTTCTCAAGAAAGCACAAAAACTAAGCAAAAAACGTGGGCAGAAATTTTTTATAAAGATTTATATGAAGGATATTGGATGCCTGGGGGACGTGTTTTAGCGGGTGCTGGTGATTTATACCGGTTAAAAACTCTTGCAAATTGTTTTGTTACGCGCATTGAAGGTGATAATATTGAATCTATTTATAAAGCTGCTGCTGAATGTGCTCGCACTTATTCCTATGGTGGGGGCATTGGTGTTGATATAACTCCTCTTCGTCCCCGGGGATCTGTTGTACATAACGCCGCAGATACATCTACAGGGGCTGTCTCTTTTATGGAACTCTTTTCAATGACAACCGGCCTCATTGGTCAATCAGGTCGCCGTGGGGCTTTAATGCTAACCATTGACATAAAACATCCTGATATTTTTCATTTTATCCACGTAAAAAAAACTCCCAATTGGGTTTCACAACAAATTGTCGAACAGTGCCGCTGGTCAGGAAAATTTAACGAATCACAATTAGACCTTATCAAGAAGCAAGTTGTTGAAAATACCCAAATTCGCTTTGCTAATATTTCTGTGAAAGTAACAGATGAATTTATGAGCGCCGTTCAGGAGGAAAAAAAATATGGGCGCGATCGGATTATTGTCTATAAGAAAAAAAATAAAAAACGTTTAATGAAAGCCTATCAGAAGGATGGATACCATTATTCCCTTGGCATACCCTGCAAAGATATTCGGGAATATGAAGAACTTCACATTTTTGATTCCTATGCCCTTTTCAATCAGTGGTTTGAAGACCAATTTGGAAGAACTTCCTCCCAAGTTGATTTAAAAGATGCCTTAAAGCGGGATGTTTATGGTGACTTTCTTATAGATATTGGGGAGGAAGATGAAGAACTTGCCATTCATTATACAGGTGATTTTCTTCTCTATTTCGCATCAGATGAAACACATGAAATCCGCGAGTTAGTAAAGGCGAGGGATATTTGGGATACGCTTATTGAGTCGAATTATCGCACAGCAGAGCCTGGTCTTATGTTTTGGACAAAGATGAGTCGATATTCGCCCTCAAATTATGTGGGGCGACCCATTATTTGCACAAATCCTTGTGCTGAAGTTCCTTTAGAAGATGGAGGCGCTTGTAATTTGGGTTCTATAAATTTGGCACGGTTTGTGAAAAATGGCTTTATGGATTCAGCCTCTGTCGATTGGGAAAACCTGGGAATGGCTGTAAGTAATTTAGTCCGCTTTCTAGATAATGTGGTAAGTTGGAATCAAGTGTTAAATCCTCTTGAAAAACAACAAAATGCGGCAGGTGAAACCCGTCGTTTAGGCGTTGGCATTATGGGGATTGCTGATATGCTCTACCAGCTAAAAATTCCTTATGACAGTCCGGAAGGCATTGCTCTTATGGATAAAGTGATGAAATTCATAACCAATCAGGCTTATTTGGCCTCTTCTAAACTTGCTCAGGAAAAAGCACCTTCCGATATTTTTGATTATGAGGCTTATGCGCAAGGACCCTTTTTTCAGGAAGCACTAACAGATGACGTTAAAGAACATATCCGGCTCCATGGCCTCCGAAATATTGCCATAACATCAATTGCACCGACTGGAACAATTAGCAATATTATTCGCGGGGTTTCCTTAGGAAAGAAAAATTATATTGGCGTAAGCGGAGGAATTGAGCCTGTCTTCGCCCTCTTTTATACCCGCAGAGCCGAGTCTTTTAATAACCAATTTTTTAAAGTCTTTCATTCAACGGTTCAAGCTTATATTGATCTTTTTGAGTTGATAGACAAAGTGGAAAAAATAGAATCAGAAGAGGTGTTGCGAAAATTTTTACCTGAGGCTTTCTTTCACACAGCGCATTATATTTCTCCTGAACGACGGATTGAAATTCAAAGTGTTTGCCAAAAATACATTGACCACTCCATTTCTTCCACCATCAATTTGCCCGAAGATATTGAACCGGAAGTCATTTCGAATATCTATTTGAAAGCATGGGAAAAAGGATTAAAGGGAATTACTGTTTATCGCGATGGAAGTCGTTTCCCTATCTTAACATCAGAAAGCAAACCATCGGAATTTCAGGCATTTAAAAATAAAAAATTTGAAATCGAAGCCGACAAGGAAAAACGAGTTTTCTATGGTGATGAAGTTATGAGGCTTCCCGATGGGACTCTAACAACGCTGTTTCATTATTTTAAAGCGTTAGGAATTAAAAACAATCAAGATATCGAGGTTGTATAATGCTTACCATAAATAAGGAATTTAAAATTCGAGAAATCTCATCTAATGAAAAACAAACAGGGACAAAGTCGGTAGCTCAAAATCCAAATTCTCAACCTCAGCCATCCACTAATCTTATTCGTCCTGATGTGGTAGATGCAAAAGTGTATAAAATTAAAAGTCCCTTCGTTAAATTTAGCGTCTACATTACCTTGAGTTATGTGTGGGAAAATGGGAAGAAACGTCCCATGGAAATTTTCATCAATTCTAAAGATTTAACCCATTCAGCAGAATATGCCGTTTTAACACGATTAATTTCAGCAATTTTTCGCAGAGCTAGTGATCCCTATTTTATTTTGGAGGAACTTCGCAGCATTTATGATCCCAATGGTGGTTATTTTAAAAATGGAAAATACATTCATTCTTTTTACTCTGAAGTAGCTGATGTTATAGAACGATTTTTTAAAGATGAAGGAATAATCCCGCCGGACAAAACGCCAGAGGATCCTCAAATAAGTATTCCTATTGAAACAAAAAAAAGTGAAAAATCTCAACAAGAGACAATGATTTCGGACGCAAGTTTTAAAATTTGTCCAGAATGTAACGCAAAAGCACTAAAATTTGAAAATGGTTGCGAATTTTGCGTTCAATGTGGCTATACAAAGTGTGATAAATAATGAAAGTAAAAATTAAAAGACTCTCTCCCCTTGCAACGCTCCCATCCCGTCAACACAGCTATGATGCAGGCTATGATGTTACATCCGTTGAGGAGATAACTATTCCTGCTGGAAAATGGGCTTTAGTAAAAACTGGCATAGCCGTTGAGTTACCGGAGGATATGGAAATACAGATCCGCTCCCGAAGTGGATTGGCACTTAGGCATGGCATTTTTTGTTTAAATGCACCAGGTACAGTAGATGCAGGTTATCGGAATGAAATTGGTGTTATTTTGGCAAATTTCTCTCAGGAAGATTTTTTCATTCATCAGGGAGATCGGATTGCTCAACTAATATTTCAAACACCCAAGCATCCTGACTTAATTGAAGTAAACGACTTAAGTGATTCAGAGCGGGGACTGGGAGGATTTGGGAGCACGGGATGGTAGAACAACAGCTTAGAAAATTAGTATGAACTTTTTAGAACTTGTAAATATAAGGCGTAGTGTTCGCCATTATAAAAAGGATGCCGTTTCAGAAGAAGCATTAAAAATTTGTTTGGAAGCTGCTCGACTTGCCCCATCTGCATCCAATGCACAACCTTGGGAATTTCTTGTTATTCAACACCCAGAAATCCGTCAAGCAGTGGCGGAAAGCACATTTTCCCCTCTCATTTCCTTTAATAAATTTGCCCTTCAAGCACCAGTAATTGTTGTTGTCCTCATGACAAAGGGACATCTTGTAGCGCAAGTAGGGGCAGGACTCCAGGGCACCCCTTTCAATTTAATTGATATTGGAATTGCAGCAGAACATTTCTGTCTACAAGCAGCTGAACTTGGATTGGGTACTTGTATGTTGGGGTGGTTCCAAGAAAAGAAAATTCGCAAAATTCTTAATATCCCCAAAACAAAGAAAATTGCCCTTCTTCTAACGGTCGGTTATCCTGATGATTCGCCAAGACCTAAAAGACGGAAATCATTGGAAGAAATAGCACGTTTTATTCGATAAATGACGAATGGAATTTGTCATATCTCACACTGTTACCCTTTCCTTAAATCTTGCAATAACGAGGCTTGAAC
>JAQUPD010000022.1 GCA_028716785.1 Fidelibacterota bacterium
CTTAAATGTGTCGGGATGATCATTTTCTACAATAACAGTTTTAATATCTCTTTCCGGGAAAGAGCGGGTTAAAAGACTATGGGTTCCTCCATAAAGGGTATGACTTGCTAAAATTTTCCCACTTTTGGGAATAAGGGTAATAATGGCTGCGGCAATAGCTGCCATTCCCGATGCAAAAGCAACACTTGCTTCTGTATTTTCTAGACAAGCAATTTGTCTGCAAAGCGCATCAACAGTAGGATTTCCCATCCGAGAATAAGAATAACCTCTTTTTTTCCCTGTGTATAAAGCGGATCCATCCTCAGTAGATTCAAAGGCGAAAGAGGTTGTTTGATATAAAGGAGAGACAATTGCGTGATAGAGGGGATCCGATTCACCTTTTCCATGTATGCACGCTGTTTCGATATGATTGTTTTTTTTCATGTCCATTGTTGATTAGTTATTTTTACCGTCCAACATTGCATCTGTGATGCTATTTGTTAAACGATGGTAAACTTATCTTATTTTTTGATAAAAAACTTGAGATTTCGAAAAAAGTGAGAAAATATTAATAAAATATCTGTCAAAAAGTTATGAAGAAGACTCCAATTTCTTAAAAATGATAAATTCCCCTAGAGAAAAACATTCAGGATAAATATTATGAGTAAAAAAGTGTTTTATTTTCTTCTATCCTTTTATAAAAAATAAATTGCTATTTTAAGGATGAAGAGATGAATTTCATACAAGGGTTGAAAATTGCAAGTGGGGTAATATGAGATATCTAAAAATTTATGGTTTTGCATTTTTTGTACTTATATCTTTTCTTTACGCTCAAGATATTGATGTAATGAAAGGTATTCAACGGAGAGATACCACGCGTACTTTAGCACCTATGGAGTTAGATGAAATTCCTGATTACATTGGAGAACCAACAGAAACGAGTGAAGCAGATAGTGAACTTTGGCGTAAGACAATGATTGATAGTCTTGAAAATCAGTTTAGCCGTGAAAAAGAAAGGTTAGAAACAAATTTTCAAACAACCTATGAGTATAAACTTTCAAGGGCTATTGATTCCATACGTTTTTCACTTGCCTATCAGATTCAAGCATTGGAAAGTGAGGTCCAACATCTTCGGAATCAAGTGCCTGATACGGTAGAAATTATTTATTCCTCATATCAGCAGGAAAGAGATTCTCTCTTACATGAAATTGTAGCGCTAAAAAAAATGCTTATCTCTTTAAAAGCACCTACAATATCAGCTTATTCACCGGATGCCTTAAAAAGGGAGCAAGCGTATTACACCTATTTGTTTGATCTTATGAAGGAGGAAAAGGATACCCGATTTTTACTTAAAGCTGATGAACTCTCTGAGATAAAAGAGAAAGAGTTGTGGCTATATTTGGATATCTATTTTCCCGATTTAAACAGTGGGGAAGTTCTCATTCAATTGGCGAGGGTTTATGAAGATGAGCATAAGATTTCTGCTGCTAAGCTTACCTATTTAAAGTATCTTTTTTTCTTTCCAGATTCTGTTAATCGATCTTACATCAAAAAACAGATAGAAATTTTGATAGAGCGCGATCCAGATCCTCATGATATTCTGTTATCAGAATATTTGATGGATACGAGGATGAACGCGCTTGAAGGATCCCCTCATTATCTCTATCTCCGTGCCATGGCTGATATTGGGTATCCTGACTGTGAGTTTTTATTTGAACGGGAAATTAGAAGATTTCAGCAGGAGGAAGAAAACCCTAATCACGTGAGTCAGGCTCTCATTTGGTTTGCCGATATGCTTACCCGTCAAAAGCATTATCAATTGGCTATAAGTCAGCTAAAAAAGGTTGTTACTGTTTATCCCGAAAGCTCTTATATCCCACAGGCGCTTTATATGATGGCAGGTATTTACCGAAATAATTTAGGAGAGAGTCAGAAAGCTGCGGACATTTATGAACAAATTCGAGTCGAGTATCCCAAAAATTTCTATGCACCCAAAGCGTTGCTTATCCGTGCATCCATTCAAGAAAAGGAAATGAAAGATTTTGTAGCGGCATTAAGTGACTATGAAAAAGTGGTTGCGAACTATCCAGGGACGCTCTATGCGGTAGAAGCCTTAAAAAATATGGGACGCATTTATCGAACCCTTTCAAAAAGTTCTGACTTAGCAATCAGGCAGTATGAGACAATTAAAAGAGAGTATGGTTTTTATTGGCAAGAAGCCGCAGAGGCTATGATAACCCTTGCTGAATTGTATGAAGAAAAGGGAGATTATGATCATGCTGTAAAAGAAATCCTGGAACTTTACGAGCGTTATCCCAATTATGAAAAAGTACCCAATCAATTATTGAAAGCAGCATCCTTAAGAGAAGAGAAACTTGGCGATAAAAAGGGAGCAAAAGAAATTTACACCATTGTGATTGCTCAGTATCCTGAAACAAGGGCTTCAGAAAAAGCCCGAAAAGTATTGGCAAAAGTGGAAAAAGAATAACATAAAGGACATTCATGACAACTTCCCCTTTAGATCTTTTAGACGAAACAGCAAAATTTTATGATATTGCAACGAAGGAACTTGGCAACATTATTGTAGGTCAGCACGATATAATTGAAAATCTTTTAATTGCCCTCTTAACAGGTGGACATTGTTTGTTAGTGGGTGTTCCAGGGTTAGCAAAGACTCTTTTAGTAAAATCGTTGGCAAGTATTATGGATTTATCTTTTCGACGGATTCAATTTACCCCTGATCTAATGCCATCGGATATTACAGGAACGGAAGTTATTGAAGAAGAACGCAAGACGGGAAAACGTGTATTTCGTTTTATTCCCGGGCCTGTTTTTGCGAATATTATATTGGCTGACGAAATTAATCGAACACCTCCAAAAACCCAATCGGCTCTTCTTGAAGCCATGCAAGAGCATCAAGTAACCTCAGCAGGAAGAACTCTTCCCCTTGAAGAACCCTTTTTTGTCCTTGCTACACAAAATCCTATTGAACAAGAGGGCACCTATCCTTTACCGGAAGCCCAACAAGATCGTTTTATGTTTCAGTTGAATTTGACCTATCCTTCTCTGAAGGAAGAGAAAATAATTGTTGATCAAATGGTTCGTATCAACCAGACGCATTTATCTCCTGTTATTGAAAAAGAGCGAATTCTTGAGATTATTGCTTTTACCCAACAAATTCCTGTTTCGGATCATTTAATTGACTATGCAGTTACTTTCGTTCGAAAAACACGCCCCACCGAGGGAAATGATCCCTTTATTCAAAAATATGTTAAGTGGGGAGCAGGTCCTCGAGCAGCACAACATTTAGTTGCTGCTGCAAAAACCCGGGCAGCTATACACGGCAAACCGACTCCCGATGAAGAAGATATTAATGCCCTTTTGTTGCCCGTTCTTCACCACAGAATTTTGCGGACCTTTGCCGCAGAGGCCGAACAAATACATATTCAAGAAATTCTCCACCATATTTTGCAAAAAACATGAGTTTTCAACAGCAAACTAAATCTCAGGCCATTACGTTATCTGATTTAATCGTCTTCGATACCCTTGATTTACAAGTCCGCTATGTTGTAGAAGGCTTTCTTTTAGGTCTCCATAGTTCGCCATATCATGGCTTTAGTGTCGAATTTTCTCAACATCGCCCTTATAATCCAGGGGATGATATTCGTCATCTTGATTGGAAGGTCTATGGGAGAACAAATCGCTATTATATTCGACAATATGAACAGGATACAAATTTATCGGCATATCTTTTAGTGGATTGTAGCCATTCTATGGGATTTGGGAGCCCTTTTTCAAAATTTTACGCAGCTTCTATAATTGCCGCATCTTTGGCAACTCTACTTGTACGCCAAAATGATGCGGTGGGGCTTTGCCTCTTTCAGGATAAACCCATTACCGTTATGCCTCCCAAAGCTATCTCCTCTTATCCTATCGAAATGATGAAATGTTTGTCAATGACAGACGTAAAGGGGAAAACCTCCACAGCTTTTACTCTTCATCAAATGGCAGAATCTATGACTCAACGTGGACTTGTTCTTTTAATTTCGGATTTGTGGGATGATCCAGAGGCGATTATAAAGGGGATTCAACATGTACGTTATGGTGGTCATGAAGTGCTTGTTGTTCATGTGTGGAATCCAAATGAAATGGATTTAAAAAAAGGAAAAAAGACAGAATTTATTGATATGGAAACAGGGGAACACATCAAAGCAGACAATCGGCAAATTCGCGACCTTTACAGACAGACTGTCCTGGCGTTGCAAAAAACATATCTTGAATCCTTTGGGAATATGGGGGTAGATTATCTTTTTTTTCGAACAGATGATGATTTACGGACAGTTTTAATGACGTATCTCTTGAAACGAAATACCATGATGTAAAAATTATCCATAAAAAAGACAGGGCAAACCCTGTCTTTTTTTAACATGAGCCATATAGTATAAGTTTATTTAAGCAAAATCATTTTTTTTGATGCGCTAAATTCCCCCGCTTGGACTGAATAAATATAGAGTCCTGTGCTTACGCGATTTCCTCTCATATTTGTGCCATCCCAAAGAATTTCATAGAAATTTGACTCTTGGTTTTTGAAATGCCATTCTTGAATGAGCTGACCATTGAGATCAAAAATTTTAACAGAGACATCGCTGGTTTTTGGCAATTGATAGGGAATGTTAGTGACAGGATTAAACGGATTGGGATAATTTTGTCCAAGCTGGAAGTTTTTAGGGATATTCATATCCATCGAGATATCGGTTGAAATGAAATCAATAATAAAGTCGTCAAAATAAAGAACGCCCGATCCCTTCTTATCATCACTGGTCTGAGCGAGATAAAAACGTGTCCATGTTATGGGATAATCAAGAACTGCATTGGGATTTGCCCAGCTTGGAATCGCATCATCTAGATTTGCTTCTAACAATTTCCAGGAATCTTTCCAATCGATGCCAGGGCTTGCATTTGTAAAATCGAGGAGAAATTTTTCACCATTCTTATCTTTAAACTCACTGCGGAGCCAATGTCCATTTCCATCTCCATAAACATGGATTCCAATTTTATCAGGGCGCCCAGAAACAGGAATATTGCAATTCATATAGAGGGCGCTTGTTCCTCCTGTTGTTAAGCTATAGGTAAGTTTTCCTGAAGAAGGGGAAGAAATAAAATGGGTAGTATCCACTGTAAATGAACATTCTTGAATAGCAACATAGACCCCAGTAAGGGTAAACTGTGATACATCTGAGAAATCATCTACGAGCACCGAGGTGGATATTCCAACAGTAACAGGAACAGACCCAATGACTGAGCCATATTGGACAATAATGCTTCCTTCACCACTTTGTGTTGCTGTAAAAAAGCCATTTTCTGTAATAGTCCCAACATCCCCCTCTACCTGCCATTCATAATCTGAAAGGGAAAAGGTGATGACATTTTCATAATTGTCATAGGCAATAACATTCATCTGCTGAAATCCCCCTACGTTTAAAATGACAGGATTAGGGGTAATTTCAAGTCGTGTTAAAACACTCTTTTTTACTAATGTCGAATCAACGATATCTCCGACACTTGCATAAACATAACCACTTACCGTATCCTCAGATGCTACAAATAATCCCCTTTCATCAATGGTCCCTACCGTCGAATCGCAGCTCCAAATAACAGTAGAATCCTTAAGACTTACAGAATTAAAAAACATATCGAGTCCTTGAACATGAAATTGAACTTCAGAACCTGCGATAGCATACACCACAGAAGGAGTTATCCGAAGTAGAGCCAAAACGCTATCAGGTGCTGTGCTCACAACGAGCAGACAATTTGAGACAGTTCGTTCTCCTCCGGGATCGGAAGGACTGTTTTTAATTTCACCTCGAACAATCATGGTTGTCGATCCACCCCCATCAAGGTTAATGCCATTATAAACACCCCACTCCAACATATATGCCCCAAGTTCATGAAAATTCATGCCTATAGAGTATCCAGGCTGACGCCCATCAACTGTAAAGAGAAAGAAGTATGTTGAATCAACATTGAATCCTGCTGCTGTGCGCGGATGACGATCCTCTGAACTGCCAACATTAACACCATTTTGGATAAGAATCGTATTCCCGCCGATTAGTTGGGTAAGTTTTTCGGGGCCGGGGGACATCTTTTGGAGAAGAAATAGCGTATCACCTACGGAAAGCTTATTAATATAAGCAGCAGATTCGCCATGACCTGACAAAACAGCTCTTCCTTTTGTTAAGGGCGTGTTGCCCTGATTATTTCGAATTTCTTCTACAATGCAACACAAGGTATCATTGACTGCCCAGGACGAAAGCGGTTTAATCCGTGCTTCTGATCCATAAGCGTTTGTCCCTGTGGCATCGCCAAAAAAAGAATTGTACAAAATAAGCTGATCTGTATCCCGGGAGGTATTGACATTGGAAATCATTATCATTCCTGAATCCGATATTATCATTCCTGAAAAAGAGACATCTGCAATGGAAGGAATATTATAGGCATTGATCCCTATAGTCTGCCACACTTCGTCGGTTTTTACAATTTCTCCATTTGAAATTTGTGCCCCTATTGGAATTCCATTGGATGTATTGTAAAAATCTCCATTGACCCCTGCCACAATCCGATGGTTTTGACGATCTTTACGAGATGCCATTGACGACGTGCGTTCAAAACCTCTTAGTTTATCATTAGCTTTTACCGTTTCAAAGGTGATATAAGGATTTGTTAGATCTATTTTGAGGATATCAAATTGGAAAGGACCATAATCACGGGATTCGGAATAGTACATTACACCAGGACCCACTTGCAAACTGTCCATGTGATCTGCCAAAAGAGGCGCAAAGAATCCAACAAAAAAAATACTCCCTAAACCCCAAAACATAAGTTTTTTTGTATGGTTTATCATCACATCTCCTTTTTATTCCATCTTATTAATGGTTTCATTGACAAAAAATTTTATAATATATTTTTTTAAATGGCAAGAAAATAGTATGTCAAAAGTGAATAAAACGAAGCAAAGCTTTTTAAATCGTGAGAGGCAAAAAGAGGGAAAGAAAAAGCCATAACATAGCATCATAACAATAGGTAAATATTAATATGCTAAATAAAAATGTATGAGATAAAAAATATTAATAATATAAAACGATAATAAATTTCAATACAGTGCACTCAAATATGGTGATATGAATTTTTTCTTTACTCTTTTCTTTTAGTCCTTTAAACTATATCATAAAAGTGCCTTATTTTTATCCATTTTTCAACAAAATGAAAGGTGTTATGAAAACAGTAAAATACATTACTCATATTAAAGATGTCCCTGAATTAAATGAGGAAGAGAAGGGGCGTTTATCAAAAATTGAGGATAAGTTTGCTTTTCGGGCAAATGATTACTACTTAGGATTAATTCATTGGGATGATCCAGAGGATCCAATTCGACGAATTATTATTCCTTCGGAGGATGAGTTTTTAGAATGGGGCGCTCTGGATGCTTCCAGTGAAGCGAAGTATGTGCGTGTACCGGGTGTTGAACATAAATACCGAGATACAGCACTTTTTATTTCTCAGGACACGTGTGGGGCTTTTTGTCGGTTTTGTTTCAGAAAGCGACTCTTTATGCATAGCAACAAAGAAGTAACACGGCGTTATGAAGAGGGTATTGAGTATATCCGGAATCATCCTGAGATTCTCAATGTTCTTATTACAGGCGGTGATCCTTTAATTATGGCCACCTCCAAACTTGAAGGGTTGATCCGGCAAGTGGTAACTATTCCTCATGTAAAAATTATTCGCATTGGGACAAAAATTCCTCTTTTCAATCCGTATCGGATTTTAGAAGATCCTGCGTTGGTGGACATGATTCAGCGGTATTCAAATGGTGACAAAAAGATTTATTTGATGGTCCATATTAATCATCCCCGAGAACTGACAAAACAAAGTCGGCAAGCGTTAAAAATGCTTCGAAATGCTGGTGCTGCCATTATGAATCAAACACCCCTTATTCGAGGTGTTAATGATGATCCTGATGTTTTGGCTGAGCTTTTTTTACAGTTAAATATTCTGGATATTTCACCCTATTATATTTTCCAATGTCGGCCAACTCTGGGAAATAAAACCTATGCCGTGCCTATTGCCGAAGGATGGGACATTCTAGAAAATGCTAAAGATAAAGTTTCTGGTCTTGGCCGACGGGCTCGATTGGTAATGTCTCACAAAACAGGTAAAATTGAAATTGTAGCTGTAACCCCAGAAAAAACCGTTATGAAGTACCACCGTAATGCAGATCCAGAAAATTTTGCAAAGGTCATGATATACAAAACAAATCCTAACGCATACTGGCTGGATGATTTTGAAGAATACCAGACGTTGTTAAAAGAAACGGGACAGGAAGGGGATAATGATCCCTATACGTATTGGTAAGAGTGAGGAATATCCTCAAAAATCTGGCATTAGGAGAGGGAATTTTTTTCACTATAAACGTATCAACTTTCATTTAACACTTCTTTTATTGCTGCTGATTTTCTAAGTTTTCAATTAACTGATAATGTAGGCAAGCGATGAAAAAACATGCACAATCAATCTGTGTTTTTGCTCCAGCCACGGTAGCAAATGTTTCATGTGGTTTTGATGTTTTTGGTTTTGCCGTAGATGAGCCAGGAGATGAAGTTATTTTAACCCTTCGTGAAGAGAAGGGGGTTTTTATAAAGGCTATTCATGGTGATGGTGGAAAGTTATCCCTGGATCCAGATAAAAACACTGCAGGTGTAGCTGCTCAGTCCTTTTTAAAAGCATTTGCATCTGATGCGGGGGTCGAGATTGAACTGTTTAAAGGCTTACCAATTGGTAGTGGCTTAGGATCCAGTGCAGCAAGTGCTGCTGCCGTTCTTTTTGGCTTGAATCGGTTGCTGGGGCATCCTGCTGATGGAAAAGATCTTTTACATTTTGGGTTGCAAGCAGAAAAAGTTGCTTGTGGATCTGCGCATGGGGATAATGTCATTCCATCCCTTTTGGGTGGATTCGTTTTGATTCGCAGTTATGATCCGTTGGAAATTTATCATTTTCCGATTCCTGAAGAGCTCTTTTGCACGCTTATTTACCCTAACATTGAAATAGAAACACGAAATGCCCGTGAACTTCTTCCTACGTCGATTCCACTCCAAACAGCCATTCGGCAATGGGCTAATACAGCGGGATTTGCAGCAGGTCTTTGCCTTTCAGATTATCAATTACTTTCTCGTTCTATGGTGGATTTGGTTGCTGAACCTGTAAGGGCACAATATATTCCAAAATTCTATGAGTTAAAAGATACAGCTCAAAAAGCAGGTGCCTTAGGGAGTAGTATTTCTGGGTCAGGATCGACCGTCTTTGCCCTTTGCCGGGGAAAAGATACCGCAAAAAGGGTATGTGATGCCATGAGTTCCCTCTATCAAAATGCATCCATTTCTTTTAAAAGCTGGATCTCTCCCATTAATTCAGAAGGTCCACGAATTGTTAACCTCGAATCTAAAAATCAATGAAGTTTTATAGTACAAAAAATAAATCTCTTCGTGTGAGTCTAAAAGAAGCTATTTTAACAGGAATGCCACCAGATAATGGGCTTTATATGCCTTTATCACTACCCAAAGTAGACGATTCTTTCTTAGCATCCCTGTCATCCCTGTCTTTGCCGGAAATTGCCTTTGACCTGGCAAAATTTTTTGTGGATGAAGAAATTGACGATAACGATTTACGAACACTCGTTGAAGATGCTTTTTCGTTTGATGCGCCTCTTGTTTCTCTGAGCAATTCACTCTATTCCTTAGAACTTTTTCATGGACCAACTCTGGCATTTAAGGATTTTGGTGCACGATTTATGTCCCGACTTATGGCGGTATTTACTCGTGATCTTTCAAAACCGTTGAAAATATTTGTTGCCACATCAGGAGATACTGGAAGTGCTGTAGCCAATGGTTTTTATGATGTCCCTGGTATTCATGTGTATGTATTATATCCTGAAGGGAAAGTGAGTGAAATCCAGGAAAAACAACTTGCAACCCTAGGGAAAAATATTACAGCCCTTCGCGTAAAAGGGGTTTTTGATGATTGCCAAGCTTTAGTAAAACAAGCCCTGGCAGATGAAAGATTACGACAATCATACCTTGTGAGTTCAGCAAATTCTATTAATATCGCCAGACTAATTCCTCAAACCTTTTATTATTTTCGGGGATGGGCTCAACTGAAGGATAAAGAAAAAGATCGATGTGTGATCTCAGTTCCTAGTGGAAATTTGGGAAATTTAACAGCTGGATTAATGGCAAAACGCATGGGTCTCCCTATTCAACGTTTTGTGGATGCAGCAAATATCAATGATGTTGTGCCAGAATATCTTCATACAGGAATCTTTATCCCTCGCCCCTCAAAACATACTCTTTCAAGTGCTATGGATGTGGGAAACCCCAGCAATTTTGACCGCATTTTGGATCTTTATCATCACAGGTATGAAGCAATAACCCAGGATATTTGGGGAAAAGGATATACCGATGATGAAACGAAAGAAAAAATTCGTGAAACGTATGAAAAATATGGCTATCTCTGTGATCCACATGGAGCTGTGGGTCTTTTGGGATTGGAAGAGTATTTATCCCTGGTGAAGACAAAGCCAGCTGGTATCTTTTTAGAGACAGCTCATCCTGCAAAATTTAAATCTATTGTGGAAGATATCATTCAACGAGAAATTCCCATTCCTGAGCGCTTGGCACAATGTTTGAATAAACCACTTCAGGCTATTACGATCGAGAATGATTATCGTCAATTGCTTGATATCGTTTGTAAACAGGTTTAAAAGTCTAACCCCGTGTAACATAACAAAATTTTTTTACTCATAGCATAAAATCAGGGAGAAGGCCTAAACGATGGAAAATTTGTGGACAGCATTTGGACTCACTCTCATTGCTGGCATGTCGACAGGTATTGGTAGTATTCTTGCGTTTACAGCAAAACGAACGAATTACCGATTTTTATCTATTTCGACAGGATTTTCTGCTGGAGTGATGATTTATGTTTCCTTTGTGGAAATTTTTTATAAAGGATTTGATGCCTTAGGTGAGGCCTATGGTCAAGATGTAGGAGCATGGATTAATACAGCTGCCTTTTTTGGGGGCATTATTCTTATTGCAATCATTGATAATTTGATTCCTTCCCTTGAAAATCCTCATGAACCTTTCAGTGAACGGGCAATTGCACCTCTTCACGATCCACAGGCTGAATATCCAACTCTTAGCGATGTAACCCGGCATGGTGTAGATGAAGTAACACCCAATCATATACACCATATTCATCACGATCATTTGATGCGTCTTGGAATTTTTACAGCTTTGGCCATTACTATCCATAACTTCCCAGAAGGCTTGGCTATCTTTTTATCCGGTCTTAAAGATCTTCAGTTGGCAATCCCCGTTACCATTGCCATTGCTTTACACAACATTCCAGAAGGAATTAGCGTGTCTGTCCCCATTTTTTATGCGACGGGAAATCGAAAAAGAGCGTTTATGTTATCGTTTCTCAGTGGGCTTGCTGAACCTATTGGTGCTGTAATTGCCTATGGTATTCTCCGTATTTTTTTTATAGAAGAATCTGGCATTATTCCACCCCAACTAATGGGAATTCTCTTTGCCGGTGTTGCTGGAATTATGGTTTATATTAGTTTAGATCAACTCCTTCCAACGAGTCGTGCCTATGGTAAAAGACACGATAGCCTTTTAGGACTTTTAGGTGGAATGGGTGTTATGGCACTAAGTCTTTTATTGCTTCAATAATCTTTAAAATCCTCATTTAAGAAATTTTTTAAAATATTATCTATAAACAGGTACATTCTTCAAGGATATCAGCCATAACCCCTGCTGCTGTGACTTTTGCTCCGGCGCCGGGTCCTTGAAGGACTAATGGATTTTCAAAATAGCGCTCTGTTGTGAAAATGATGGCATTATCACTTCCTTTTAAATGTGCAAAGGGATGGTGTATGTCAATTTCTTTAAGTTGAATGGTCCCCTTCCCCTTTTCATACGTCCCAATGTAGCGTAAAAGGCGGTTGTTTTTTTCTGCTTCTAATAAGCGATTCTCATAGGTTTTATCGTAATTTTTTAAAATTTCATACATATCTTCAATACTTCTTACGGTAAAACATTCTAGTGGAAGGAGCGGCTCTATGATAATATCTTCTATTTCAGCAATTTCGCCACATTCCCGCATGAGGAGAAGAATTTTTCGCGCAAAGTCAAGACCATTTAAATCATTTCTCGGATCGGGTTCTGTAAAGCCTTTTTCTTGTGCTTCACGAATGATGTGACTAAATGGTTTTCCTCCTGGGTTAAACGAGTTGAAAATATAACTGATTGTTCCGCTCAGAATCGCTTCAATTTTTATAATTTTATCACCTGTCTCCAGCAGACTCTGAAGAGTTCGCACTACAGGAAGACCGGCACCCACATTTGTTTCATATCGAAAAGAGACAGCAGTCTGTTTGCTGAGAGATTTCAGAGTAAGGTATTCTTCATAGGCGCTTGTTGTTGCAATTTTATTGGCTGCCACAACGGAAACACCTAAGTTTAAAAAGTCAACATACGTTTTGCTAATAACGTCACTCGCTGTTAAGTCGACAAAGACTGTTTTTCCTTCTTTAAAGGTCTTTATGCTTTTTAAAAGGAAATCGGGAGATGGATTTTTTTGACCATTTTCCAGTGCTTTTTTCCATGTTGAAGGATCAATTCCCTTTGGATTAAAAAGACCAGCATCAAGATTGGCAAGGCCAATTAGCCGTAAATTCACGCCTTTTTCGTTCTGAATATTTTCATGATTTTTATCAAGTTGGGATAAAAATTCACGACCGATAAGTCCTGTGCCACATACAAGGAGATTTACACACGTTGCTTTTGAAAAAAAGGCCTCATGAATTGCGCGAAGGGTTCTTGTTTCATCGGTTTGGGAAACAACCACTGAAATATTCAATTCAGATGACCCTTGGGCAATGGCCACCACATTTATAGACCATTCTGCTAGGGCATGAAACAGACGTCCAGCAATGCCAGGTGTTTTGCGCATCCTTTCACCGACAAGAGCTACAACGGAAAGTTTTTCTTCCACAAGCACCCTGTCCATCAAATGTGTTTTAATTTCAAGAGCAAATTCCTTCTCGATGGCTATTTTTGCAGGAATGGCATTTTCTGGGCTTACTGCAATACAAATTGAGTGTTCAGAAGAAGCTTGACTGATAAGAATCACACTGATCCCTTGATTTGCAAGAGCAGAAAAAGCACGCCCCGAGATACCCGTGACGCCAACCATGCCTGCTCCCTGAATGGTTAATAAAGCAATATCGTGGATTGATGTAATTCCCTTAGCTGGAAAACCATTTTCAGTGACATCTTTCTGCACTAATGTCCCTTCGAACGTTGGATTAAAAGTATTTAGGATGCGAATGGGAATTCCTTTTTCCATGGCAGGTTGGATGGTTGGCGCATGGAGGACTTTAGCGCCAAAATGTGAGAGTTCCATGGCTTCTTCATAACTCAGGGTTTTCAGACAAAATGCCTCTGGGACTTTTGAGGGATCAGCACTCATAACCCCATTAACATCCGACCAAATTTGAATTTCGTCAGCATGTAAAACGGTTCCCAAAAAAGAAGCCGTTAAATCGGATCCCCCACGTCCCAAGGTGGTTGCAATTCCTTCAGGTGTTGATGCAATAAATCCTGTTATAATTTTTAATTCTGGATGATTTTGGTAATAACGGTGAATTTTTCGCGCTGATTTTTGATAATGGATGTTGGCATGATTGTGCACATTATCCGTGATAATCAGTTTTCGCGCATCAGTATATAAGGCAGGTATCCCTTGAGTCGTCAGATATTGACTTATAATATATGCCGAAAGTTGTTCACCAAATCCCATGATTAAATCTAATGAGCGGGACGTTAATTCCTTAAGAAGATAAACACCGTGAAGGATTTCATCTATTTCTTCAAAGGTGTGCTTTACATGGTCTAAAAAACCCTCATATGAAGAGGGAATTAATACTTTTACTGTATCAAGATGACGATTTTCACATTTTTTTAAAAGCTTTTTGTATGCCACATTTCGTTTACAAGCTAGCTGACTCATATCGATAAGATCGTTTGTTACTCCTGAAAAGGCTGAAACAACCACGCTGATATCAGGATCGGTGCGAAGGGACTCCTGAATAATATGAGCAACCCGTATTATATTTTCAGGGGTTCCGACAGATGTTCCACCAAATTTTAAAATTTTCATGGATTAGTCCGTTGCTATATTTTGGAGGAATTTTCTGGTTGATAGAGTTTTTCTGCCCGTTCAGCGGAGACTTTAATTCCTTTTATCATAGCGGAACTAAAGCCTTCGTGTTCCATTTCATTAAGGCCAGCAATAGTACACCCGAGGGGAGTTGTTACTTTATCAATTTCTTGTTCAGGATGATTGCCATAGACTTGAATAAGTTTTGCTGCACCTTTCGCTGTTTGAGCTGCAATTTTTAGAGCATCTTTGGCTTGAAATCCCACTTCAATGCCCCCTTGGGAAGCGGCTCGAATTGCACGAAGAAAGAAAGCAATACCGCAGGCACCCAACGCAGTGGCAGCACTCATTTGTTCTTCTTCAATGATGAGTGTTTGTCCTAAGGTATTAAAAAGGGTTTCCGCTGTTTTCAAAGCGGGTTCATTGTAAGATGCAGCAGATAAACAGGTCATGGATTCCTGAACAGCAATAGCAGTGTTAGGCATAACCCGAACGATGGAGAGGTCTTTGGGGAGGATTTTTTGCATCTCTATAAGCGTTAATCCTGAAACAACAGAAAAAAATGTGTGTCGATGGGGATGTAAAACGGGGGCAATTTCTTGCATCACAGCTTTTGCTTGATGGGGTTCCACTGAGAGTATAAGAATTGTGCTGGTGTTAACGGCAGAAATATTATCTGATGTCACCTGATATCCCATTTGTTTAAAAGATTCAAGCAGATCACTATGTCGGCGGGTTAAGGTAATATTTTTTGCTTGGAGTAAGCCAGATTCTACAAATCCTCGCGCCATGGCTGTCCCAATATTTCCAGCCCCAAGGATCGCTAATTTAGTTTCTTTCATGCGTTTCTCATTGTTATAGCGTGTTATAAGCTTCTGTAATCAAATCACCCATGGAAGATGTTGATATAATGTTTTCCCCTTTTTGAGCAATATCGGCCGTTCTGTAACCACGGGAAAGAACATTTTCAACAGCTTTTTCTATATCCGATGCTGCTTTTTCCATTCCCAGAGAATAGCGAAACATCATGGAAGCACTGAGAATTTGTGCAATCGGATTGGCAATATTTTTCCCTGCAATATCAGGGGCGGAGCCGCCAGCGGGTTCATACATTCCAAAACTACTTTCCTTAAAACTGGCACTGGGAAGCATGCCAAGGCTTCCAGTAAGCATTGCAGCTTCATCAGAAAGAATATCTCCAAACATATTTCCACACAGCAAAACGTCAAATTGTTGAGGATTTTTCACAAGCTGCATGGCGGCATTGTCAACATACATGGGTTCGTAATAAACGTCAGGATAATTTTGGGCGACTTCTTCCACGACCTCTCGCCAGAAAATCATGGTTGTAAGTACATTGGCTTTATCAACAGAAGTGACTTTCTTGTTGCGTTTTCGGGCTAGATCAAAGGCAATTTTTGCAATGCGCTGAATTTCATGACGGGAATAGACCATCGTATCAAACGCTTTTTCATTGTCCCCTTCACCTATACGGCCTTTGGGTTCACCAAAATAGATCCCGCCCGTGAGTTCACGAACAATTAAAATATCAAATCCCTTTTCTGCCACATCTTGGCGAAGGGGTGAGGCAAAGGCTAAGGCGGGAAATAATTTTGCTGGACGTAAATTTGCAAAGAGTCCAAACGCTTTTCTCAACCCGAGCAGCGAATTAATTTCAACGCCCTTCCATTTTGGAGAGTTTTGTTCACGAACGGGGCCACCTACTGAGCCAAAAAGAATAGCATCTGAGGCTCTGCATAGGGCAAGGGTTTCTTCTGGCAAGTGACACTGATATGTTTCCCACGCAGCTCCACCTACCAATCCCTCTTTAAAAGAAAAAGTTACGCCCTCTTTTTTTGAAACAGCCGTTAGCACTTTTAAAGCTTCTTGCATCACTTCAGGGCCAATTCCATCACCAGGCAACACAGCAATTGTATAGGAATTTTTCATGACGTCACCTTCTCTGTAATGGTTTTCATCAATCCACCTTTGTTAATAATCTCTTGAGCAAAATCAGGAATTGGCGTAAAAATATAGGTCTCGTTCTTTGTTTCATTATAAATAATTCCCTTCTTTAAGTCAATTGTGAGAATATCTCCCGTTTGGATTTTTTGACTGGCATCTGAACATTCAATGGCTAAAAAGCCGTTGTTGATGCAATTTCTATAAAAAATACGGGCAAAAGAACTGGCAATAACCGCTTTTACACCGGCACCTCTTAAAGCCCATACAGCATGTTCGCGGGAACTACCACATCCAAAATCCTTCCCTGCAACAATAAAATCGCCTTCAGACACCTTTTTGACAAAGGTTTTATCAATATCTTCCATTGCATGGGGTGCCAGATCTTTTTCCTGATCCATCGTTAAATATCGTGCCGGGATAATTTCATCAGTATTGATATGATCGCGGAGATAACAATGTGCTTTCCCTTTCATGATTTATCCTGGTTATATGCATTGGGGTTAACAATTTTTCCAGCAATAGCTGAGGCTGCTACTGTGGCAGGACTTGCTAGATAAACTTCAGAATCTGGGCTTCCCATACGACCGACAAAATTCCTGTTTGTACTGCTGATACACCGTTCGCCTGCCGCTAATATTCCCATGTGTCCACCCAGACACGCACCGCACGTTGGCGAAGAGATTGTTGCACCAGCCTCTGCAAAAATATCTAACAATCCTTCCCGATTCGCTTGTTTCCAGATTTCTGAAGTCGCAGGGACAACAATCATGCGAACATTTTTTGCCACTTTTTTACCGTTTATTTCTTCTGCAGCAATGCGCAAGTCTTCAAGTCGGCCATTCGTACAACTGCCAAGCCATGCCTGATCTATAGAGATGTCGCCAACATCAGAAACGGCCTTTCCGTTGGAAGGCAAATGGGGAAGAGCAACCATAGGTTTTAGCATAGAGATATCTATATCAATGATTTGACTGTATTCAGCATCGGGATCACTGGTAACGATTTCAAAAGGCTGAGATGTGCGAGCGCGAACATAATCGATAGTTTTTTGATCAGGATTTATAATACCGGATTTTGCACCAGCTTCAATCGTCATGTTGCAGAGGGTCATACGAGATTCTATAGAAAAATTTTCTATCACTTCACCTGTAAACTCCATGGTTTTATAAAGGGCTCCATCCACCCCAATTTTGCGAATAATTTCTAGAATAACATCCTTTGCATACACCCCTTTTTGAAGAGTACCATGAATTTTAAAAAGGATAGATTCGGGGACTTTAAACCAGAGTTCACCGGTTGCCAGTGCTGCTGCAAGGTCTGTACTTCCAATCCCCGTGGCAAAAGCACCAAGTGCACCATGGGTAGAAGTATGGCTATCGCCACAAATAATGGTTGTTCCTGGCCGAACATATCCTTGTTCAGGTAACAAGGCATGGCATACCCCATGTCGACCAACTTCGTAGAAGTTCTCTATCTTTTCTTCTCGAGCCCAGCGACGAATTTTGGCAACCATTTCAGCGGATTTAATATCCTTATTAGGAACAAAGTGATCGGGCATAATAACAACGCGATCGGGATAAGCCACAGGGAGATTCCCATGTTCTTTTAGGAGATCGATGGCAGGAGTCGTTGTAACATCGTGACACATTATTACATCGATTTTGGCATTAATTAATTCGCCCGGGGTAACATGTTCACGATCACTATGAGCAGCTAATATTTTTTCTGTAATTGTTGATCTCACAGGTACCTCTTTATTTTGTAAGCATGCGTTCTTTATAATTCAGCGCCTTATTAATTCCTTTAATGATGGCTTTTACACTCGCTTTAATGATATCTTCATCCAACGCTCGAGAAACGTAAATATTATCGGATTCGTCAGAAAGCTTAATGGATACATCTGCCAACGCATCGGTTCCACCAGTAATTGCTTTCAAATTGTATTCCATAAGTTTTAAGGATGGATCAATCACTTTCCAAATTGCATTACTCACGGCATCTACAGGCCCATCACCTGTGCCAGATGCAATTTTTTGTTCGCCATAAACTCTCAACTTAACCGAAGCGGTTGGAGTCATGTTAGAACCAGTAAAAACAGCAAATTCTTCAATTTTAACGTACTGTTCCTCCTCGGTAAGCTGATTAGTAACATCACGAGCAAGAGCGATCACATCATCTCGCTCTACCAGCTTCTGTTTATCTGCTAACTCTTTGACCTTTTCGGTAATTTGCTGAATTTGCTCATCTGTAAGATGGAATCCTTCTTCGCATAAAAGAGCTGAGATGGCATGTTTCCCAGAATGTTTCCCAATGACCAGACTTTCTCCTGTCCAGCCTACATCATCGGGTTTCATAATTTCATACGTTTCTCTATTTTGAAGAATCCCATGCTGATGAATGCCTGCTTCGTGTGCGAAGACATTCGCCCCAACAATGGGTTTGTTTCTGGGAATCTCAAGACCTGTCAAGTTGGATAAAAGTCGACTTGTTTTGTAAATTTCACGGGTATTTACACCAATTTCGATATTAAAGAAATCCTTCCGAGTGACCAAATTCATGATGATTTCTTCCAGTGCTGCATTTCCTGCACGTTCGCCAATACCATTGATACAGCCTTCAATTTGAGAGGCACCTGCTTTAACTGCAGCTAAGGAGTTTGCGACAGCATTTCCAAGATCATTATGACAATGAACGCTGATGATAACATTGTTTGCTTCGGGAACATGGTCAAAAAGGTAACGAATTCTATCTGCAAATTCTGGTGGTTCAGCATAACCAACCGTATCGGGGATATTAATGGTTGTGGCGCCTGACTCAATGGCTGCCCGAACAACATCACACATATAATCAAGACTTGTCCGCGCTGCGTCTTCTGGAGAGAATTCTACATCATCACAGTAGCTTTTTGCCCGTTTAACAGCTTTGCGAGTTATCTCAATAATTTCTTCTTTGCTTTTCTTTAGTTTTTCTTCCCTGTGGACCTTTGATGTTGCAATAAAGGTGTGAATGCGAGGTTTTTCTGCATATTTCACTGCTTCCCAGCACCGATCAATATCGGCTTCATTTGCACGGGCAAGGCCACAAATCGTAACACCTTTTATCGTTTTGGCAATTTGTTTTACCGCTTCAAAATCGCCTTCTGAAGCAATGGGAAAACCTGCTTCAATTACGTCAATGCCCAAACGTGCAAGCTGGTTAGCAACCACTAATTTTTCATTCACCGTAAGGGATGCTCCAGGACTTTGTTCGCCATCCCGGAGCGTTGTGTCGAAAAGAATAATGCGCCTTTTATCCATCATGTCTCCAATGTTTCTCTTTTTTGATGTCGTTTCATTAAAAAGTAAGAAATACTATCGATAAGAGCTTGCCAGCTGGCTTCGATAATATTTTCTGAAACGCCAACAGTTGTCCATGTTTTTCCATGGGAGGTAGATTCAATTAAAACCCGGACTTTTGCTGAAGTTCCTGCCCAGGCATTAATCACTCGAACCTTGTAATCCGAAAGTTTCATTTCCTCAATTTCAGGATAAAACTTTGTCAGCGCTCTTCGAAGAGCTTTATCAAGGGCATTGACAGGACCAACCCCTTCTGCTGCCGTATGTTCTTCCTGTCCGTCAACTTTTGCGCGAACGGTTGCTTCCGAACGTATTTCAGCGTTTTCATCTTTTTCATTGAGAATGCGAAATCCCTGAATGGAGAAAAAATTTGGGAATTCATGTTTCATGCGCTTGATAAGAAGCTCCAAGGAGCTTTCAGCGGCTTCAAATTCATATCCTTCGTTTTCAAGCTCTTTCAAACGTTTAACAATCTCAGGTATCCGTTCTTTATCCGAGGTAAGATCCAATCCTAATTCAGAACTTTTGAAAAGAATGTTGCTTTTTCCCGCTAAATCTGAAATTAATACGCGTCGTTTGTTCCCTACTATTTCTGGCGAAATGTGTTCATAGCATTCAGGTTTTCGCATCACCGCGCTCACATGAACTCCCCCCTTGTGAGTAAAAGCACTTTTACCAGTATAAGGCATCGTGTTACTCAAGGTAAGGTTTGCAATTTCACTTACATAATTTGCAAGAGCTGTAAGTTTTTTAATGTTTTCATCAGGAATGCAATAATATCCAGCTTTAAGCTGGAGATTGGGGATAATACTGCAAAGATTTGCATTGCCACACCGTTCACCATAACCATTAATGGTCCCTTGCACATGTTCGCATCCATTAATCACCGCTTCGATGCTATTGGCTACTGCTAATTCAGAGTCGTTATGAGCATGAATTCCCAAGGGGGATTTTATGGCCGATTTAACAGCCCTTACAATTTTGGCAATGTCATGAGTGAGAGTACCACCATTGGTATCACACAGTACAATCACGTCTGCCCCTGCTTTTTCAGCAGACTTTATACACGCCATAGCATAATCGGGATTATCTTTGTAGCCATCAAAGAAATGTTCTGCATCAAAAATTACTTCGCGGTTATGGGCTTTTAGGGTTGCAACACTTTCGCCAATCATGTGTAGATTTTCTTCACGACTCACGCGCAAGGCATATTCTACATGATAAATCCATGTTTTTCCAAAAAGAGAAACAATCGGCGTTTCTGCTTCCAACAAAGCCCGGATATTCGGGTCATTCTCTACAGGATTTTTGGCATGTTTTGTCGAACCAAAAGCAACAATTCGCGCATTTTGGAAGGTTTCTTTCTGAACTTGCTTGAAAAAGAGCATATCTTTCGGATTAGACCCTGGCCAGCCACCTTCGATGTAGTGGATACCAAATTCATCCAATTTGTGAGCAATGTGAAGTTTGTCCTCTACAGAAAAAGAGATATTTTCACTTTGCGAACCATCACGAAGGGTTGTGTCAAATAATTTGACATTCATCTTAGACATCCTTTTGGAGCCAAGGCATCATTTTTCGAAGTTTTTTACCTGTTTTTTCAATAAGGAGTTCGTTGTGTTCACGGCGTTTTTCAGTTAATACTTTTCTCCCTGTTTGATTTTCTTTAATCCATTCCTCTGCAAAGGATCCATCCTGAATTTCTTTCAAAATAGTTTTCATTTCTTTTTTTACAGCATCATTAATAAGTCGTGGGCCACGGGTCATGCCACCATATTCTGCCGTATCACTCACAGAATAATACATGCCGCTAATGCCCCCTTTGTAAAAAAGGTCTACAATCAGTTTCATTTCGTGCAGACATTCAAAATAAGCAATTTCTGGTTGATATCCTGCATCCACAAGAGTTTGAAAACCACTCTTGATCAGTTCTGTCACACCGCCACACAAAACTGCTTGTTCGCCGAAAAGATCTGTTTCGGTCTCTTCTTTAAAGGTTGTTTCAATAATTCCTGCTCTTCCAGCACCGATTCCACTGGCATGGGCTAAGGCTAGCTCTTTTGCCTTGCCTGTTGCATCTTGATAAATTGCAATCAGGGAAGGAACACCGGCACCGGCAGTATATTGGGAACGAACCAAATGACCAGGACCCTTTGGCGCTACCATGTATACATCGACATCGTTAGGTGGCGTAATTTGGTTAAAGTGAATGTTAAACCCATGTGAAAAAACTAACGCTTTTCCAGCAGTCATATTTTTTTCAATGGATTCATAATAGATCTTTTTCTGAATTTCATCGGGTAACAAAATTTGAACAATATCCGCTTCTGAACTTACTTCGTTGGCTGTCTTTGGCTGAAAACCATGTCTTAATGCTAATTGATAATTTTCTGAATCTTTTAAATCAGAAACAATTACCTTAAAACCACTGTCACGAAGATTTTGCGCCTGTGCGTGTCCCTGACTTCCATACCCAATAATTCCTATGGTTTTTTCTTTTAAAATCTGGGTATCAATATCCTGATCGTAATACATTTTAACTGCCATTTTTTTCTCCTTTTTTTGATTTTTGATATTCAGCCATTGCAAATTCGCCACTTCGGACATATTCTTTAATTCCAAAGGGACGAACTAACTCAATAAAACGATCTATTTTTTGGGGATTCCCTGAGAGTTCGATAATGATATGATCTATAGAAATATCGATCACATGGGCATTAAACTGCTTGCTAAGTTCTAGCAAATCTGTCCGATTTTTTTGCTGGATATCCAGTTTGAGGATAATATATTCCCGGACAATGTAGTTATCTTTGTGGGAAATATCAACCACGCGAATTGTATCAATCAGTTTGTTCAATTGTTTCACAATTTGTTCGATATATTCATCACTTTCCTCAACAACAAGAATTACTTTATAAATTTTAGGATCTTCGGTGGGGGCGGCAATGGCACTTTCAATATTAAATCCCCGCTGATAAAGAAGTCCAGAAATTCTGGCGAGAACACCGGGACTATTTATTACAGTGACAATAATTGTGTGTTTTTCTTTCATGGTTTGTCTCCTGTCATGATATCTGAGAGTGGTTTTCCTGCTGAAACCATAGGGAAAACATTTTCTTCTCTGCTAACCATAAATTCCATTAACACGGGTCCTTGTGTTTCAATTCCTTCTTTCAAGACAGGAATAACCTCTTCAGGCGTTGAGGCTCTGAGTCCTTTTATATTGTAGGCTTCAGCGACTTTTACAAAATCAGGAATATACTCAAAAGGGCATGTTTTAGGGTCTCCTGTGCAGTCAGGCGGGCATGTTGGACCTTGTTTAAGACAAACCTGTGAATATTTTTTATTCCAGAAAAGATCTTGCCATTGGCGAACCATCCCCAGATAAGTATTATTGATAATGAGAATTTTTATTGGGAGGTGGTTAATTGAACAAGTTGCCAATTCCTGAATATTCATTTGAATACTTCCATCACCTGAGATACAAACAACAGGTTTTTGGGGGTTTCCAATGGATGCACCAATAGCTGCAGGGAGGCCAAATCCCATCGTTCCCAATCCTCCTGAACTTAAAAAGTGACGAGGTTTTTGATGATGATAGTACATGGCTGCCCACATTTGATGCTGACCTACATCCGTGACGACAAGTGTCTCAGGACCGACAAAATCATTCAGTTTATCTATCACAGATTGAGGAGAAATAAGGCCATCTTTCGATTTTCTATATGTTAAAGGATACTGCTTTTTCCAATAGGTGGTTCGCTCATTCCATGCATCGGGCAGACGCGGTTTTACATGCCGATAAAGTTCTTCAAGAACATACTTTGCATCACCCACGACGGGTAAATGGGTTTTAACATTTTTTCCAATTTCTGCGGGATCGATATCAATATGAGCAATGGTGGCTTGGTTTGCAAAAAGGTGAGGTGGCCCTGTAACCCGATCATCGAATCGAACGCCCACGGCGATGAGCAAATCGCATTCCATCAGCGCTTTATTCGCTGCAATTGTTCCATGCATTCCAGGCATTCCCAAATAGCATGGATGATCATAGGGAACGCTTCCAAGTCCCATAAGAGTTACAACTATGGGAATCTGGGTTTTATCCAACAACGCAAGCAAACTATCTGTTGCATTGGCAGCAATGATGCCACCTCCTGTATATAGTAAGGGTTTTTTTGCCTGTTCAATTGCCCGAGCTAATTTTTCAATTTGTAAAGTATTTCCTTCAAGAACCGGTTTATAGCCGGGAAGATCGATCGTTTCGGGATATGTATAATTTTTCACTTTTGCATTTTGAACATTTACGGGCAAGTCAATGGAAACAGGACCAGGTCGACCTGACTTGGCAATATAAAAAGCTTCTTTTATTGTTTTTGCCAAATCATGGACATCTTTTACAAGGTAATTATGTTTGCAAATTGAGCGGGTTAGTCCGATCATATCAGTTTCTTGAAAAGCATCTGAACCGATATTGCTAGTATGAACCTGGCCACTGATAACGACAAGAGGTGAAGAATCAAGTTTTGCAGTCGCAATGCCTGTAATCGTGTTTGTAGCTCCTGGTCCAGACGTTACAAGACATACTCCCACTTTACCGGTAGAACGGGAATAGCCATCGGCAGCGTGGGTAGCACCCTGTTCATGGCGGGTTAACACAAAGCGAATATCCGGCGTTGAATAGAGAACATCAAAAATGGGAATAACAACTCCTCCTGGATATCCAAAGATAGTATTGACACCTTCTTTTTTCAATGCGTCAATAAGAATTTCTGCACCATTCATAATCACCTCACTTTTTAAAGGATATGGGTTTCAAAATCGCTCCTTCACTGGCAGACCCAACCAGTTGTGCATACCGGGCTAAAGCGCCGGTTTTTACTTTTGGTTCAGGATGACACAGAGTCTTTTTCCGTTGAACAAGGGTCTCATCGCTGAGTCGGACGGAGAGAATTCCAGCAGGGATATCAATATCAATGATATCTCCCTCTTGAAGGAGTGCGATAGGACCATCGGCAGCTGCTTCAGGCGCAATATGCCCAATACAGGCGCCGCGTGTCCCGCCAGAAAAACGTCCATCCGTAATTAAAGCGACTTTCTCACCCAATCCGCGTCCCATAATTAGAGAGGTTGGGGATAGCATTTCTTGCATGCCAGGGCCACCTTTTGGGCCTTCATATCGAATGACTACAACATCACCTGCCTGGACTTTTCCTTCAGAAATTCCTTCGGCAGCTTCTTCCTGACTGTTAAAAATCACTGCTTTTCCTGTAAATGTCAGCATGGCATCTGCCACACCAGCAAATTTAACAACACTTCCTTCCGGTGCTAAATTTCCCCGAAGAATAGCAAGTCCACCTGTTGACCGATAAGGATTTTCCAACGGGTGAATCACAGCTTCGTCGCGAATCACAGCATCGAGTACATTTTCTTTAAGGGTTTTTCCTGTCACAGTTTTACAATCACCGTTTATATATCCTTCTTTTCTTAAAAGTTCATGGAGGATAGCGCTCACGCCACCTGCTTTTTCCACATCTTCAATATGATATTCACTGGAAGGCGACACTTTACAAAGGGTTGGCGTTTTTTTGGAAAGTATTTCCATCTCTTCAAGGGAGTAAGGAATTTCAGCTTCAGCAGCAATGGCAAGAGTATGAAGGATGGTGTTTGTCGATCCACCCATGGCCATATCCAGCGTAATAGCATTATCTAAAGAGTCCTTTGTAACAATATCCCGAGGCTTTACATCTGCTTTTACTAACTCAACGATTTGCTGCCCTGCTTTTCGATAGAGCGCTTTTCGACGAGGATCTTCTGCCAATATTGTGCCATTTCCGGGGAGGGCAATTCCAAGCGCTTCGCAAAGACAATTCATTGAATTAGCTGTAAACATGCCTGAACAGCTTCCCCAGCCAGGACATGCGCAAGCTTCAATCTCTTCCAACTCCTTTTTAGAAAGTTGTCCTCCCTTATACGCGCCAATTCCTTCAAAGACAGAAATAAGATCAATAGCGATGTTTTTTCTGGTTTTTCCAGCTTTCATGGGACCACCAGAAACAAAAATTACAGGGATATTAACGCGCATCGCTGCCATAAGCATGCCAGGAATAATTTTATCACAGTTGGGAATGCACACAAGTCCATCAAATGAATGCGCCCGCAACATGGTTTCCAATGAATCAGCAATTAATTCACGGCTTAACAAACTGTATCGCATGCCCATGTGTCCCATGGCAATACCATCACATACAGCAATGGTGTTGAATTCAAAGGGGAGTCCTCCACTTTCATAAATAGCCTCTTTGACACATGCACCCACTTCAGGAAGATTCACATGTCCTGGTACTATATCTGCATAAGAGTTTGCAACAGCGATAAAGGGACGGTTAAAATCTTCAGGGCGTTTTCCTGTTGCCCGTAAAAGAGCTCTGTGAGGTGCTCGATCAATACCTTTTTTAATTTCATCACTTCGCATAGGGTATCCTTTCTCATGTAAAAAAAAACCCCTTCTTTAAAGAAGGGGCTTTTGCGAATTATGTGAATAATAATTTACATCACCCCTTCTTTTCCTGAATTAGGATAATGGTTAAAGGTAAAAGTGTAAGAAGAAGTTGTTGTATCATATTTTTACTCTTTATTTCTATTTTATTAAATCTATTTTAAAGAAACAGAATAAATATGTCAAATCTTTTTTTAAAAAAGATGAAATGATTCTTGAAACGACTTTTTGGGGATAATATTTCATAAAAATTAAACAAATGCTTTGAATTTTTGGGGATATATTGTATAATTATACGTTTGAATTGAAATATTATGCAGGTGAAGCGATGAAAAAAAGTGAGCGACATGAAGTTATCCGTCAGCTTTTGCAGACGCACAAGATCACGCATCAGGAACAATTGTTAGTCCTTTTAAAAAAAATGGGAATTGAAATTACCCAGGCAACATTGTCCCGTGATTTGCATGCCTTGCGCGTAGGAAAGGTGGCAGATATTAAATATGGCCGTGTTTACGCCTTGCCTGATCAACTTGGAAGGAGTGAGGACCCTGTTTTTACCAATGATTTTCCAGTAGATAGTATTCGTTCTTTGCGTTTTTCAGGAAATTTAGGTGTCATGAAAACACGACCCTCTTTTGCGCCCACGGTTGGACTCTTTTTAGACAAGCTGGAGTTAAAGGAGGTTACGGGGACTGTTGCGGGTGATGATACAGTTTTAATTATTCTGGAAGAATCAGCAACCCGTGAAGAGTTTGTGACATCCCTCATTGAGAAAATTCCACGTTTACAAGAACGATTGATAGGACAGATTTCATTTGAACGAGAATTATAAAAAAGATTAAAGGATTTTACATGAGTAAGAAACAGAAAGTGATACTCGCTTACAGTGGTGGTCTGGATACGTCTGTTATTTTAAAATGGCTAACCCATAAAGGGTATGATGTTGTTGCCTATGTTGCCAATGTTGGACAAAAAGATGATTTTGACAAGGTTCGGGAAAAAGCTTTAAAAACAGGTGCTTCAAAAGTTTACGTTGAAGATCTTCGAGAAGAGCTTGTTACCGATTTTATTTTTCCTGCTCTTCGGGGAAATGCTTTGTATGAGGGGCGTTATTTACTGGGAACTGCATTAGCCAGACCCTTAATTGCAAAGCGGCAGGTTCAAATTGCTGAAAAAGAGGGGACGAATTTAATGGCTCATGGGGCAACGGGAAAGGGAAATGATCAGGTACGTTTTGAATTTGCCTTTTATGCTCTTCATCCTAATGCTGCCGTCATTTCTCCGTGGAAAGATCCTGAATTTCTTTCTGAATTTAAGGGGCGGAGCGATATGTTGAAATATGCCCAAAAATATGGCATTCCTGTAACCGCCTCAGCAGAAAAACCCTATAGTGAAGATGAAAATCTTATGCATATCAGCCATGAAGCGGGAATTTTGGAAGATCCTAACCATATTCCTTCTGAGGATATGTATTCTTTAACAACCTCTCCAAAAGCAGCTCCTGATGAAGAGACCCTTATTGATATTGAATTTAAGGATGGATTCCCCATATCTGTGGTGAATGTGACCGATGGGACGAAAAAAAATAAACCCCTTGATCTCTTTCTTTATTTGAATGAACTGGGAGGAAAAAATGGTATTGGTCGGCTGGATATGGTGGAAAACCGTTTTATCGGCATTAAATCACGGGGTGTGTATGAAACGCCAGGGGCAACGATTTTATGGGCAGCTCATCGAGATTTAGAAGGAATTGCTATGGATAAAGAGGTGATGCATATTCGGGATATGCTGATTCCAAAATTTTCAGAGTTAATTTATAATGGTTTTTGGTTTTCTCCCGAGATGGATTTTATTATGGCTGCTATTGAAAAATCTCAAGAAAAAATTGATGGTACTGTTCGCTTATCCCTCTATAAAGGGAATGCTATGCCTCTTGCACGGAAATCGCCTACGTCCCTTTACAACGAAGACCTCTCAAGCATGGATATTGAAGGGGGGTTTAATGCTGTGGATTCGCTGGGATTTATCAATATCAATGCCATACGCCTGAAAGCTCACAATTTACTTCTTCGAAATCACGATCCTTATAGATGGAGGAAAAGAAGACAATGAAACTCTGGCAAAAAGACTATGTTTTAAATAGCCAGATAGAAGCTTTTACTGTTGGCGAGGATTATCAGGTAGATCAAAAGCTTGTGGAATATGATTGCCAGGCTTCAAAAGCTCATGCTTCGATGCTGTATAAAATTGGCATTTTAACTGAAGATGAACATGAAAAACTTTGTAATGAACTTGATAGAATTATAGAACTTCATAAAAATGGCCGTTTTACCATTAGTGTGAACGATGAAGATTGCCACACGGCTATTGAAAATTATCTTACCGAATCCCTTGGTGAAACAGGGAAAAAGATACACACAGGGCGATCCCGAAATGATCAAGTTTTGGCAGCACTTCGACTCTATTATAAAGAGATGCTTTTAGATGCCAAAAAGAAAATCCTCTCCCTTCAAAAAGCGGTAGATACCCTGATAAAAACGTGGGGTTCTGTGCCAATTCCTGGGTATACCCATACGCGAAAAGCCATGCCCTCGTCAGTTGGCTTGTGGGCTGGTGCTTTGAAAGCAGCCTTGGATGATGATTTACTACAGTTAAAAAGTGTCTATGATTTGATAGATCAATCGCCATTAGGAAGCGGTGCCGGCTATGGCGTTCCCTTAAAATTAGACAGAAAAAGTGTGGCAGACGATCTGGGCTTTGCAAAAGTCCAGGAGAACCCAATCTATGTCCAGACAAGCCGAGGGAAGTTTGATGCAGCCCTTCTGCATTTCATAAGCTTTGTCCTTTTTGATGCCAATAAAGTAGCAACAGACCTTATCCTTTTTACCATGCCAGATTTTGGATTTTTTACCCTCCCCGATACTTTTCTTACAGGGAGTTCCATCATGCCTCAAAAAAAGAATCCCGATGTGTTGGAACTCATTCGGGCAAATTATCACCAAGTGCTTGGATACGAAATGCAGGTAAAATCCCTCATTGCTAATCTACTCTCCGGTTATCACCGAGATTTTCAACTTTTGAAAAAACCTGTCATGTATGCTTTAGATATCCTCCTCACGACCCTCAGCATGTTAACCTTGGTCTTTGAAAATTTGCAGGTAGATGAAAAAAAATGCAAAAATGCTATGACTCCTGAACTCTATGCGACTGAAAAAGTGTATGATTTGGTAAAAGAAGGGATGAGCTTTAGAGAAGCCTATCAACGCGTTGCAAAAGAAGAAAGCATGTTAAAAAAAAGATGAAGAAGTAATGTCCATCACTCCATAAGGTGTTTAAAAAGTACAGACAAGACTTTAAATCCATCGCGTATGTAACAAGTAAATCAATAAACTCAAAAATATTTTAACTTTATGCTAAGGGAAAGGAATGAAACAAGCATTAATGGACGCATTGATAAATGACAGGACCAAACATCCTGAACGGCTTCATGCTACAGGGGAACGACTTTTTGAAGTGTTGGAAAATGTTTTAAAGGAGGATGCAGCCCCTCATGTGAAAGAAATTTCTGCCATTTTGGGGTCTTTTCCCATAAGAGAAGGCCTGACACCTGAATTAGGGAAAAGAATCGTTACCTATATATTTTCGTTAGCTCTTGACAAGAATCCGTTACAGGCTATCATTGACCAGCTAATGGCAGCCGAAATATCCACAGAGGAAGCGATTGCTCTCCATGAGACCCATAAAATACCAGTCTCGACGCTTGAAAAAGATCTTATTCCCGTCTCAGGAAAAGGGTGTTGGTTGATGGATACCAAAGGGAAAACCTATCTGGATATGGATAGTAATTACAGTGCTACAAATCTTGGTATGGCAAATGAAGAAATTGCAAAGGGATTATTCAATCAAGCCTCTCAATTAATATCCATGAAAGAAGATCGGGTTCAAATTGCCCGGAGTCGACTTTTCAAAACTCTTTTACCCATGATGCCTCAAGGACTCCATTATTTTTATTTTCAAAATTCCGGTGGTGAAGCTGTAGATAAAGCTTTAAAAATTGCCAAAGCCTATACAGGAAATCGGCATGTTATCGCCTTTAAAAATGGATTTCATGGGCGAACACATGGTGCTGTAGCAGTAACGTGGAATGAAGCATATCGAAAACCTTTTGGATTGGATCATGAAGACTGGGTACATTTTGCTGACTTTAACAATGTGGAGAGCGTTCAGGCACTCATGGAAAAAACGCAGGCAAAAATTATTATTCTGGAAATGATTCAGGGAGAAGAAGCTGGAAATCTTGCAGCAACCCAGGCATTTATTGATGATTTATTTGCCTTGGCAAAAGAAAGAGGGGCTCTTATTATTGCGGATGAAGTGCAAACAGGATTTGGGCGAACGGCTGTTAAGAAAAATGATTGGTTTGCCTGCATGGGTTTTCGTGTTATTCCCGATATTATGACGATTGGAAAATCGTTTGGTGGAGGATATCCGGTAACGGCAGTCGTTACACGGAAAGAGATTTCCCAAGCAATGAAAGGGGGATATGATGGTTCCACTTTTGGAGGAAATCCCATGGCCATGACAGCCGCCCTCATTGCCACCCGTCAAATGCAAGAACTGGATATAACAGGAAATGTGATTGCACGCAGTAAACAGTTTGAAGAAGGATTACAAAAACTTTCTCAAAAATATAACTATCCTGGTGAAATTCGAGTAAGAGGACTTATGATCGCTTTTTCAATGGGATCCCCAGAAAGAGTCCATGCAGTACAAGACGCTTTGAAAGATCACGGTGTTATGTCCAGCCTTTCAACGGGAGGCTTCCTACGCATTTTGCCCCCGACCATTATTTCAGAAGAAGAAGTAGATTTTTTCCTCAAAGCGCTTGAAAAGAGTATTAAACAAACGGAATAAAAATGGGTACTGAATTAAAAACAATAAAACTCCCCAAGTGGAAACGGTGTGTTATTAAAATAGGGAGCTCTATTATTGCACCCGAAGGAACGGGATGTGCCACGAAATATCTTCTTCCCATCGCTAATTTTATCAACCAAAGCATTCAGGAAGGGAAGGAAGTAATTGTGGTTTCCTCGGGTGCGGTAGCAGCAGGATGGAGTACCCAGCCACAGTATCCACGGAATACCCCGATTTCAATTCCTCGAAAACAAGCCTTTTCGGCTATTGGTCAACCGATGATGTTTTTTCTTTGGAAACAGCTTTTTGATTATCCCTGTGCTCAGCTGTTAATTACTCAAGATGATCTCCTCAATCGGCGCCGTTTTATCAATGTTAAAAATACACTCCTTGAACTTTTACGCTTAAAAGCTCTTCCGATTGTAAATGAAAATGATACCGTTGTAGTCCAAAATTTAAAAGTAGGCGATAACGACAATCTTTCAGCCTATGTTGCAGATCTTGTGGATGCCGATATTTTGTTTATATGTTCAGATATTGATGGTTTGTATACAGGAAATCCTCATACGGATAAACAAGCAACACTAGTTCCTGAAGTTCGAAAAATTAATGATGATATATATGCTATAGCAGGAAAATCAAATAATCCCATGGCTGTAGGTGGGATGGAAACAAAAATCCAAGCGGCAGAAAAAGCCACATCCCGAGGCATCGATGTTGTTATTCTTCATGGCAAAAAGGCACAAAATTTTGATTTACTTACCAAGGGAAAGGTCATTGGGACTCTTTTTCATAGGACCATGAGTCCACGTGCTGCCAAAAAACATTGGATTCTTCATGTATTGCCTTCTAGTGGTGAGATTGTTGTCGATGAAGGGGCGGCAAAGGCAATTCTCCTCCATTCAGCCTCCTTACTTCCTTCAGGGATTGTTAAAATTCATGGTAAATTTGATCATGGTGATGCGGTTAAAATTTACAAAGAGAGTATCTCAAAGGACAATCTTATCGCAAAAGGACTCACACAATATAACTCAGAGGATATGCGTAAGCTCATAGGACAACAAAGTTATGAAATTCAAAAGATTCTAGGATATTACACTCGAAGTTCTGTGGTCCACCGGGACGATATGGTTGTTGTAGATACCGTTAAAAAAGAGGATGAGCCATGATAAATCACCAAGCAATTATTACTCTTGCTCAAAAGGCAAGAGAAGCATCGCGCATAAGCGCCAGGTTGAGTGGAAATGAAAAGAACGCTCTTATAAACCGTATGGCTAAAAGATTGGTAGAAAAACAAAACCTTCTTGAAATAGCAAACAAAAAAGATGTCGAAATGGCTCAAGAGAAGGGACTCTCACCCGCCATGATAGATCGGCTTGTGTTGAATTCAGGGCGCATAGAAGGCATGGCTCAAGCTTTGCGAGACATTTGTCAATTACCAGATCCGGTAGGGAAAATTGATGGGATTCGCCTGCGGCCTAATGGGTTACAGGTTGGACAAATGGCCATTCCCTTGGGAGTGATTTTAATAATTTATGAATCCCGGCCAAATGTAACCTCTGATGCAGCCGGACTCTGTTTAAAGGCTGGGAATTCTGTTATTCTTCGGGGAGGATCTGAGGCTTTTTATTCCAATCAAGCCATTGTCTCCGTTCTCCATGAGGTGCTTGAGGAATTTAATCTTCCTAAAGAAATAATTGCCTTTATTCCCTCTACCGAAAGGGAAAACATTCAAATTCTTTTGGATTTAAACACGACCATTGATTTAGTGATTCCCCGGGGTGGCGAAGGCTTAATCCGTTATGTGGATGAGCACAGCAAAATCCCTGTAATCAAACATTATAAAGGCGTCTGTCACCTCTATGTGGATCGCGAGGCAGATGTAACGATGGCGATGGAACTCCTTGTCAATGGAAAAGTCTCTCGCCCCGGCGTATGTAATGCCCTCGAGACCCTTCTGATTCATGAAGAGATTGCTGAAAAATTTTTGAAACTTATTGAAAAGGATTCACGGCTTAATCATGTCCAATTTAGAGGATGTCCCCTAACTCAACACTATTTCCCTCGCGCTGGCGCAGCAACAGAGGAAGATTATTTTACCGAATATCTTGACCTTACTCTTTCTGTTAAATGCGTTTCTTCCCTTACTGAAGCGATTGATCATATTGAAAAATACGGTTCGAATCATACGGAAGTTATTGTGACAAATAATCTCGAAACAGCTCAAC
>JAQUPD010000023.1 GCA_028716785.1 Fidelibacterota bacterium
CTATCAGGTTTCTGTGCGTCAGTACGCTGTCTTTGCTTATGGCTTCTTTCAGATTTGCAGTCACCCGCAACACCCTTGCCATTCACTAACACTTCCTCCCAACTCGGCGTGTACAAGAACTTGCATCGTGCCAGTAGTAATGTATGCCCGACATACTAAAAAAGAGACGTTTTAAAGCGTCTCTTTTATTATAATATTTTATTGTAGCGTGTCACTTCATTAATAGATCAGCGAGATCGTAAGTACTTTCACCTGATTTAACCGGCCATAATCGCACCATGCATAATCCGCTTTAAGTTTTAACGAGGGTGTCATTGCATAATAAACCCCACCTCCCAATGATAAGCCACCTTCAGCATCTTGTAGAAAGAGTTGGCGGTAACCGAAAAGTTTTCCCACCTCACCCCCTTATTGCATTGCCACTTTATCTCTTGTCGTTGACATTGATATAAAATGGAAATAAATTTTAAGTTATCTGCAACATCGCTCCCCAGGTGAAAAAAGTCGGGGCAGATGAAATTCCTCTCTTGATTTTGGGGGAAGACGGAAGAGAAATGGTGACCTGAAACTGAAATTGATCAGGAGAAATGCATGTATAAAGCCGTACCAAGCAAAGTTGATTTCATTCAATTAGAATATGATATACTAAAATTTTGGGATGAAAGAAATATTTTCAACAAATTACGCGCCCAAAACAAAGGACATAAAAAATGGTCTTTTTTAGATGGGCCAATTACTGCAAATAATCCTATGGGTGTTCACCATGCCTGGGGACGGACATTAAAAGATGTCTATAATCGCTACCACTCTATGTTAGGGGAAGAGCTCCGATATCAAAATGGCTTTGACTGCCAGGGACTGTGGGTTGAAGTAGAAGTGGAAAAAGAACTTGGATTTAAATCAAAAACAGATATTGAAAAATACGGAATTGAAAAGTTTGTCCAAGCCTGTAAAGAGCGAGTAAAAAAATATTCTAAAATTCAAACCCAACAGTCCATCCGTCTAGGATATTGGATGGATTGGGACAATTCCTACTATACCATGTCTGACGAAAATAATTATACCATTTGGCACTTTTTAAAAAAGTGTCACGAGCGTGGCATGATTTACAAAGGATTTGATGTAATGCCTTGGTGCCCACAATGTGGCTCTGCCATGAGCGAACATGAAATTGCAACGGAAGGCTACAAAGAGCTGACTCACCCCACTATTTTTGCAAAATTCCCCCTCAAAAATAAAACAAATGAGTATCTGCTCGTCTGGACCACCACTCCTTGGACACTGGCCGCCAATACAGCTGCGGCAGTTCATCCCAATCTGGAATACATTAAGGTTAAACAAGGGGATGACATTTACTATCTTGCAAAAAATCTTATACACATACTAACAGATGAATGTACCATTCTTGAGACCTTAAAAGGCTCTCAGTTATTAGGATGGGAATATCAAGGCCCTTTTGATGAACTTCCCGTGCAACAAGGCGTTCGTCATGTTGTGATTGCCTGGGATGAAGTAAGCGATTCAGAGGGAACAGGTATTGTACACATTGCCCCAGGATGTGGTAAAGAAGATTTCGCCCTTTCAAAAGAAAATGATATCGCGGTTATTGCTCCTATCGATGAATTTGGCAATTACGTAGAAGGATTCGATTCCTTAACCGGAAAAAATGTCCAAACCATTTCTCCAGAAATTTTTGCATCCTTAAAAGAAAAGGGCATTCTTTATAAATGGGATCAAATTACCCACCGCTATCCAACGTGCTGGCGCCATGGTACAGAGCTTGTATTTCGATTGGTGGAGGAATGGTTTATTTCCATGGAAAATTTGCGCTATGAAATCATGGATATTGTGGATGATATTGAATGGATTCCTGCCTGGGGACAGGAAAGAGAGATGGATTGGTTACAAAATATGCACGATTGGATGATCTCTAAAAAACGCTACTGGGGATTAAGTCTGCCTATTTGGGTTTGTGAATCCTGTGGAATTTTTGAGGTTATTGGTAGCAAAGAAGAACTTCAAAAGCGAGCAATAAAGGGTTGGGATAAATTTGAAGGGCATTCCCCCCATCGGCCTTATATTGATAACGTTGAAATTAACTGTTCCGCATGTGGCGGCATTTCCAAACGCATCCCCGATGTAGGAAATCCCTGGCTGGATGCAGGAATTGTTCCTTTCAGTACCCTACACTACCTTACCAATCCAGACTATTGGAAACAATGGTTCCCCGCTGATTTTGTTACAGAAAGTCTGCCTGGCCAATTTCGCAATTGGTTTTATTCACTGCTGGCAATGAGTACTGTCCTTGAAAAAAAAGCTCCTTTTAAAACATTGTTAGGCCATGGCCTAGTAAAAGATGAAAAAGGTAACGACATGCACAAAAGTGCCGGGAATGCCATTTGGTTTGACGATGCCGCCGATAAAATGGGTGTAGATGTGATGCGTTGGATTTTTACCGCTCATAATCCTGAATACAATCTTAATTTTGGCTATAGTCTTGGGGATGAAAACCGAAAAAAATTGCTCACGCTCTGGAATATGTATTCATTTTATATAACTTATGCAGACTTGGATAATTATAATCCCGTCACTTATCCCGTTGAGAAAGACATGCTAAGTGAGCTGGATCGCTGGGCACTATCTAAAGTCTATACCTTTGTCCAAGAAGCCCGCATTGATTATCATTCTTACCATGCAGAACGATTAATGCGAAAATTTGAAATTCTTTTGGATAATCTTTCTAATTGGTATGTCCGCCGCAGTCGAAGACGCTTTTGGAAAAGTGAAAATGATAACGATAAATTAGCTGCCTATTACACCCTTTTTACAGCACTAAAGACTATTATTTTAACCATGGCACCTATTATACCTTTTGTGACGGAAGAAATTTATCAAAATCTTGTACGCTCTGTGGATGAGTCTGCACCAGAAAGCATCCACCTGAATCCTTTCCCAGAAGTAGATACTTCCATGATTGATGAAACCCTTTCGGAAAAAATTGATACGATTATTAAAATTGTAGAACTGGGGCGTTCAGCCCGAAATAAAGCAAATATTCGAACACGTCAACCTTTATCAAAGGCTTATGTTAAACCGTCAAAAGAGCGTGAAAAAGAATTCATCCTCGCTTTAAAAGATCAAATTCTTGAGGAATTAAACATAAAATATATTAAATTAATTGATGATCCTCAGGATTTTATAAATGTTGTAATAAAGCCCAATTTCAAAGTATTGGGGAAAAAGTTAGGGAAAGCAGTGCAAGACGTAGCAAAAGCTATTGAAACGCTGAATCCTTATGAAACAGCAGAAAAAATCCGACAGGGTGAACGTATCTCTGTTAATGGTTATACCTTGGAACCCGAAGAATTTGTTGTCTCCATAGAAGAAAAACCCAATTTGGCAGCTATTGAGGATAAAGGTTATTTTTTAGCGTTAGAAACAGAACTCACCCAAGCATTAAAAGATGAAGGACTCATTCGGGATCTTATTCGTCATATACAAACCTTACGAAAAGATGCTGGATTTAAAGTTGACGATCATATTCTTCTTGGCATTCAGGGATCTAACTCCATTTCTCGGGCTATTGAAACCTACAAAGAATATCTTATGACAGAAACGCTTGCAGATGAATTGTTAGAAACCTTAGATTATCCTGAGGCCAAAAAAGTTCTTACTCTAAATGGTGCAGACGTAAGCATTATGATAAAAAGAAAAATATAGAAGGGAAAGATAATGGCTGATAAAAATAAGGGTCTCACGGCAAAAGAACGGCAGCATTTCAGGGAAATCATTCTTAAAAAAAGAGAAGAAGCTATGGAACTTTTGGAAGAAAAGCGTCAGTCTTTCATGGATAATTCTCCCACAAGTGGCTCTGCCCAATTAGATTCTAATTATGCTTTCCATATGGCTGATGTAGGAACTGATGCGCAAGAACGAGAAAAGGCTTTTATGCATTATACGCGTGAGTATAAATATTTAAATTATTTAAATGAAGCGCTCAATCGGGTTGATAATGATCCCAATTACGGCTTTTGTGTTGAATGTGGCAATCGCATCCCCAATGAACGTCTTGAAGAAGTTCCTCATACACGCCATTGCGTGGAATGTAAATCCAAAATTAAATAGCTTTTTTCACATTCCATAAATCTGGTTAACGCATGTATGATTCATAAATTAAAACTTTCTCCCCGATGGATACGATTTGTTTTAATTGTTATTCTTGTCGTTGTTTTGGACCAATGGACAAAAGGGCTTACGCGAGCGTATTTTTCCTATCCTCCTCAAAAATCAATCCACCTTATAAAAGATAATCTCATCATTACTCGCGTTGAAAATGATGGCGTTGCCTTTGGAATTAATTTTCCTGGAATCCATATAATTTCTTACATTGGTTTTTTTATTATCCTTTTTTATCTTTTTCATTACTACCGAAAAGAGCCTTACAGTATTATCAATGATATCGGCCTTAGCATAATTATAGGGGGGGCTATTGGAAATTTTTGTGATAGACTTTTTCGGGGAACTGTTACCGATATGATTCAAATGGGCATTTCAGGCTATTACTGGCCAGTTTATAACCTTGCTGATTCGGCCATAACCCTTGGAGTCATCCTTTTTATTCTGGGGACATTTCTTCAGAATCGAAAAAAAAGCCATGTTGATAGATGAACTCTATAAAGAGACATTGGATACACAAACGTATCAAATTATTGTCTCTTCCCATCAAAAATCTCTTCGGCTCGATCGCTTTGTGGCCGAGTCCATTCCTCATTTATCTCGAACCCGTGTTCAACAATTAATTGACAAAGGTCTTATTCTTCGAAATGGACATGTTGTTGATAAAGCGTCCACCAAAGTGTCACTCGGTGATATATTAACCATCTCTATCCCTCAACGCCGTCCTCTTACGGTGGAACCTGAAATGATTCCTCTTCAGATCGTCTATGAAGATGATGACCTAATTGTTATCAATAAACCACCAGACATGGTTGTCCATCCGGCAGCAGGAAATCAGACAGGCACCATGGTAAATGCTTTGGCACATTATTGCACAACTCTTTCAACGGTTGGAGGATATTATCGCCCTGGCATTATTCACCGGTTGGATAAAGATACATCGGGGATAATTATTGCTGCCAAAAATGATTTTGCCCATAATGAAATGGCCAGAAAATTTGAATACCGAAAAATTGAAAAATATTATTTAGCTCTAGTGTGGGGTTGTTTTACTAATACATCAGGAGTACTTTCGGAGCCAATAGGACGTGACCCTATTCATCGGAAAAAATTTACCGTAACGCCTGAGGGGAAATATTCTGAAACACAGTATGAGGTGTTAGCCGATTTGGATTTTTTAAGTCTTGTCCGACTGCGACTTGTTACGGGTCGCACCCATCAGATACGTGTTCACATGGCATCGATCGATCATCCTGTTCTGGGGGACAGTTTATATGGTGGGCGGACAAAAAAAATAAAAACGTTAAAACCTCGGCAACGGGAAAAAGCAATTCAGGTTTTTTCATGTATTCATCGACAAGCACTCCATAGTTATGAGATATTTTTTGACCATCCTCGCACCGGCGAGGCCATCCATGTTCGATCTCCTTTGCCAGAAGATATGAAGAAAGTCCTTCAGATCATGGGATATAACGGGGAATCCTTATGATAACGTATGAAACGTGTTTAAACCATTTTCTTTCATATCTCCATGAGGTTCGTGGTTATTCTGCCAATACGTTGGAAGCTTATGGAAGAGATCTTCTTCAATTTAGAGATTTTTGTCGTGAGTATTATGGAGAACCAGATATTAATATCAAACGCATTGATAAACTGGCAATACGACACTATTTAGGAAAACTCTCAGAAGAAGGAAACACAGCTAAAACCCTTGCTCGAAAATTGGCGGCATTAAAATCCTTTTTTAAATACGCCATGAGGAATGAAGTCATTGATAAAAATCCAGCATACGCGATTCGGACTCCTAAACTTCCTTCAAAACTTCCTGCTTTTCTTACTCAGGAACAGATGTATGCTCTTTTCCGTTCAATTCCTGATGATACGTTTATCCACAGCCGTGATAAATCCCTTGTGGATCTGATCTACAGCACGGGAATGCGTCTTAATGAATTAGTACAATTAAATATTATGGACTTAAATAGGCATGGGAATACAGTTTCTGTCGTAGGGAAAGGCGATAAACAGCGTGTTTTGCCTGTGGGCAGTGAAACAATGAAAAGTATTGAAAAATATCTGTCTTTTAGAAAAGATAAATTTGGGACTTTTGAAACCTCATCTCCCCTTTTTATCTCTAACCATAACAAAAGAATTAGTCCACGAGATGTTCAATACCGCATAGAAAAAATTATTTCCGCCTTTTCAGAAGGAGCACAAAAAAACAGTCCACATGTATTAAGACACTCTTTTGCCACGCATCTTCTTGAAAATGGGGCTGATCTTCAAGCAGTGCGAACATTACTTGGACACTCCAGCTTATCCACAACACAAATTTATACGCATGTTAATACAGGGCGGCTTAAAGAAATCTATAAACAAGCGCATCCGCGAGCTGCCAAACAACATAAACAAAAAAAGACAAATGGAGGTCATGATGAGAGTTGAAATTACTGCACGGCGTGTGGATATTTCAGAAACGTTAAAACAATACATTCATAAGGAATTGAACCGGCTAACAAAAGTTTTTGATCGAATCATTGATGTCCACGTTATTTTGGAAGACGCAGAAGCAGGTCAAATAAGAGGTGAACTCATTGTGAATGTCCCCGGAAAAACATTAACTGTTGAAGATAAAAGTCGTGAACTCACAAAAACAATCGATTTAGTCGTAGAAAAAATGGTACGGCAATTAAAAAAATATAAAGATAAATTATAACTATGAGTCTTGAGCTTACAATTCAGCGATTATTGAACGAGATTGGTGCTAAACTGCGGATCGTTCAGTTGAACGGTCGGGTAGGCAGAAAAAATGTTATTCGTTCGTCTAAAGTAAACATTCCGGGACTTGAATTAGCTGGTTACTGGGATTTTTTTTCTCCTAATTCTTTGCAAATCCTTACAAATAAAGAAATCAAATTTATCTCCACTATCTCAGCCACTGCTATGAAATCTATTTTTCAGCACATGTTTTCTTACGAAATTCCTGGTGTAATTCTTTTAAAAGGTCTTGAAATTCCTCAGCTGATTGTTGATTTAGCCACAGAGATGAAAATCCCTCTTTTACAAACAAACGTAGATAATACCGATTTTCTTCAGGAAATTAATTCATTTCTCTATAAGGAATTTGCGCCCCGTATCAATATCCATGGGACGCTTATCGATATTTACGGGGTTGGTATTTTACTGACAGGACGAAGTGGCATTGGAAAAAGTGAAATTGCCCTTGATCTTATTGGGCGTGGCCACCGATTAGTGGCGGATGATGTGGTAAATATAGAAAAAACAAGCGAAACCATCCTTATAGGCTACGGTGAAAAAATCCTCCAAAATACTCTGGAAATTCGAGGTCTCGGCGTTGTTGATGTCCGTAAGACCTTCGGTATTCGTGCTGTTCGCTCTAGAAAACGCGTGGAGGTCCAAATTGAATTGGTGGAGTGGAATTCCGAAGAACAATATGAACGATTTGGCCTTGATAACAAAAAAAATACAATTTTGGACGTCGATATTCCCTTTATTACCTTACCTATCTATCCAGGAAAAAATATTACAGTTATCGTTGAAGTCATCGCCCTTAACTACATGCTAAAACTTCATGGTGAAGATCCCGCCAGAGAGTTACAAGATAAAGTGATGAACAAACTTAAATTTCAAAAATCCATTATAAACGACAAGCTGTTTAAAGAAGATTTTGAATAGGAGAAACAGAGGTATTGACTCTATGAAAGCAATTATTCCTGCAGCGGGTATGGGAACCCGACTTCTACCCCATACCCTTACACGCCCAAAAGTGATGCTTCAAGTTGCTGGAAAACCTATTATTGGTCATATTGCTGATACATTAAAACAAGCAGGAATTACCCATTTATCTATCATTGTAGGATACAAAAAAGAACGAGTGATTGAGTATTTTTCAACCCTTCAAGGGCTTTCATGCGATTTTCCAGAGCAAAAAGAGAAGTTAGGTCTTGGTCATGCTGTCTTGTATGGACTCGAAGACTGTGATGATCCTGTATTAATTGTTTTGGGGGATACCATTATTAATACCGATTATAACGCCTTTATTGCCCGCAAAACCAATACTCTTGGTGTAGTGCAGGTTGATGACCCAAAACACTTTGGGATTGTCGTCACAAATGACAAGGGATACGTTATATCAATGGTTGAAAAACCAGAAAATCCACCTGGAAACCTAGCGATTGCAGGATTGTATTTGATACAACATCAAGGCTTGTTAAAAGCAGCGCTTGAAAAGCTTATTCGTGATAACAAGCGTACCCGAGGTGAGTTTCAACTTACCGATGCTTTGAAACTTATGATGGAACAAGGAGAACTTTTTTCAGTCGCTGAAATTGATAACTGGATGGATTGTGGCAAAAAAGAAACACTGCTGGAGACAAATCGGGTTTTGCTTCAAAAAAACGAGAAGACTCTTGACACCAAAAATACAGAACATTGTGTGATTATTCCTCCCGTTTATATAAGCCCTAACGCGGTTGTCAATGAAAGCGTGATTGGTCCTAATGTTTCGATTTCTTCAAAAACCACGGTAAAAAATTCTGTCATCCGCGATTCTATCATTTATGAGGAAGCCACAGTAGAGAACATGCTCCTCACTAGCACCATTATCGGTCAAAAAGCCATTGTCAAAGGGCAATTGAAGTCTTTAAACCTTGGTGACTTTTCAGAGACTATTGAATAGAATTAGGAAAAGAGGAAGCACGACACTTAACAAAAGGAGACAAATTTTGCGAAAAACATTTTTCACATCTGAATCTGTAACAGAGGGACATCCTGACAAAATCTGTGATCAAATTTCTGATGCTATTTTGGACTCAATTTTGGCAAAGGATCCAGAAGCCCATGTAGCCTGTGAAACACTTGTGACAACAGGACTCGTTATGGTTGTTGGAGAAATAACCACGGAATGTTACGTTGAAATTCCCGACATTGTCCGAAAAACATTGAAACGTATTGGATACGATAGCTATGATAGCGGATTGAGTTACGAAAATTGTGCTGTGATTGTATCCATTCATCCTCAATCGCCCGACATTAAGCGGGGTGTTGAAGAAGCAGAAGGCCATGAACAGGGGGCTGGAGATCAGGGACTTATGTTTGGATATGCCTGCAAAGAAACACCAGAGCTTATGCCTTTGCCTATTATGTTAGCGCATAGACTTACCCAACGGCTGTCCAACCTTCGTAAAGAGGGAGAACTTTTGTGGGCTCTTCCTGATGGCAAAAGTCAGGTTACCGTTGAATATCACGATGGCGTTCCTGCCCGCGTAAGTTCGGTTGTTATTGCCATTCACCACCGTAAAGATGCTGATATGGATAAAATTCGGCAGGATGTAATAAACATGGTGATTAAACCCGTCCTTGGAAATCTTCTTGACGAAAAAACAACGATGCATATTAATGCTACAGGCCGATTTGAGTTGGGCGGCCCTCAAGCTGATTCAGGGGTAACAGGTCGAAAAATTATTGTAGATACTTATGGTGGATATGCTCGGCATGGGGGTGGTGCTTTTTCTGGAAAAGATCCTTCAAAGGTGGATCGCTCTGCATCATATATGGCTCGCTATATTGCCAAAAATATAGTAGCCTCCAATCTTGCTGAAAAATGTGAAATCCAACTTGCCTACTCTATTGGCGTGGCTGAACCTCTTTCTGTTTTTGTGAATTCCTTTGGAACAGGAAAACTTGATGATGAAAAACTCGCTGAAATTGTTCGTAAAGAATTCCCTCTGAAACCCCGTCAAATTATTGACCACCTGGATCTTAAACGACCCATTTATCGAAATAGTGCTGCCTATGGCCATTTTGGACGAGAAGATTGTGGTTTTACCTGGGAAAAAACGGATAAAATTCAAGATTTGGTAAAATATCTTCCCTAAACGGAGGATAAATCACCGAAAAATTGAAAAAAATGTCCTTATAACAAACCCGAAGCGTACTTTTTATGCAGCATATAGAATTGAGAGTGAAGATATCGTGACTCACAATACAAAGAACACCCATCAGAAATTATGTAATAAAACATGTTCTCTTTGCGGTGAAAAAGATCCAGAAAAATTAATCAAAGATCTCTTTAATGACGGGGTTTATTTCTGTCAGGAATGTGTAGAGCGGTATGAACGACACGCAACCATGATACGCCTTGGCCTTGAACCACCGCTCGAGATGGAATAACACGTAACATTTTCATGAAAGTACCACTCATGAATGATTCATTGAAATGCAAGGAATAATTCTATGATATATCTAACAAAACGTGTCACATTTTCTGCATCCCATGTTCTAAGAAATCCAACACTTGATGATAAGACCAATTGGGATATTTATGGAAAATGCAGTTGGCCTCATGGGCATGGCCATAATTATCTTCTTGAAGTAACCATCAAGGGCGAAATTCCTACTGAAACTGGCATGATTATCGATTTAAAAAAATTAAAAAAAATCATCCAAGAAACAATTATCGATAAAGTAGACCATAAATTTCTGAATACAGATGTGGATTTTTTACAAGGTGTAATTCCTACCTCTGAAAATGTGATTGTTTTAATGTGGGAAGAACTTGAAAAAGTTCTTGAGCCTGGTATGCTTTATGAACTAAAGTTGTGGGAAACTGAGAATAATTGGGTAGCATATCGTGGTGAATAAACTTCCAATAATAGAACTCTATACGCGGACCTTTTTGTCAGCAGCCTACCGGTATGATGATGCAAACCTTACTGAGGAAGAAAATCAGCAAAAATATGGAAAGTATCATCAGGTACATGGACACACGTTTGAAGTAATCCTTGGATTACGAGGCCCTGTGGATCCAAAAAGTGGAATGATGATCAATTTTTTTGATGTGGAAAAAATTATAAAAGAAAAAATTTTATCCCCCTTAGATACTACTCAGTTAGATAAAGATATCCCCTGGTTTAAACATCATCTTCCAACTATAGAAAACATCTCACTATTTTTTATGAGTACCCTTAAAGATGCCTTTCCACCTCCTGTAAAACTAATCTCAGTGGAAGTTAATAAAACCCCTTATTTAGGAGCAAAAATAAATAATGACAAATGCACGACTTAAAAAACTGGAAGAAATTACGCTCGATTTATTAAAAGAGATTGGTGAAGATCCCTCCCGCGAAGGATTGGAAAAAACGCCTTATCGCGTGGCAAAATCATGGGAATTCCTTTCAAAGGGATATGACGCGAAACTGGAAGATATTGTTAACGATGCTATTTTTAAAGAAGAATCAAGAGGAATGGTGATTGTTCGAGATATCGACTTCTTTTCCTTATGTGAGCACCACATGCTTCCCTTTTTTGGTGTTGCTCATGTTGGATATATCCCCGATGGAAAAATTCTGGGACTTAGTAAAATCCCCCGAATTGTGGAAATGTATTCCCGGCGTTTACAAATACAAGAACGCATGACCCGTCAAATTGCAGAAGCAATTTGGAATATCCTTCAGCCTATTGGCGTCGGTGTTGTGGTGGAAGGTCAGCACATGTGTATGCAGATGCGTGGTGTTGAAAAGAAAAATTCCTATACCACCACCTCAACGGTTTTAGGCGAATTTCATGATGATCCTGAAACACGCGCAGAATTCCTCACTATGATTACAAAAAAAACAGTCGGTTAGCACCTCTTTATGAATAGTCCCCTTCTTCTTTCTCTTACAACTGAATTATATCGTGAAGTACTCGCCCAAGATTGCCATCCGTGTGATAGGGTGATCAAAAATTATTTTCAAAAAAAACACTTTTTAGGAAAACGAGACCGACAGGCAATATCCAAAATCTTTTGGCACGCCATTCGCCATAAATCACGCTTTGAATGGGAAGTATGTAGAAATGTATCTACATCTCTTTCCCCTACCATTTCAGTTGAAACATTAATTGTCCGTGCTTATCGAGACCTATATCCGTCAATTGCTCTACCTCTTTTCAAAAAAAAGGATGAAATTTTTCATGCTTGGGAACGCACAAACACTCCCTCTCTTTACAAAGAAATGCCTCCCCACATCCGCTTTAGTCTTCCTGAATGGTTATGGCTTCACTTATCTGAAACGATGGATAACACTACCTTAATCAACCTTGCTCAGACTCTTTTAAAACCTGCAGGACTCCATCTCAGAGTCAATACCTTAAAAACATCAAGGTCAGCATTAAAACAAACGTATCCTGACTTCGCGTTCCAACCCGGGAAAATCCTGCCGGAAGCTCTTCGCATGGTAAAAAACATAGACATTACCCATCATCCTATCTATCGCCAGGGATTGGTAGACATTCAAGATGAAGGAAGTCAGCTTATTGCCCGTGCAGTAAATCCCACTGTTCACGACGTCATCATTGACGCCTGTGCCGGCGCTGGGGGAAAATCCCTTCATCTTGCAGCCCTTACTCACAACAAAGCAACACTTATTGCCACCGATAAATATCCAGAACGCCTTATAGAACTTATGCAACGAAGTCGCCGGGCAGATGCTCACATCCTTGTGATGGATCAAAAAGAAATCTTTAAAACCCGACGTGCACAAGCAGATATCTTGCTCCTGGATATGCCGTGTACTGGTAGCGGTACCTTTCGACGCAGGCCGGATCTTAAATGGAATCTCTCACCTGAACGTCTCAACACGTTTACATCCCTACAGAAAAAAATTCTTACAGAAAATATCCCCCTTTTAAAACATGGTGGACGGTTAGTATATGCCACCTGTTCTATCCTGCCCAACGAAAATGAAGCACAAATAGACTATCTTTTAAAAACATGGCCTCATTTAAAACCCCTCTCTGTTTCTCACATTTTAAAAACGCAAAATATTCCCATTCTTTCTCAAGAAACACCCTGGTTTCGCCTTTTACCTCAGGATTTTGATACGGATGGCTATTTTATAGGTGTTTTCCAAGCCGATACTTGATGATAGAATTGGTAGGATGAAATTCTTATCCTCCATCCTCATTTCGAATCCCTCTATATCATAAAAAATTTCTCTTTAGATTTCTTAAATTAGCAGGAAAATCCCTTTCCATCTACCTAACCATTTGATGAATTCAAAAATTATTTTTAATACAGTTTCCCCTTAATGATATGGTATGGAAAATTGATATCCAACAAGATTAGAAAATCCCGTGAATACTCAATACGTTAGGGAAGCATTTTTTCTTCCATGGGATATGTTAATCCAATCGCCTGACGGATTTTGTCCATTGTGTTCATAATGGATAGCGTTTGGGAATGGGGAAGAATAGGACTTTCCGTAACTCCATTTTGAATACACATCATCACATGTTGTGCCATGTAACCATATCCTCGATGTTCAAAAGGGAATGTCTTTTCTTGAGGATTGCCTGATACTGGCTTGATAATCAACCTGTCTTGATGCCACCAAGGGCCGGGAACGGTGATTATACCTTTCTCACCCATCACAGTAAAATCCAAGGGCATTTGGTTTATAACAGCGGTATAAAAGACGGAAATTTTTCCATCGCCTGTTTTCATAACACACCCTGTCCGCTCATCAATGCCCGTATTACCGCGTTTTGCTAAAGCAACAACATCCTCAGGGATTCCAAGGAGGCGGATACTTGTTGAAAGGGGATAAATTCCCACATCAAGAAGAGCGCCTCCACCTAGGGCAGGGTTAAAAATCCTACTGGAAGGATCAAAAGCCATCGCATAACCATAGGCGCCTGAAAACATACCAAGATTTCCAAGATATCCCTCTTCTACAGACATTTTAAGCCATTGCATAAGCGGTGTAAAATGCACCCAAAGCGCATCCATTAAAAAAAGCCCTTTATGGTGAGCTGTTTGAATCATCACGTCTGCTTCCTGAAAATTTATAGCAAAGGGTTTTTCACAAAGGACATGTTTTCCTGCTTCTAAGGCAAGCAAGGTATTTTCTTTATGAAATGAGTGAGGAGTTGCCACATAAATGACATCAACTGAGGCATCCCGGACAAAATTTTCGTATGACCCAAAGCGCTCTGGAATCTTAAAACGATCTGCAAACGTATTTGCCTTGTGAATATCTCTGGAGCCAACTGCCTGCACACTCGCCATGGGAAGATACTGTAATTCTGTTGTAAAAATTTCTGCCATTCGTCCAGTTCCCAAAATGCCCCATTTTATTTTTTGCATTGTTTTATCTCCTTAAGGATTGATATTTAATTTAGATAAGAGATATGCTGATTCATATCCTCTCTTTAATTTTTAAAATTTCCCTTATGTCTGGCCTTATTATGAAACAACAGTCTATAGATCTATATGAGGATAAGCTATTTACCGCTCCTTAATTGATAACAGCGTACAATGGTTACAAACCTCATTTACGCATTAAAAGAATCTTTCTGTAAAGGATATATTTCTATTTATCCACAAGATTTGTCATGGTGAGAATTTTTAATCCTGTTGGATTATTAAAATTGATTCATCGGATGTCCTGATAATACTATCCTCAAAAAAAGAGTATCCTTAACGGAAGAGATCTTATTGCTGGAATATTCGTAAAAGAAAGCAATTCAAAAATTACTGGGCTATCTCTTTTTGTATAGATGATTGGGGTATTTTTTGTGGGGTAAGGATATAATTAAAACTATTTGATCGAGGATTCACTGAGAGGGTTTCGTAAACTGCTTCATAACCCTCCTTGGTAATTTCAATTGTGTGGCTCCCTAGGGATAGCTTGTTTTTAGGGGAAGTCCATAAATTACCATCGACACGAAGGAGTGCGTCGGCAGGTGTGATGTGAAAGGTCGCTTCTACATCATCGATTGTATCAACCCTCAGAAAATAGACCGTACCCGGTTTAAAATTCCCTTCAGGAGCCTCAAGGATTAACGGTTCATAGTTAGGTGAGCGTAAGGTGATACTTTTTTCACGAGAAGAGATATAAAAATAAAACTTCCCTGAACTAAATTTTTCTGTGCGATAAACATTTTCTTTCAGAGAAATATCAATTGCTCGGGTACTTTCAACCCGCAAAACGGTGCAAAAGTTCATATCGTTATCCAATTCCGGATCGATTTGCGCTTTAAAATCCGAGGGGAGCTCCCGAAACTCCAAAACTGAAAAGGTTCGGGCGCCAAGAAATCCTGCATATAACAACACAAAAATAATTTCCTTTAAAAACTTCATCATCTCCCAAATTTTATATTAAAGCTTTTTTTACTTACATACACCATCATGAAACACCTTGTCTTTTTTCATGTTACTTAATCCATTTTTGAAAGTGCAAGGACTTTTTAAGACATTTAACGTAGAATCGCTATTCCGAGGACAATTCGTGATCTTTATCACAAGGATTAACTTCTTCGGGATTCAAAAGCATGTCAATTTTTCATGGGAAAAATGGTACAAAAGAGATAAGTTGAAGACAATTCTTAAGAGATGAGAGAAACATTAACCATGATGAGGTGAAAGATGAGTAATGGAATTTTTAAGGTTCCAACGGCTGTTAATGAGCCTATTTTGTCGTATGCGCCTGGAAGTGTTGAACGGGCACAGCTAGAAAAAAAAATTAAGGAATTAAAAACATCAACACTGGAAATTCCTCTAATAATTGGTGGAAAAGAAGTCCGAACGGGTCAACTTGGAAAATGTCGCATTCCCCATGATCATCAGCACGATGTAGGAATTTTTCATCAAGCGGGTGAAAAAGAAGTTAGGATGGCCATTAAGGCTGCAGAGAAAGCGTGGGAAACGTGGTCTGAAATACCTTGGGAGGATCGAGTTGCAATTTTTAAGCGTATGGCCTTATTGTTATCAACCGATTACCGTTCGGTTTTAAATGCCGCCACCATGCTAGGACAAAGTAAATCTGTTTATCAAGCTGAAATTGATAGTGCTTGTGAGCTCATTGATTTTTTTAATTTTAATGCCCATTACCTGTATCAGATTTACAGAGATCAACCTCTGTATAACACAAAAGAATCCTGGAATCGCTTAGAATATCGTCCCCTTGAGGGATTTATCTTTGCTGTAACGCCCTTCAACTTTACCTCCATTGCAGGTAACCTTCCAACATCACCAGCTTTAATGGGAAATACAGTCCTTTGGAAACCAGCATCGACAGCTGTGTATTCTGCTTATTTTCTCATGCAGCTCTTTAAAGAAGCTGGATTACCCGATGGGGTAATAAATTTTATTCCAGGAAAAGGATCCCACGTGGGAAAATTTGTCCTTGAGCATGATAATCTTGCAGGAATTCATTTTACGGGATCAACAGCGGTTTTTCAAAATATGTGGAAAACAGTAGGCACCCATATTACTATATACAAAACCTATCCCCGTATTGTAGGTGAAACGGGAGGAAAGGATTTTATCTTTGCCCATGAATCAGCAGATCCTGATGAACTGATCACAGCTCTAGTGCGAGGTGCTTTTGAGTATCAAGGACAAAAATGCTCAGCCGCGTCACGGGCATATATTCCAAAATCCCTCTGGCATACTCTCAAAGATAAATACATAGAAACGGTCAATTCCATTCCCATGGGTGACCCAACAGACTTTAAAAATTTCATGGGTGCCGTTATTGATGAGGCAGCATTTACCAGCATCACAAAATATATTGATCTTGCAAAAGAATCCTCTGAAGCAAACATTATCACGGGTGGAGGCTATGATCGCTCGAAAGGATGGTTTATAGAACCCACTACGATTCTTACAACAAATCCAAAATTTGTCACCATGGAGAAAGAAATTTTCGGCCCCGTTTTAACAATTTTTATCTATGACAACTCTGCTTATGAAGAAACTTTAGCTCTTTGCAATGAAACAAGTCCTTATGGTTTAACAGGAGCTATTTTTGGGAAAGACCGTTCTGCTCTTCGAAAAGCTGAAACACTGCTACGTCATGCAGCAGGAAATTTTTACATCAACGATAAGCCAACTGGTGCCGTTGTTGGACAACAGCCTTTTGGTGGCTCTCGCGCTTCTGGCACGAATGACAAAGCGGGATCCCCTGCAAATTTGATGCGCTGGGTTTCCATGCGGACAATTAAGGAAAATTTCCTTCCACCCAAAAATTACCGCTATCCCCATATGGATTAAAACAGAACGTTCGTTAAACTCATGAAAGGAACAAGAGTCCTTTCAATAATTCCTATAACATGGTGGATTTCATGTCCACCTTTTTCGTTTTTCTTGTTGGTGTGAAAATCTATACGATTGGAAATGACTTTTAGTCTTTTATGACAAACTCAATAATGATTATCGTTATAAGATACAGAACGGGTGTTATTCGTCCAATAATCCGATGCATCTTTTTTAATCTCATGATTTTTTTCTTATTGGTAGTTTTGAAAATGGAAAATCCCAAAAGTGGCTCTGCAATAAGAAGAACAAGGGTTGCAAGTCCAAAAAGATGGTGCAACAGAGGAAGTTGCATTCCATAAGCGGGAGTCACCATGATCAAAGCGATAAGGATTCCAATAAGTGCCAAACTGGAAGCTGAAATATTCAATCCTCTATGGAATTTAAGCCACCACCTTTTTTTTCTAAAATAACGAGCAATAACGATAGCAATAACCATACAGATAAATCCAAGCCCCATAAATAATCCATGTAAAGGTATAAGCATCATCGTTCCTTCCTTTTCAGCAAATATTTTATGGAATGTTGATAGAAGATTTCATAAAGAAACATTTATTTTTTACCTTCCATAAGAATTTTGGCACTTCCTGCATTTTTGTGTTTTTTTGTCATGTCATTACTAGCCCCATACGCCCAGTTAATTTTGAATTGACCTGAAGTAGGAATCGCTTTATCGTACACATCTTTTGTATCCAAAAGGCGAGAAAATTCAATGATGACAGTGTCTTCATGACGTGATCCAGCATAAGAAAGAAGATCCTCTGTACCACCCAGGTTTATATCGGATTCATGAGGACCCATCATACGTCTGCACCATTCATCATAGATTTCGATTTCCTGACTATCATTAACAACAGCCAATATCATATCGCATTTAGACATCATTTTTCCGGGATCAAAGCCAATGGAAATCCATCCTGGTGTTTTTGCTTCTATGGCCATGTAAACCGTATCCTTACTAAATTCCCACAAAAGTTTAAAATTTCCTTTATCAAAGACATCTGCTTTCGAATATTCATCAGGCGATATTTCACCATCAATCGCCACAGCAAATGATAAAGGAACCCATACAACAAGTAACATAAAAAGTATCATAAGAAACTTTTTTATCATCTCTTCCCCTCTTCTTTATCAAAGATTAAGCTTAGGTAATCCAGGATCCTTTTATAAAAATAAAGATTTTCGTCTTTGCTAATGGTGCACCTGCTTGAATGGAAATGTCCACTTAGTCGATAGGTTCAAACATCTCTTTCGTTGCACCACATATAGGACATACCCAATCTTCTGACAAATCTTCAAAAGGAGTACCTGGTTCTATTCCCGAATCTTCATCTCCCTCTTCTGGGTCGTAAATATAGCCACATACGATGCATTTATACCTTGACATTTTTACACCTCTCCCTTTTATCATGTTATGCTTTAAACCTCTAACCTGTGAGTTTCTCTTCTATTGTTTGTAGACTTAAGAATTTTATAATAGAACAATTTCTCTTTTCTTAGATTTATAGTCAATACTTAAATTAATATGAAAAACTTTTTCACAGTATTTCTTAAAATATTTTTAGGACATTATCATTTTAAGAGTCTTGTAATAATCGTGAAATACCATTTTTCTTTTCTTAGGATAAACAACTTTATAAATCATTTAGCAATTGCTACAAAATAGTAGAAAAACTTCCTTCCAGAAATATGGTTTAAAATATTTTATTTATTTATCCTGTGTAACTATATATTTTTATTCAAAAAGAAGTGATAGGGAGTCATACCGCGTTTTTTTGATGGATTTAACGTAGAGAATATTATTTTCTTTGATATCCATCTAAATTTTTAAAAAAGAAATTTGACAGATTGTGATAAATCCTTTAAGTTAAAAGAGTAGGGGTGCTCGTAAGGGCTGAGAAAACACCCTGTGAACCTGATCTGGGTAATGCCAGCGGAGGAAAGATCAAAAAGCAGAATTACACATTAAAAATTGGCTATATAATTATCACTTTAACAGATAATATGTCTTATATTAAAAAAGGGGATATTGCAAATGAAGTTGCCATGTATTTTAACGATTGCTGGGTCTGATTCTGGGGGAGGGGCTGGCATTCAAGCAGATCTTAAAACGATTACCGTTCTTGGCGGCTTTGGAATGAGCGTAGTCACTGCTCTAACTGTTCAAAACACCCTTGGCGTTTATGCAATCCATGATGTTCCTCCTGATTTCATAAAAGCACAGTTCGATGCAGTTGCATCAGATATTGGGATTGACGCTGCTAAAATAGGCATGCTCTCAAACATCCACACCATTCAGGCTGTTGCAAGCAAGATTCGAGAATATGGCATAAAGACCCTTGTACTTGATCCTGTTATGGTGGCAAAAAGTGGAGATAGACTTCTTCAAGAAGATGCAATAGAATGTATCGTTAAAAAATTGATTCCCCTATCATTTGTGATCACCCCAAACATTTCTGAAGCTGAAGTTCTTGCAGACATAAAAATTCTAACAGATACAGACATTCGAGAGTCTGCTCGCAGAATTTATGCAAAAGGAGTGCCTTATGTGATCATCAAGGGCGGACACCTACCTGGTGAAGCTCGAGATACTCTTTTTGATGGTAAGAGCTTCTATGAATATGCTTCCCCTCGCATAGAAACAATGGATACCCATGGCACCGGATGTACATTCTCAGCCGCAATTGCTACTGAACTTGCCAAGGGAAGGAGTGTACCAGATGCCATCAAGCGTGCGAAAGAATACACAACGACGGCTATCCGATTTTCTTTAAGACTTGGAGGCGGTCATGGTCCAACAAATCATGGGGCTGAACTCTTTCGTGAAAGTGCCAGAATGATGTGTGTACAAGAACTCAAAAAAGCTATCAACATGCTTAAATACTCCCAATGCGGAAATATCATACCAGAAGTTCAGTCAAACCTTGTATATGCACTACCTTTTGCTGAGAACTTCGAAGATATAGCTGGCATCCCAGGAAGAATTATCAGAGTCGGTGACAATGTGGAGACCTTACATGATCCCGATTTCGGAGTTACAAAACATATATCTAAAATTGTCCTTACGGCCATGCGTACAGACCCAAGTTATCGATCGGCTATGAATATTGTTTTTTCCGAAAAAATTGTGCAACTCTGCAAAGAGGCTGGCTGGATCGTGAGTTCATTTAATCGGGAAGAAGAGCCCGAAGAAATCAAGATCAAGGAGGGTTCCTCTCTAGAGTGGGGCACTCAGGAAGCCATAAATAGAATTGGTAAAGTGCCAGATGTCATTTTTGACCGTGGTGAAGTAGGAAAAGAGCCCATCGTCCGTCTTTTGGGTTATACTCCAGCAGATGTGATAGAAAAGGTTCTTTATATATCAACGAAACTAAAAATAGCAGAAAAGGGATAAAAAAATGGAACTAAACGAAACAACGATAACCAGAGCAATTGTAGAGCGATTTTCACAAAAGCTTATCGACTATTCAAATGTGGATGTAGCAATTGTTGGAGCCGGTCCCTCGGGTTTAGTGGCTTCTTACTTTTTAGCAAAAGCTGACGTGAAAGTAGCTGTATTTGAACGAAAACTCAGCATCGGTGGTGGCATGTGGGGTGGTGGAATGATGTTCAATGAAATTGTCGTGCAAAAGCAAGGGAAAGAAATCCTCGACGCTTTTGAAATACATACCCGTGAGTATGAATTAGGATATTATACAGCTGATGCAATAGAGAGCGTTACCACCATCGGATCAGCCGCGATAAAAGCTGGGGCAAAGATCTTCAATTGTATAACTGCAGAAGATGCTATTATTCGGGAGGGTCGGGTTACAGGACTGGTGATTAACTGGTCTCCAGTAGAAATGGCGAACCTGCATGTTGATCCTCTTTCTATAAACGCCAAATATGTTATTGAGGCTAGTGGACATCCCCTTGAACTTCTCCATGTTATTGAACGCAAGACAGACATCCGGTTCAATACTCCCACAGGCAAAATTGTAGGCGAGAAATCCATGTGGGCAGAACAAGCTGAAAATCTTATCCTTAAAAATACCCGCGAAATTTGCCCTGGAGTGTATGTCTGCGGTATGGCTGCAAATGCTGCTTTCGGTGCACCAAGGATGGGACCTATCTTTGGAGGAATGCTACTTTCTGGCAAAAAAGTTGCTCAGGATATTATAGCGGCTTTGAAGATTAAAAAGTGAGCATGCTATGGTATATCCGAAAGACATGAAAAACACTACATGTAGAATTTGAGTCTGTTGCGTTAGGGATATTCTCCCTTGTTCTATCGGAAAACAAGACAAGAACGGTTAACCCTTCTGCTTTCTATAAAAAGTGCTTTATAATAAAACAAAGGTAAAAATGACATTAATAAAAGACGCAAAAGATGGAATCATCACAAACAAGATGAAAATCGTTGCCCAGGATGAAAAGACAGACCCTGAGTTCATAAGAAAAGAAATTGCAGAAGGTCTATCGTTATCCCACAAAACACCAAACGCGAGTTTCTCCCTGTAGCTATTGGAAATAAGCTACGCACCAAAATAAATGCAAATATTGGTACATCACCGGATCATTTTGACCTTGACGAGGAACTTGAAAAGTTAAAAGTCACAATTGCCTATGGCTCGGATAGTGTAATGGATTTATCTACAGGTGGAAATCTATCTGAAATCAGAAAAGCAATCCTTCAACAATGCCCTGTGATGTTAGGAACTGTGCCAATCTATCAAATTGCTGCAGAATTCATGAAAAAAGATAAAGATATTACTGATATGACACCAAATGAGCTTTTTGAATCAATAGAAAAGCAATGTGAAGAAGGAATTGACTATATAACTGTGCACTGTGGAGTTACGCAAAAAACCCTGCATACCTTAGGAAAAAATCCTCGTCTTCTTGGAGTTGTAAGTCGCGGAGGGTCTTTGACCATCCAGTGGATGAAAAAAAACAAAGCTGAAAATCCTCTTTATGAAAATTATGACAGACTTCTTGACATTGCAAAAAAATTTGATGTTACACTGAGTCTAGGTGATGGCATAAGACCTGGGTGCCTGGCAGATGCAAGTGATGCCGGCCAATTTAAAGAGCTAATAACACTGGGAGAATTGGCAAAAAAAGCATTAGAAAACGATGTACAGGTAATAATAGAAGGTCCGGGGCACATTCCACTAAACGAAATAGAGGCCAATGTAAGGTTGGAAAAATCTATCTGCAAGGGTGCCCCTTTCTATGTTTTGGGTCCCCTTACCACAGATATTGCTCCTGGCTATGACCATATCACAGGTGCAATTGGCGGAGCTCTCGCTGCATACTATGGTGCTGACTTTCTATGCTATGTAACTCCTTCTGAACACCTCTGCCTTCCCACTGTCGATGATGTAAAAAATGGAGTAATTGCATCAAGAATTGCTGCCCATTCTGCTGATATTGCCCGTGGGGTACCTAGCGCACGGGAGCAAGATGATCTCATCTCACACTATCGTGCTACCTTCAATTGGGAAGGAATATACCAGGTTGCTTTAGACCCAATTCTTGCAAAAAAACGGAGAAAAGAAAGCGAAGACTTTTCAAAGGATGTCTGCACAATGTGTGGTAAGCTTTGCGCAATAAAATCAACAAAAAATGCCACTTAATTAAATTATTTAAAAGTCTAAGGGTAAAATAAAGAAAATTTTTTCCCCTATGTTTTTAACTCTATAGCTTCCTCTTTCATGAAGATTATTTTATAAATAAAGTATACAGCATTTCAAGTTGCTTTGTAACTCTCTAATTTTCATAATAACATAAATCTATTTTATAAATGTCATTTTCCCTGTTCGCGTTTCATTCAATGATTCAGCTGATATTTGGTACACATAAAGGCCACTTGAAAAACCTGAAAGATCGACAGAAAGTCTATGAGTTCCTGAAGCGACATCTTCTTTTCTTTGGGAAAAAACATTTTTCCCAGTTATATCATAGATAGTAACGATAATATTGGAAATTATGGGGAGAGCAAAACGAATAGTTGTCGATGCATTAAAAGGATTGGGAAAATTTCCCTGTAAAACAAATGTTTCTGAAAGGGTTGGTGTATGTATAGTAAGAGGATAGGAATCAAACCCTAGTTCATAAAGTAAGGTTGCCATCACTTTCAGTTGATGTTCTTTATCCCACACCGTTTCAAAAGGAAATCCTACTAAAGCAGTCCGGCATTCAGATGTCCCATTTGGTACAACTCCCTGAAAGCTCACTCCTGCCACATAGGAGGAATTGGATTGATACTCTAAAAAAGCTACCCCCCCATTGATGGGTCTAATTCCATCGGGATAGTCTTCTTCATATATACCGTGCGAACCATCATCAAAGTCTATGTAGTTATCTTGATACACCCCTGTTAATATTTTTACCGGACCCTTTCCTGCATCATCCACGTCGTAAGCTGCTTTTAAGTAGTTATGTATAAAATCCTTATCTGATGCTGAGCCTTTATTGTCTAAATCCCATCCAATTTCAGACCCGGTAGCAGCAAAACGACCACCTTGTTGGAGATACTCTTTGATCAGTTCTTGTTCTTGATTTGAAAAAGTTTCGTCAATGGTGCTTTCATCGCCCACATTCCAAAAAACGTCCGGATAATCCATAAGAGAAATTTTTTCCTCACTCATAGACTTCGCAGCACAGGTATTGTATGAAATATTCCAATGAGATAAAGCCTTTGCAGGGGCAAGAGAAAAATCATGATAAGGAAGGACATAACTTGCGCCGGAGCCTGTGCGCGTAAATCCATCAACAAGCAAAAATGGTTCTTCAAGGCCTATTCCCGATGTTCCATAGGAATCTGAAGGGATACTTTCATTCCCTGCATCATCCACAGAAACTAACGTAACAAACAGAGGGTCTGCAGGTTTGGGTAAAAGTACAACATTTTTATTGAGAGGAATTATGGTATCCTTAACGGTGAGTTCTATTCCTTCAAGTGATTCAAAAAAAATTTTAATTCCTGTTTCATCCCCCTTTTGAGTAAAGGGTGTCCATTCAATCCGAACCGAATCGCCTGGAAGGGAGAACACAGAAAGAAGTTCAGGTTGAGAGAGCCAACCTGTGCCACCACTTATCCCTGTATATTTTAAAAGGGTGTAATCGGTTAAATTTGCCAGGGTATAATTTCTATAATCAACTTTCCAACCCGTACCACTTCCAGCAGCTTCAACAGCAAGGATTGATCCATCAGCATTGCGTAAAACGCCCAATCTTACATGACCAACTTTGAGCAAACCATCTGCTGGTAAAAATTGATTCCAATCTGCAACTTTCGTAAAAAGAGCAGGGGTTGAATTCATCATACTCGTAGAATAATGAGAGGATAAATTCCAGCAGCGGCTCACAAAACCAGAGCAATCTACCCCAACTGCCGCATTACTTACACCACTGGTTGCAATATCTCCTGCATATTTGTTATTTAACAATCCCGCATCAAATTGATCCAACGTATTAAATCCACCCCATTTATATGGAATTTTTTGATTTTGACCGATTTTTATCCAGGAAGGAGTCTCTACCTCAATGCCATTTACGGTAATTCGACCGTTTGTTAAATTTTCAGCCCGACATTGCCAGATATGTTTTACATAGGTATCAGCAAAAGCAAGGGCTTCATCGCGTGTTACACCTTTTGAGGATGATTTTTCATGAGTGTTTTCAGAATTTCCCTCCCACTTCGTATCCTTTTCTTGATTAAAATGGATCTCCTTATTCAAGGAATCTGGATAAGAATAGGCTTGAAAAAAAGTATCATCTCCGTCTGTTCGCAGCCAAGCAACGATTTGAATCCCCTCTTCTGTACTCATCATGTGATAAATGTTTCCCTCATTATCCACATAAAATTCCCTGAATATTTCCGTCCACATGTATAATGGCACATCAATCCGTGTGTGTTCAAATCCCTCAGCTGTTGTAACACAAAGGCTCCGTTTCACTTTTAAAGGTGCCTGTTGAATAATTTGCTCACAGTAAAAATAAAGATCTCCTCGGCTATCATTTCCGATAAGACGAATGAGTCCCATATTGTCAATATCCAAAACAAATGACTTCCCCAGAGAGGTTGAAACATGTGCAGAGTTCCCTGGCTTAAATTGGATACTTACAGGGTGATGATTTCCCAAGACAATACCTTCAAGAATCTCTCCAGCCTGCTGTTTATTTTTATCAAGAAAAAATGTCTTGCCATTGGTTGTTGGCATATATATTAAATCTTTCTCGCCTTTATAAAGTCCTGTTATCCGTTCTGTGTAATGAGACGGTGTAAACCCGTCAGATGATTTTCCCTGACTCATTTTGATCACGCAATTGCCTGTGAGAAGGTATACCTCTCCGTTCATCAATAAGAAATCATCTGCTACTTCATGAGGAACCGAAATTTTTTGTACTAGGGAATCCGTTCCTCTGTCAAAAACTTTTATGACCTGATTCCTTGCATCTAAAATTTGGATATAATTATCTTCAACATGAAAAGCTGTAGGACCAAATCGCCCTCCTGGAGACGTTTCATAACGAACAGAATATTCATCATCGCCCCATGGAATAAAAAGGAGAGGACTAAAGGAATAGCCAGCATACAAAAGGGTCGAAATGAGAAAAAATAGGATACTTAAAAATATTTTTTTCATGGAGTTCTCAACTTTCTTTACTCGTTTATCTTACAAATCTTATTTATCTAAAGAATATAGAGAGAGTGTCGTTAATGGACAAGGAAGGATTTTCGCCTTTTATAAAATTGAGATTGCTTATAGGATAGATGAATGAATAAATATTATCTATTAAACTAATTGAATGTTCTAATGCATCTCCCCCATCCTGGGGGTAACATAGCGATGTCCAAAACATCAGTACCATGTCTTTATGAATTTTTATCGCATATTAAAAGTAGAGAAGCTCTTTAGCGAAAGCGATAGATGGTTTTAGAAATTTTCGTATGGATAACAACAAAATAACTTCATGTTCAACATAAATTCATCAGGGATAGTGAAAGACTGATTTCTATCTCCGCTCTGTTGAAAAGCTAACGTTTTCATCTCTTGATGATTGAACGTTGACTTATCAAACGAACATATTTGTTTGATGATCAACAGAATAAGATCTATCATTACTTTTCTCTGAAAAGCTTTCATATTGGAGGGAGTGATAAATTTAAAACCTTCAAAACTTATTTGTGTTGTTTTCCATTTTGACGATAGTGGGGTACAGGCAGGTATTCAACGCCACCTCCTTGTCGACGTACAGGTTGAGGATACAGAGTCATTAACTCAAGGACTTCTTTGAGCATTTCTGTATTAACAGGGAGTCCAAGTGAAAGGGCTTCCTCGGCAGATATGGGATAATCATGGGTCCATGTGCCTGTAGCAAGTTTTTTTGCCAGGTCTCGTGCTTTTTTCTCATCCATATTCTTGCTTAACAATTCGACAGCGGCATCTTCCACTTGTTGGATTGCTTTACGTCCTATATCAGCCAACACGAGTGTTTCATCATCAATTTCAGAAATAGGCTTTGTCTCAACAACTTTTATCAGGGATGCAGCAGGCATTTGTCCAAGTTGTGGATCAATAGGCCCTAAAACAGAGTGTTTGCACATGACAATTTCATCGGCAGCCAGGGCAATCAAAGTTCCTCCAGACATAGCATAATGGGGAACAAAAACAGTGACTTTCCCTTTATGGTTTTTGATAGCTCGTGCAATTTGAAGAGCAGCAAGGACAAGACCTCCAGGTGTATGTAAGACGATATCGATTGGCATTTCATCGTCTGTCATTTGAATCGCGCGTAAAACTTCCTCAGAATCGTTTACATCAATGTATCGCATTAAGGGGAATCCCAAGAGATTCATGGTTTCTTGTCTGTGGACTAACAAAATTACCCGTGTCCGTCGCTTTTGTTCTATTTGAGCAATCTTTCGTTTCCGCATAGAGTCAAGAAAATGTCTATGCAAAACAGGCTGCAGAGCAGAAATTATAATAAAAAGCCAAAAAATATTAATTATGGTCATGTGTGTTCTCCTTATTTTCTACGACCATCTGGTTGAAACCCATATCTTCCTTCATCAGCATAATAGGTACGATACTTTTGTGTCGATTGACTCATAAGGGGCGCAAGAATCCAACCAGCGACAAATCCCCCTATATGTGCCCACCAGGCTATTCCCCCTCCATCCTGGGGTATTAATAAATTTATAATTCCTGGTATAATTTGTGTTAAAAACCATAAAAAAGAAAAAACAATTGCAGGAACTTCATAAAACAACGGAATAAAGAAAAACGGAACCAAAACAACAAGGCGTGAGGTAGGAAATTTTCTTACATAACATCCAATAACACCAGCAATAGCACCAGATGCACCTATTGTTGGAATGACAGAATTTTCATTAACAAGAGCATGGGCACACGAAGCAGCAATCCCTACAAGAAAGTAAAAAATCAAATAGTGACATGTTCCAAGACGGTCTTCAACGGCAGGACCAAAAATCAACAATGACCACATATTAAGGATAAGATGTGACCAACCACCATGTAGAAACATATTCGTGATAAAGGGATAATAGGCAAATATTCCATGGACGCCTGTTGACTCCTTTAAATCCCCAAAATAACGAGCAGGTATTAAGGCAAATTTTGAGAAAAATTGCTCCAAATCCGCAGAAGGAAGTGATATTTCAAAGAGAAAAATTACAACATTTACAAAAACAATAACCCACGTACCAATAGGGGAATACCGTTTAGCAACACTATCTTTAATTGGAAACATCTTTCTTCTTATTTATTGAATCGTTTTTTACTGAACCTGACTGTTATTAAAATTTTTTACCTCGGTTAAAATTTAAGAATCTTTATAGAGAAAAAAGAAGAAAAATGATTCTGAATAGGAGTTATCCTTAAGCATAAAAAATACACGATATAATTATTTTATGGAAATAGACATAAGAGAAAGATGTTATATTAAGCCACCATCACTTGTTATTAAAGAAGAAGAAACAATTCCTTGAGTAATACATTTAAAATTTTCTAACAAATATTCTTTTCGTGTAAATATAAGCGGATACAATTTTCCCTTTTAATACTCATACTTAACATTTTTGAATATTATAAATACTTTTAAAAAAAGAGTATTTGTTATAATTTGAATTATGAATTTCAGATCACGACCAGCATACCCTTTAAATACTTCAACAAAAGATGCCTTGAAACATATTATAAAAGGGATTCCAGCGTTAGTGAAGTTATTATTTCGTTTAATAAAAAGCAGAAAAACTTCTCTTTCTATAAAACTTTGGATTGCTGGGACAGCTATTTATCTTGTATCACCTTTAAATATTTCAATAAAGCGTTTTAAGCGCTATCCTTTAAAAATCATAAATTATATTGATGATTTCACGATAATTCTTGTTGTCATCCAAAAAATCTTGGAAACCTGTCCTTACGATCTTCTGGAAGAAAATTGGGACTATAAAATTCCAATTTTAGAATGGAAAGATATGATTTACAAAATTCGGACAGACATTCAGACGGCCATTCATTAAGGGTGGAGGATTAACTTTGAATCATCTTTTTACACGTTCCAGCGGTATTCTCATGCACATTACCTCATTACCGGGGCCATGGGATACAGGTGATTTAGGCAATGAAGCTTTTCGATTTATTGATAAATTGCATGATGCACGTCAATCCCTGTGGCAAATTCTTCCTCTTACAATTCCTGATTCCAATGGATCGCCTTATGCAAGTATTTCTGCCTTTGCTTGTAATCCCATGCTTATTAATCCTGAACGGCTTGTACAAGAAAATCTCTTATCTGAATCAGTATATCATCAGATATTAGCTACAGACAAATCACTTACAGAAAAAAAGAGACACGTGTTTAAGGAGACCTATTTTCAAACACGAAATCAAGAAAGTACATTCTCTGCATTTCATAAGTTTATAGACAAAAATAGTTATTGGCTTATTGATTATGCCCGGTTTTGCATTTTAAAAACCATTTATCACAGCAACACTTGGACAGAATTTCCGGAAGAATATAAGTGGCGTCATCCAGAAGCCCTGAAAAAGCTCGATGCAGAATATGATGAAACCATTCAACAGTTGATGTTTGAACAGTATCTCTTTAATCGTCAGTGGTTTCAATTAAAAGAATATGCCCATGCTCGTCATATTCAAATTGTTGGGGATATTCCCATCTTTATTTCACACAATTCTGTGGATGTATGGAGTCATCCTGATCTTTTTAAATTGGATGAAACAGGTAAGCCTTATGTTATTTCCGGTGTTCCTCCCGATTTTTTTAGCAGAACTGGCCAGCTTTGGGGAAATCCCCATTATCGCTGGGATCGTCTTAAAGAAACAAACTATGCTTGGTGGATTCATCGCATTGAACACATTTTGGAATATGTTGACTATATTCGTCTTGATCATTTTCGTGGCTTTGAAAGTGTTTGGGAAATTGACGTTCATGCAACAACCGCTGAAAAAGGACGGTGGGTACCAAGTGCTGGCCATGAATTTTTTCAATATCTTCGGGATCATTTGGGAATACTCCCTATCGTTGCAGAAGATTTAGGCGTCATTACCGATGCTGTAAGAAAACTACGAGATGATTTTGAATTTCCAGGAATGAAAATTCTTCAATTTGCTTTTGATAGTGATGATAATCCTTTTTTACCGGAAAATTATACCACAGAATTGTGTGTTGTATATACAGGCACTCATGATAACAACACAACCCTCGGTTGGTTCCGGCATGATGCTTCTCCAGACGAAAAAAAACGATGTCTTGACAGACTTCATTGTGATCCGCAAGACGTTCCATGGAATATGATTCGGTATGGCATGGAATCCATTGCCGTTTGGATGATTACACCTCTTCAGGATATTTTAGAGCTGGATGAAACCGCAAGGATGAATTTTCCCGGCACAACAAAAGGAAATTGGCGATGGCGAACAGATCTAAACGCTTTTGATAATGATCGGATTCAACGATTAAAAGATTTAACGGAAAAAACAAACCGTATTTAAAAGATTAGATTTTTTTTCGAAAATACCAAAAATCTTGTCCCTGATTCTGCCAATTTTCAAAATGTTTAATTTTTTCACAGGATGAATAATATTTATCGAGGATTTCCTCTTGCTCATGGCCACTTATAAAACGAAATCCAAGGCCAGATAGCCAATTTGTAAACACATAAAGAAGAATTCGGGAATAATTCAAACGTTCATATTTTGGATGGACAAAAAAAGAATGGATGTAGGCCGTATCACCCAATCCCCAATGGTCATCACACTTTACCCAACTTTCTTTGTTTAAAGACTCTAATGTAATCCCTACTATATAACCAACGGGAATATCTTTATGACGTGCTAAAAGGGGAAATGTTTTGGGATAATGAAAATATTTTCGGACTGATGTTGCATTAAAGCGGGCATTTTTTTCAAGATCCCCCTCTTGAAACGCTGATAAATCAATAATTGCACTCGCATCCTTGTCATCCAACTGGTGAACCAACTCTAACTGAAAATCACCTGGCGTGATGGCAAGAATATCTACCCGGGATTTATTGTTTTCTTCTTGAAAAAGAGATTCTGTTTGATTGTCCATATCTCAAATATACAATTAAACCTTAAAATCAAAAAATTTTTTGCACAACTTAAAAAATCAAGTAGCCTTTTCAATGAAATGTAGCATTATAGCTGAGCTTCTTATACATTACAACGTTATGAACATACAAAAAAGGTAGGAGGAAGTATTATGAGTCCTCAAGATGGGAAGCCATCCTTTAAGGAACAAGTGAAAGGTAACCCAAAAATGTTAAAATCATTTGTTATTGTAGTGGTTGTTCTTCTTGTTCTTTTTACTTCCATTTTTACAGTGGGAGCAGAAGAAGTTGGGGTTATTTTACGGTTTGGTCGGTATACCCGAACGGTAAATCCTGGATTAAATTTTAAAATTCCTTTTGGGATTGAAAAAGTTTATAAAGTTCCCGTTCAACGACAGTTAAAAGAAGAATTTGGATTTCGAACCCTTTCACCTGGAGTCCATTCCGTCTATGATACGCGCAGTTATGAAGAGGAAAACATTATGCTAACAGGAGATTTAAATGTCGCTGTTGTTGAATGGACGGTTCAATATCGTATTGAAGATCCTTATAAATATCTCTTTCGAATTCAAAATACCCAAAGTGCCCTGCGAGATATGGCAGAGGCAACCATGCGAGAAGTCATTGGAAATAGAACGGTCGCTGAAATTTTGACAATTGGTCGCGCGGATGTTGCCATTACCGTAAAAGAAGAGCTCCAAAAAATGGCTAATGATTATGAAAGTGGTTTAAGAATTGACCAGGTTGTGTTACAAAATGTAACGCCTCCAGATCCTGTAAAACCCTCTTTTAATGAAGTCAATGAAGCTCAGCAAGATCGGGAAAAGCTTATTAATCAAGCACGATCTGAATATAATCGGGTAATTCCCCGGGCAAGAGGCGAAGCTGAACAAACAATACAAGAAGCAGAAGGGTATGCTATCAATCGGGTGAATAATGCAAAAGGGGAAGCGGCTCTGTTTAACGCTGTCTTTAAAGAATTCCAAAAAGGTCCTGAAGTGACCCGACAACGAATTTATCTTGAAACAATGAACACGATCCTTCCACAAATGGGGAAAAAATTTATTATTGATGAAACATCCTCAGGAATTTTACCTCTTTTGAATTTGGATAAATAAGCAATACGCAGGAGAATATTATGAAAAAAACAATGACGATCATCATAGTGCTTGTTGCTATCATTGCTCTCTTATCTGCAATGTTTATCGTGGATGAAACACAACAAGTTGTAAAAACGCGGTTTGGAAAACCCATTGGAGATGCTATTACAACTCCTGGTATTCATTTTAAAGTCCCCATTTTAGATGAACTCCATTACTTTGACAAGCGCTATTTAGAATGGGATGGACGCCCCAATCAAATTCCCACAAAGGATAAACGCTTTATTTGGGTGGATACCTACGCACGGTGGCATATTACCGATCCTTTAAAATTTTATCAACGTTTATACAATGAACAAGGCGCACATTCTCGATTGGATGATATCATAGACGGTGAAACCAGAAATGCTGTTGCTAGCCATAACCTTATTGAAATTGTTCGCAAAAGTAATCGTAAACCCCTTATTGATTCCACTGCACTTGAAGAAAATATTGCACTAGAAGAAATTGAAGTTGGCCGGGAAAAAATTGGTGATATGATCCTTCAAAATGCGCAAGCACGGTGCGCAGATCTGGGTATAGAAATTCTGGATTTTGAGTTTAAACGAATCAACTATGTAAAGGAAGTCCAGGAAAAAGTTTTTGAACGAATGATCTCTGAACGGAAACGAATTGCAGACCGTTATCGGAGTGAAGGAGAAGGTGAAGCATCACGCATAAATGGTGAAAAAGAACGGGATTTATTGCAAATTCGCTCTGAAGCCTACCGAAGAGCCCAAGAAATAAAAGGGCAGGCTGATGCAGAAGCTACGGCTATTTATAATCAAGCCTATAACCAATCTAAAGAGAGTCGAGAATTTTATGAATTTATGAAAACAATGGATACTTACTCCAGCACCATGGATACCTCTACAACCATGATTTTATCCACCAAAAGCGATTTTTATAAGTAT
>JAQUPD010000024.1 GCA_028716785.1 Fidelibacterota bacterium
TGTTCTGTTAATTAAAAAATTATATTTGGAAAAGTATCAAATTTTTAATCTAATAGAGTATATTTAAAAGGGTGTTAGACGACATTTTATATTTGAAGATTCTTTTTTGTTAAATATTCTCCGATAAGGATGGCGGTACCTGCAGCGCCTCGAATTGTGTTATGAGAAAGTAGAGTAAAGGTATAATCGAGAACAGGACATGCTTGTAGACGGCCAATTGAAACCGCCATGCCCTTATCCAAATTTCGATGAAGTTTGGGTTGGGGATAAGCAGGATTATGAAAATAATGAATAGGTTGTTTAGGTGCCATGGGCAAATCCATATCTTGAACAACGGAACGATACCTTTCCCAGATATGAATAATATCTTCTTTTGTGGATTTTGTTTTTAATTTTATCGAAACACATTCTAGATGGCCATCAATCACTGGCACGCGCGTACATTGGGCACTTATCCTGATATCTGCAGGTTGAATGTGATTTTCCGAAAGGGTTCCTAAAATTTTTAATGGCTCCTGGCGGATTTTTTCTTCTTCTCCAGCAATGTAAGGAATAACGTTATCAAGAATATCCAGAGATGAAACACCTGGATATCCTGCTCCCGACAAGGCCTGTAAAGTAACAACGTGAAGGGCTTCAATGCCAAAAGTATCCAACAAGGGTTTTAAGGCAAGGGTAAGTCCGATTGTGGAACAATTTGGATTGGTAATAAGACAACCATCTCCATAAGATTGATGCTGTATTAATGAGAGATGATCACTGTTGACTTCTGGGATTACCAAGGGAACATCCTCATCAAAACGATGATTTCGAGCATTGGAAATAACTTGATATCCTGCTTGAGCAAATGATGTCTCAAGAAGCCCTGCAACGGCTGTATCAAGACCTGAAAAAACAAGTCGACATGGAAGGGTTGGCTCACAGGGCTGTACGATCATTTCTTTCACAAAATCTGGCATAGGTGTGGGAAGAAACCACGTGACAACATCCTCATACTTTTTTCCCACCGATCGCTCTGAAGCTGCTAAAGCAGTAATTTCAAAAAAAGGATGATCTCGTAGTAAATGTATAAATTGCTGCCCAACACTCCCTGTAGCTCCTAAAATTCCAACCGGTATTTTCACGCCAACTCCTTTACTTTTCGCAGAAATTTATTGACTTCTTGTTACTTCGGCAGCTTGTTTTTAATGTTTCTAGAGGAAATTCAGTGGCGAATTTGAATTTTGGGGGTGTTTTATAAATTCTTTAGTCCACAAAAAGGCACCTAGCAGTGGGACATCCCTCGCTGGGTCTATCTATCTTCCTGTAAAAACAAGAAAATCCACCATGTTGTGGCACTTCCCGGAATGGACCTTTTAAAATCTTTTACAGATCAGAGCTTAGAATATCCAAAAGCAGCTGTTTTTCCTTTGGGTCACCTTTTCCTCACTGCAAGAGACTCTCAGAATTTATTTATTCAATGCTCAAATAAGAGAGAATTTAAAAATCCTTTTCGCTTGGAAAAAGATGTCTGGGATGGTCATGGACTCTTTGTAGACATGGTGGTATCCGAAGATGCCGTTTATACCGTGCGAAGGGATTTGTAATCGGTTCTCTTGCAAAAAATTCAGCTCATATTACAGAGGATAAAGAGGTAAAAAAGGCTCAACGATCTCTGCAAAACCTGTCATTCTTCCTTTAAAAAATCCTCATTGTAAAACATATTGCCATGAGTATCCAAAAATAGAAGGGAAAACCGTCTTTTTGGAGGATCTTCATTACCATACGACTTATTTGGATGGTATTGGAGATCCAGATGAGTGCTATACACGAAGCAGGGATCTTTTTGGTGACGACTTTTTTGCCCTTTCAGAACATGATAATTTTGTGGGAAGACCCTTGCAACCTGGAGACTGGCAACTGTTAAAAGAAGTGGCAGATTACTATAATAAAGATGATGCATTTGTTACCTTTTACAGTATTGAGTCGACCACAGGTCGGTATCTAAACCAGGTCTATAGCTATTGAAATGTTTATGCAATCAATCCTGATATGCCCTTCATTGACCACACACGAGATCCATTGAAAACATCAAGTAATTTGTTGCATGAAATCAGTGCTTTTGATAGTCTTGCCGTACCGCATCAATAGGATGGACAGGGACTGATTGGAAAAATGCTGATGATATTTAACAACCCCTTTGTGAGATTGTGTCGAACCATGGCGCGTATGAATATATAGGAAATCGGCCAATCCATCATCGGGGAGGGAAGGAGGGAGTTTTATTCAGGATGGCTTGGTGTAAGGAGACATATTTGGTTATATTGGTAGCACGGATTCACCTTGTAGAATGTATTTCAACAACCTCAATTTTTACAATCACACTTGTTAAAAACAATCAGGATGTCTATGAATATGGTGGGGATGGGTTTCGTTCTTTTTTACTTGGGTGGATCCCGATCCACTTCCTGGCAAAGCAAGATGGCATTATGTAAGGGTTGTAACCCGCAAAAAAGATGTTGCTTGGAGCCGCCCTCTTTGGATTACTCCCCTTCTTTAAGCCTCTTAACAGCACGTATTTCTCTTAAAAAACTTGATTTCGGGACTCTTCTTTCCGTATTTTGTTTTATAGACAATAAGAAAAGGAAGAATACCATGGCAAAAGGTGTAAAAGGTTTTGGAGCTAAAACCGCTCACCGATCAAAAGGAAAGAGCAACGCCATTCTTGTAAAGATTTATAAACCCGTAAAAGGGAAACATTCCGGTGTAAAGTTTAAAACAAGAATGGTGAGTATAGAAGATAAAAGTGAACTGGATAAAATAAATTAAAAGCTCTTTGTAAATCCCGTTTGATATCCCTTATTGAATGACAAATAATTACGTTCTCTTGAAATGAGAAAGAGATTTTTTAAGTCCAGATTCTTTTCCTGATGCAAAAGGATTCAAGAGAGAATATATAAACAAATATTGTTGATATATGCGTAAAAGAGATGAGGTGTAATTAAAGTGAATTCTGCAAATGAATAAGAAGGAGGATAAGCTCTTTTGGTAAAACGTTTAACCAATGAGACGCTTATAACAACATACACTGGAAGGATGAAAAAATTCTTTAAATATCAAAACAAAGAATTTTCTTATAAGTTTATTGTTATTTTTTACAGGAGAAACAATGGTTGAAACGGCAACATTTGGTGGGGGATGTTTTTGGGGTGTAGAAGAGCATTTTCGGATGCTTCCTGGTGTTTTGGAAACAAGCGTAGGGTTTATGGGAGGAACAACAAAAAATCCTACATATAAGGAAGTCTGCACCGATAAAACCGGACATGCAGAGGTAGTTCACATTATTTTTGATCCGGAAAAAGTACCCTATGAAATTCTCTTAGAAAAATTTTTCACATGTCACAATCCAACACAAGTCAATCGGCAAGAGTCTGATATTGGCACTCAGTATCGTTCTGTAATATTTTATCATTCTGACGAACAGAAAAACAAGGCTTTTAAAGTCATCGAAGATCTAAACAAACAGGGTATGTATAGAAAAAAAATTGCAACAGCTGTGGAACCGGCGTCTATCTTTTATCCTGCAGAGGAATATCATCAAAAATATTTGTCTAAGCGTGGCTTAAAAAGTTGTGAGTTATAAAAGACTTTTTTTAAAAAGGGGATCTAAAAAGTTTCTCTTTCATCTATTCGTGGTAAAAAATCACAGGATGCGGTGATCAAAATAAGCCATTAATTGATTTTCAAGTTTTGGTCCTACACTTTTTCCGATTTCCCGGAGAGCCGTTCTTTTTGCAGCTTCTTTGCTTACTCCGCCTTCACGGCCTTTTGTATTGATTTCTACCAAAGTGATATCCTCGGGGCCTACGACTTTTAACGTTAAGTTCCAGCCAATAAATTCCGCATCATTCCGTTTAAGATCCACCTCTTCAAAGGCTATGTTTCCAGTAACATGGATAATACCCGTGTTTTCAATGAGGGGGAAACCCATGTTGCTAATTGTTTCGGAGACCATAGATGTCACACGCCCATCGTCGCCATTGATTGAAACAGAAAAAGTGAGATTTTTTGCAGCTTCTGCTCGTTTTTTACTGATAAACGTAAGGCTTAATTCTTCATTAAGTGCTGTAAGCATATTATAAGAAAGTGGATGGATAATACTAATTTGATCAAGCATTGACTGATTTAGGGTGCTAATGGCATAACAGGCATTAAGACATGCATAACGGGTAATAGGATCAGAGGTTGATTCTGCCTCATTGAGTAAAAATTGTATTTTTTCAAAATTTGCATTGATTTTGTCCCGATAAATTTTTGCCGTTTCTTGTCTATTTAGATAGGCTAAAATATGTACTCGCCCCATGTTATCGGTATAAGGATCGCTAAATTTTACATTATAAAGGATTTCACCTGCTGCAACCCGAACAGTTTGATCTATTTCTGTTTCCAACAGTTCATCCATCGTGTCACCTAATTTGGAAAAAGCAGAATACCTTTCGCGAGTTGTTTGGTCTATAGAAATATCTGATTTAAAAATTTTTGCTAAATTGGCTGCAGCATTATCTTCAGCAGCTTCTTGGGTATCTCCGGCGCCACGGGCAACAAGGTATTCCTTTTCGGGATATAGGGCGCTTGGGTTATCGAACCATGCTGGTCGATCTTTCGAGCGAGTTCTTCCGAAACCTGCTCCTAAAAGAAGGTTCGCCGAAAGGATTATGACCATAAAAAACATTCTTTTTTTCATGATAATTCCTTCAATTTCTCTCTTTGTTACTGCAAACAAAAAGATTCAAAGAGATTTAAACTATTTTCTTCTACTGTAATAATGCCAAGATCATTTCTGTAAACTATTTGTCCAGCGCGGTCCAGATAAAGCACTTCAAAATGATATTGTCCAGGTGACAGTTCAAAATCTGCAACCGTAGCGAATCCTGGGAAAAAACGGGAGATTCGTAAATCTGCATTTTCACTGACATCTACTGCAACATCTGTTGCAAATCCAGCAAGCATTCCTAAATAGGGATTTGTAATTTCTTCATTCATTTTTTGTTTTCCTTTCTCAGCAGAAAATCCTTTAATCAAGGTACGAGCAACAGATTTGAGATATATGAGAGGGGCTTTTAATTCAAAGGTAGTAACAGCAACGTTATTGATATTCTCAAGAGGTTCAAGGAGGATTGTTTTTTGCTGATCGATTCGCACGTTTACCATGTGAATTCGTGAAGGTCGCTCTTGGAGATAGGGAAGGGAGAACTTGAAATGATATCCACTGCTGGAGGGCCACGGAATCACTTCGGAAAAAGGGATGGGAGAATTAGAAGAAACAACAACATAGTTATCAAAAGTTGTAATCCGATAATTTGAGGCATTTTTTATAGGTCCAAGGCCATGAAATGAAAGAAGGGTAACAGGAACACGCTGTTGGTCTGCAGGTTTTATCTGGAGTGTTGGTGGATTAAAAGGATATAGATGGGGTTGACTTGAAAACGCCATCATCATCTTTTGTTTATCAATAAGAGCATCATCATAATTACCTTCGTATCGATATAAAATAACCCCTAAGGCATTGCTCAGCGCTGAATTGTGAAAATTTAAGGTTCCTGGCGAAAATTTAGGAATATCTCCTTCGTACTCTGCGTTACTTTCTAATTGCATCAACATTGCTTGTTGATATTTCGCACTTATATCCACATATTTGTCTTCAAGTTGCTGCAACTTGTGATGCATGCGGTTTAATTCTACAAACGAGGCATCTGTTTCACCCAGGTGGGCATAATTTAGCGCTTTAAAGACATTCAAATAGATATCTTCATAATCTTCGCCAGAATAATCCAGAGCATTATCGTTTAAGAGAAACGATGAAGCAAGTTTCGACACGCTAACCGTGTAGAGCTCTTCAATGCCTCGTTCAGCCTGAGTGAGCATGACATTACTTTCACTATAATTTCCCGCAAAATGGTGAAGCATTCCCATGTTTAAAAAATATAAAACCCGATCTTTTTCGGAAAATGCTTTATCCTTTATGTTTTCAAGCTGCGCAATAGGGGTTAAAAATTCATTCTTTGCAAGTGCCTCATCGATTCCTTCATAAATAAAGGTATTTGTCATAATGGATGTACAGGAAATGAGCAGGAAAAGAAGAAGAGCACTCAAGGCAAACAATTGAGGTGTTACCCTCATCTTACCATCCAACGCGTTTCTGATTGATAAGTTTTTTTATCTTTTTGGTTCCAATCCAGACCTTTTGGTTGGTTTCAACGTCAATCAACTCCAAATCTACCTGATAATATTTTGCTTGTTCTCCACCTGCTTGATCAAGAAACATAGTAATACTGCCCTGGAGCATATAATCAGCAGCTTGCTCTTGAGCAAGGCGTTTTGCAGTTTCTTCTGAAGCAAATTGCTGCTGATCCAAACGCTCACTGCGGATTTCTTCTCGTTGTTCAGGACTGGCAACAAACTGGACTTTTCCACTGTTAATGAGTTCGCGTTCAATATCCTTAATAAAAGCATTTGTGCGAATATGCTCTGTAGCATCGCGGAGACGAATAGTTCCAACAATCACTTTAGGAGCATACCCATTTTCTTCTGTAAATTGTGTTAACCATGGACGGGATAGCAAATCGTTCACCATCTCTTCGGCAACAAGCCGTGAATCTGTGTCATTCCAATAACCACTTAAATCTGTGGGTGTATCAGCTGCGGTACGTTGAACATTCACTGAACTTCCACACCCCGTGATGAAAAAAAGACTTAGCATGAGCATGAAACCCGTTATTCCAGTTATTTTTCGACACATCTTTTAAACTCCTTCCTCCCTATAGTTTGTTTGTTAGCTTTAATTTCGTAGGAATGTCCTTTTTTATCAAGCTTTATTCTTTATGGTCTTTTATAATTCTGAAAAAAAATGTCTATTTCTTTTAAACTTAAGACATATAGTAAATTTAAAAGAAAGGGATATACATTTAAATAACTTTTTGTAAGATGAGGTCAAAATTATAAGTGTGAGTCATGAAACATATAATAAATACTGGCATAAAAATTTAAAAAGAAAGTAAATTAGAATAGAAAAACATTCAGAGGAGTTATGGAAAAATTTTCATTGTTACAAAAAGAGAGGTTTAAGTACAAGCCGAAGTTACCAGCGATTTTTGTCCATCAAAAAGGACTTCAGGCGATTGAGGGAGAAAAAACAGAGTCAGTTGCAGATCAAACATTTGTCCGTAAGCTTTTCCCCGAAACCTATGGATTGCCTTTGATAACATTTGAAAAATCTAATACTCTTTCCACGGAGCCAATGAATGTCGGCGTTATTTTATCGGGTGGACAAGCGCCGGGTGGACACAATGTTATTTCGGGGCTTTATGATGGGTTAAAAGCGATGAATCCTAAAAATCGTTTATATGGATTTTTGGGAGGCCCTTCGGGGTTGATTGAGAATGTTTATAAAGAGCTCACAGGGGATATCATTGATGCCTATCGAAATACTGGAGGCTTTGATATTATTGGGTCAGGGCGGACAAAGCTGGAAAAAGTAGAACAATTTGATAAAGGGTTAAAAAATCTAAAAGCATTAAAGATTAAGGCTCTTGTCATTATTGGTGGCGATGATTCCAATACCAATGCTGGCATTTTAGCAGAATATTACAAGAAAATTGATGCGGGAGTCCAGATTATTGGGTGTCCAAAAACAATTGATGGCGATTTAAAGAACGAAAGGATTGAAATTTCCTTTGGCTTTGATACGGCAACAAAAGTCTATAGTGAACTGATTGGAAACATCGCACGGGATGCCTTATCTGCAAAAAAATATTGGCATTTTATCAAATTAATGGGGCGTTCAGCTTCCCACATTGCTCTTGAATGTGGTCTTAAAACACAGCCGAACATCACGCTGATTTCTGAAGAAGTTGAAGAAAAGGGCTTAACACTTTTGGATATTGTGGAAAATATTGCCAATATCATTGTTACGAGGGCTGATAAGGGAGAAAACTTTGGGGTTGTATTGATTCCAGAAGGATTGATTGAATTTATTCCTGAAATGAAACAGCTTATTCAGGAACTCAATGAGGTTATGGCTCAAAAAGCTGCTGACTTAGAAAAAACAGAAAAACAGGAAGAGAAGCGTGCTTTGGTGGCAGCGGCATTGAGTGAGAAGGCAGTATCTCTTTATAATTCGTTGCCAAAAAATATTGCTGATCAGTTAATTATGGATCGAGATCCCCATGGCAATGTTCAGGTATCGCGGATAGAAACAGAAAAACTACTTATTGATATGGTGCGTGAAAAGTTGAAAGCGTTAAAAGAAAAAGGCGTGTACAAAGGAAAATTTTCAGCTCAGAATCATTTCTTTGGCTATGAAGGTCGGTGCGCAGCTCCCTCAAATTTTGATGCGGATTATGCTTATGCCTTGGGATATACTGCAGCAGCCCTTATCACAACAGGAAAAACAGGCTATATGGCTTCAGTCCGGAATCTTACGGCGCCCGCTTCTGAATGGGTTCCAGAGGGTGTTCCATTAACGATGATGATGAATATTGAACGCCGTCAAGGTGAAGATAAAGCCGTTATACGTAAAGCCCTTGTGGATTTGAAGGCAAAGCCCTTTAAAACATTGGAACAAAACCGGGACCTTTGGGCAGTCACGGCCAGTTACCTCTATCCAGGACCAATACAGTATTTTGGTCCGGAAAGTGTAACTGATCAACAGACAGAAACTCTTAAATTAGAACACAAATAGCTATAACAAGGAGATAATGTTATGACATTAGCAAAACCAAAACTCGAACCAGGAGTTATAACCGGTGAAAAATTATATGAAGTCCTTACGTATGCAAAAGCCAATAATTTTGCCTTACCGGCTGTAAATGTTGTTGGTTCCAATTCCATGAATTCAGCATTAGAAGCGGCACGAGAAGCAAAATCTGTGTTAATGATTCAACTTTCCAACGGGGGTGCTCATTTTAATGCAGGGAAATTTTTAAGTAATGAAAACGAAAAAGCTGCCATTGTTGGAGCAATTGCTGCTGCTGAGCATATCCACAGGTTATCAAAGGCCTATGGTGTTCCTGTAATTATTCATACAGATCATGCGGCCAAAAAGCTTCTTCCTTGGATTGATGGGCTATTGGATGCCAATGAAGCCTGGTATGAAAAACATGGAGCACCTCTTTTTAGCTCTCACATGTTAGACCTTTCGGAGGAGGATCTTACAGAAAATATTGAAATCTGTAAAAAGTATCTGGAACGCATGAAAAAAAGTGAGATTCTTTTAGAAATTGAACTAGGGGTCACCGGCGGTGAAGAAGAAGGCGTTGATCATACAGGTATAGATAATTCTCGCCTCTATACCCAACCTGAACATGTTTCTTATGCGTATGAAGAACTGAGCAAAATTAGTCCTATGTTTACCATCGCTGCTTCTTTTGGGAATGTCCATGGTGTTTATAAACCAGGAAATGTTAAATTAACTCCCAAAATTTTGGATAATTCTCAAAAATATATCGAGAAAAAACACAAGACTCCTGAAAAGCCTGTTTTCTTTGTTTTTCATGGTGGATCGGGATCAACACGAGAAGAAATTCGTGAAGCCGTTTCTTACGGTGTTATTAAGATGAATATCGATACTGATACTCAATGGGCATTTACAAAACCCATTAAGGATTATATGGATAAATATGATGCATACCTTCAGTCACAAATTGGAAATCCTGAAGGAGAAGATAAGCCCAATAAGAAATATTATGATCCCCGCAAGTGGCTCCATGAAGGTGAAAAAGGCTTTGTAAAACGGTTGATTCAAGCATTTGAAGACTTAAATTCTCTCAATGCTTTTGATTATTTCTACGAATAAGTCCTTGCTTACTTTTTTCAGAGCCCCGGATATCCATTCGGGGCTCTTTTCATTCTAACCAGATGATAAATGGGTACTTAAACCATCAATGAACACAGGAACAAGAACTCACCTTTACGATGTGCTCTGTTTTGTCCTTATTTTTAGTTTTTTGTTGATTCATGAAGTAGGTTTTGGCATTTTTATTCTTCGTTCACCTGCACTCTTGTTTTCTCTTGGTCTTTATATTCTTCTGAAAGAAAGTGTAAAAAATGCTAATGCCTTTCACTATTATTCTCAGAGTAAAATTGCCCTTATTATTTTATTTTCATGGGTGATCATGGCATATATCAATACTTTTTTCCCAGAAAATGCCGCGGATTTTATGCATCAAACCTTTTTTATCTTTCTTGCCCTTCTGGTTTTTTTAATGAAGACACCTCGCTTGATTTTCACCCAGCATATTCGATTAATCTCTTTTTTTACTACGTTCATTTTTTTGATGGGTCTCTATGGTTTAGGAGGACCACGCATACTCTTTAAAGTAAATTTCCAACAAATAGTCACACTTTTTGTTGATCAATATTTGGTAAGTCTTTTTTTTCTTTTTCTTTATTTCTTTATCCCGCCCTTGATGCTTTATATTGGCAGAAATCTTTTTAAGAAAAACGAGATAAAGCCATTTAAGGATTTTGTTAAATTTCTCCTTCCTTTTCAGACAATCCTCTATTTTTCACATGCTGTTCTCATTATTTATCACTCTGCTAAAACAAATCAATATCTCTTGAGTCATTATCAACTAATTACTACCCTCTTTTTGGTGATTATGATAGGGGGAAATCTTTTATTCTATAAACCTTCCTTTAAAAAATATCCCCAATTTTGGAAACCCTTAGAAAGTTCCCTTTATGAATATCAGGAAAAATCACCTGTTTTTGTTCTCTCTTTGGGAATTTTATTAACACTTTTGGGATTCTTTTGGGTATTTTCCAGTAGCATTTCAAAAATTTTGGGAACTTTATGGGCTCTTATAATAGGTTTTTATCTCTATAGAAAAATGAAACAAAGGAATACGCCATGAAAAAGCATCATGTTATTTTCATGATCCTTTTAGGATTACTCTCTTGCGCAAAAAGTTCATCGTATGACGATGATTTGACACGATTTATTATCTCTGGCAATAGTCGAGCAGCCTTAGAACCCTGTGGATGCCGAATTCCAGCAGGAGGATTACCTCGCCGTGTCGGGTTTATTTATTCCATGGAAAAAGGTATGGATGAGATTATAAAATTAGAAGCCGGGAATTGGCTTTTTCCAGCCTATAATCCTCCTGAGACAGTCCCTGAATCTTGGAAAGAGCAAGCTAATTTGTTGGCTGAAGCCTATAAAATGATAGACTTTGATGCTATTAATGTGGGGTTTACTGATTTATCATTAGGTTATGAATATCTTAATACTTTGAAAAAAGAGTATCATCTTCCCTTGTTGTCGACAAATCTCATAAATAAAGAAGGGGAGCTCATATTTAATCCTTATTATGTTATAAAGCAAAAGAACCTTAGAACAGCAGTTTTTGGCGTAACACACCTAACAGATGATCAAGCATTACGATTCCCTGCCCTAAAACCTTCAGAAGCAATTCGTAAACAGCTGCCTAAAGTGCGGAATCAGGTGGATTTAATTTTGGTGTTGGCTGATCTCTCCGTGGAAGATACAGAAGCCCTTGGGAAAGCAATCCCGGAGATAGATTTTATTATTAATTCTCGCCATAAAGCATGGACACAGCTTCCTAAAAAAACAGAAGGGAAGGCCATGTATACCTACCTGGGGCCTGAAGGTCAATACCTTGGTATCTTGGATGTTATCTTTCGTGATCCTCAAAAACCTATTCACGACTTAAGTGCTGTCTTTCACCGCTATGATTTTTCAAAAGAAAGATTGGAAGAATATCGAACAAGGGCAGGAGAAACGCCAGTGGATGTTTATTATCAAGATAATCCTGGCCTTTTGCGAACACTTCGAGTCTATGAAAAAGAAATTGAGAAACAAAAAACCATGATTGATACTACCCAAAATTACATGCATTGGACAATGCGCTTGTTAGATAATAGTGTATATACCCATCCAGAATGGGAAGGGAAAGTCAATAGCTTCCTTTTTGCAGGATCTGATGAGAAGAAATAAGCTGCAGACTTTTAAAAGAATATTTTAAAATGTATATTATCCTGTTATTTGAAAAGTGGGTGGAATGAAAAGTGCATGTTTTTAAGATGAAAGGTATATTTTTATGAGTGATCAAACACCTGTTATTGAATTGCAAGATTTAAATACAAAGCGCGGTATTCAGAAACTTGAAATATATTCCATGAAGATCTATCCCGGTGTTTGTTACCATATATATGGTCCAAACGGATCAGGGAAATCCCTGTTAATGGATGTGTTAGCACATCAGCAATCGGTGGAGAAGGGGAATGTTTTTTTTGAGAACAAATCCCAAAAGAAGAAAGAATATTCCATATCAGTTGCTCGGAATCAGATTGCATATTTTCAACAAAAACCAAAGGGATGGATTCGTGGAACCGTGTTGTCATATTTAAAGGAGACATTAAAGAAGAGAAACATTTCAGAAGGAATTGCCTATCAGCAGGTAATGACACAGCTGGATGAATTCAATTTAAAAGATTTTGCAAATATTAAACGGCGTCATTTATCCCCTGGAGTTTTTCAAAAAGTTGAACTGATGCGGTGCTTGCTTCAAAGCAGTAAAGTTATAATTCTCGATGAACCGTATGGTATTCTTGATGAAGATTTTATTAAAAAATTTAACAAACGTCTGCGATCGATAATTAATAATGAGAAAAAGGCCGTGGTAATCGCCTCTGCTCAAAGTTTATCTCGATTTCGGATTGTTGATATTGTTTTAAGCATGAATCATGGACGGATTGTACGGGTCGAAAAAACCCAGAGTCCACAAAAACCAGAGAGTAGGTCGAAAAGTCGGCACTATCCCAATAAAAAATAAAGATGATCTCATTCTACCCCTTTTCTTATGAAAAAAATACCCATTACAAAATATTCCCAGTATGGAAAATATACAAAACGCCAGAAGATGGTAAATACGCTTCGGGAGTATGGTATTCGTGATTCACGAATTTTATCCGCTTTTCTAACCATTCCACGACACATTTTTGTTCCTGAAAATCAACAGGAGCAAGCCTATGCTGATACGCCACTTCCTATTGGATATGGACAAACAATATCCCAGCCATATGTTATTGCCTACATGTTGGAAGCCATGAACCTAAACCCTACGGATAATGTACTCGAAGTAGGGTCAGGCTGTGGCTATGTTACAGCATTGTTATCCCTTTTGGTGAAAAAAGTTACTGGCATTGAACTGGAAAAAAATCTTGTAAAGCAAAGCCGTGACCTTTTAAAAGAGTTAGAAATTAAAAATGTTCAGATTGTTCATGGGGATGGCTATCAGGGATATGCACCTAATGCCCCCTATGATGGAATTCTCGTTTCTGCTGCCCCTGAAACTGTTCCTGAACCCCTTTTTAACCAGTTAAAAGAGGGGGGGACCCTTATTATTCCTGTGGGAAAATACTATCAAATCCTAAAAAAAATACAAAAAAAGAATGGGAAACCTGTAGAGACTGATCTTTTGAGTGTGACTTTTGTTCCCTTACGAAAACCTTTAATATATTGAAATAAATATAAGCTTTTCATAGAAAATGTTATGTTGTAAATTTCACGTTTAAAAGGAGCGTATGATTCAGATAAAACATATAATGCTGTATTTTGGCGTCTTCTTATTGATTCCTGTTCTCCTGTATGGGCAGGTAGATGAACTCCATGAAGAGACATTTAAAAGTCCTCGGACAGCCGTTATATGTTCAGCGATCTTTCCTGGCATAGGGCAACTTTATAATGGAAAATGGGTCAAAGCAAGTGTCTTGGGTGGTTTAGAAGTCTATACGCTGTATCGAACATATTCTTTTCATCAAGATTATCAAGAAACAGCGGATAAAAACTATCAAATAAACCGGAATAAGCATAGCTGGTATTCAGCAGGTATTTATCTCTATGCCATGCTTGATGCTTATGTAGATGCTCATCTTACTCGGTTTCCTGAAGGGAATCTTGTCTATGATCCTGTAAATAAGGGAATATTTTTCGCTTTTGTTATGGAGTTTTAAGATGGCTGCTAAACGTGAGAATTGGGGAAGTCATATAGGATTTGTTTTTGCTGCTGCTGGGAGTGCTATTGGACTTGGGAATATTTGGAAATTTCCTTACCTCGCAGGGAAAAATGGTGGTGCAGCCTTTATCCTGATTTATCTGATCAGTGTCTTTTTTATTGGACTCTCTTTAATGATTGCTGAAATTCTCATTGGTCGAAAATCACAATTAAATCCCGTGGGCACTTACCGAACCCTTTCAGGTGGAAACCGCAAGTGGACCTTCGTTGGCTACCTTGGTGTTTTTACTGGTTTTATTATTTTGTCGTATTACAATGTTGTTGCCGGCTGGTCAGTGGGATATTTTATTGAAGGATTGCGTGGCAGAATAGTATCTTTTACATCCTCAAAACAAGCGACAACCTTTTTTAATCAATGTGTGATGAATCCTGCTTGGATAATTGGGTATCAAGCAATTTTTTCTTTATTCACCATGGCGGTTGTTTATTTTGGAGTTATACAGGGGATTGAAAAGATTTCTAAAATCCTGATGCCAATTTTTATCGCAATTCTTTTAGCTCTTGTTATATGGGGAATTTCCTTGGAGGGATCAGAAGAAGGGCTCTCGTTTCTTTTGAAACCAAAGTGGAGCAATGTTAGCGGACGGACAATTCTTGAAGCCCTAGGTCAAGCATTTTTTTCGTTGAGTATAGGAATGGGTGCATTACTTACTTATGGAAGTTATCTGGGTCCTAAAAATAGTATTTTGAAAAGCTCTCTCATGATTGTGATTCTGGATACCCTAGTTGCTCTGTTAGCTGGTATTGCAATTTTTACATCCGTTTTTGCAATGGGATTCAGCCCCGATGCAGGTACTGGACTCGTTTTCTCGGTGCTCCCAGCTGTGTTTAGCAAGATGCCAGGAGGGAACATCGTTGCCCTTCTTTTCTTTGCCTTCCTAACCATTGCTTCCCTTACGTCTGCTATCTCACTCTTGGAAGTGATTACAGCATATTTTGTTGATGAAAAAAAATATTCAAGACATAAGGTTGTAGTGATTGCTGGCTTGATTGTTTTTCTGGTAGGAATCCCTTCTGCACTCTCATTTGGCTCCCTAAGCCATGTGACGCTTTTGAAGCGTTCAATTTTTGATTTTTTTGATTTTATATCTTCTAATGTACTTCTTCCCATTGGCGGATTGTTTATGGCACTTTTTGTTGGATGGGTAGTAAAAAAGACACCTATGTTGGAAGAATTTCGGAAAGGTGCCCAAGGCTGGGTAGATGCCCATGTTATCTACGGTAAAAAAAGAAAAGAAAAACAAGCTATTCTTACCCTTGGAAATGTGTGGTTTTTTGTGGTGAAATATATAGCGCCTGTTATTATTCTTCTCGTTTTTTTATATTCAATAGGGATACTTTAAATGAAAAAAATTATTATAATTCCTCTTCTTTTGCTTCTTGCCACCACTCTTTTTTCTGAAGAGACTAACGAGTTTTATGATGTGCGGGAGAAGCCAAAAGATTCTTGGGTAACCTTTGATAAATGGCAGCACTTTTCTTTCAGTCTTCTGATGACAGTTCAATCTGCTTATGTTTTGTCCCACGATTCCTGGGTTTATAATCCACCTGATAAACATACTTGTATAGTATCCGCAGGAATAAGTCTTTCCTTTGGTGTGTTTAAAGAATTGCTGGATAAGAGTAAAAAACCTACAGGTTTTTTTAGTTGGAAAGATTTAGTGATGGATATCGGAGGTACTTTTACAGGTGTATTAATGTTAAAAAGCCTGTCGTATGATTTCTGATACCTCTATGATGTTAAAAAAAGTCCCCGTTCTGCTTTATCACCATGTAAATCCTCAAGGTTTTAATACTGTAAAACCTACACTTTTTGAAACACATATTGCTCATCTTAAAAAGCGTGGTTATACAGGAATTACCTTCAGACGCATTCTCACACACGATATCCTCCCAGAAAAACCGGTTGTTATTACATTTGATGACGGCTATGATACAATTTTTTGTCATGCCTTGCCCATTTTGGAAAAATATGCTTTTAAAGCAGTGGTTTTTATGCTTTCGGGATATATTGGAAAGAAAAATACGTGGGATTTATCCTTGGAACCATCGGGGATTCGACATTTAAATCAAGAAGAACTCACGGAATTATCAAAGCATGGTTGGGAAATTGCTGCCCATTCTCTGAGTCATCACCCTTTAACATGTATGTCGTTGGAACAAGCAAAATATGAAATTGAAAAATCGGGGGCGATCCTTGAGGACTTGCTTAATATGCCTACTGATGGCTTTGCCTATCCTTTTGGACGCTTTAATAATTCCTTGAAAAAAATTGTCCAGCAAAGTGGCTATCACTATGCGTGTGGCGCTTTAAAACGCCATCAGCTTCCTGAAACGTGCTACGAACTGGTTCGTATACCCGTCTACCGAATTGATGGGATTCGTACCCTTGAGAAAAAACTGTCTTATCCGCAAATTCCCTATGATGAATTTTTAAAACTCAAAGCGATTAGCAGTTTATCGAAGTTAACACCCGTGTATCAAGCAATATCGAAAAAGCGGTAATACCACCAAAAGGAAGAGCACGTTGAAGCATTTTAATAACCATCCATTGACAAAGGAATGAGGGATAAAGGAATGATTACTATTGATCATGACCTCTGTGATTTATGTGGGACGTGTATTGGGGTGTGTCCTGTAGATTGTATAAGTATGTCGGAGTCTCGTCTTGAAATTGATAACTCCATGTGTATAGACTGCAATTTTTGCCTTCAAGTGTGTCCAATGGAGGCACTAAAGGAGGAAAAAGATGATTAAGTTAGACTGGGATGTTATCATTGTTGGTGGTGGCCCTGCGGGGACAACTGCTGCTCGGTATATAGCAGAAAAGGGACTCTCGGTGCTTGTTCTTGAAAAAGATCGGGAAATCGGCTTGCCTGTTCGGTGTGGTGAAGGAGTAAGTATGAGCAGTCTGGAAGCTTATGGACCTGTTAATCCCCGATGGATTTGCCGTAAAATTCATTCAATTGATTTTTATGCTCCTGATGGAACACTTGTGGAACTGAATTTTAAGGTAGAAGGAGCTATTTTAGATCGGAGGTTGTTTGATCGAGATCTTGCAGACTTGGCTGTCCAAGCAGGTGCCCATGTATATACGCGAGCGAATGTAACCGATCTCATTCTGAAGGATGGCTATGTATCAGGTGTAAAAGTACATTACCACAAGCAAGAGTTGGAGCTTAAAGCGCGGCTTGTGATTGCAGCCGATGGCGTAGAAAGTCGTATTGCTCGTAAAGCCGGAATAAAAACGGCTGTAAAACCAGAAAATATGGATAGTTGCGTTCAGGTAACAGCGCATGGACTTACCCTTAATCCAGATGCTATCAGTTTTTATATGAAACGCGAATATGCCCCTGGAGGATATGTATGGGTCTTTCCTAAAAGTGAAACATCTGCCAATATTGGACTTGGTATAAGTGGTGACAATACGTATAAAATCAGTCCTTATAAATCTTTGATGAAGTTTTTAAAGGATACATTTCCCACTGCTTCCTGGAGTGGTTTAGTTGCAGGAGGTGTACCAACTGATAAAACCCTGGATCACATTGTTGCCAATGGACTCATACTTGTGGGTGATGCAGCGCGCATGGTAAATCCATTAAGTGGTGGAGGCATTCACGCGGCTATGAGCTCTGGAAAACTTGCCGCTGAAACTACCGTGCTGGCGCTTGAAAAGAATGATGTTTCTGAAATATTTTTACGGCACTATGTAAAAAGATGGCATGAAAAGTCTGGGAAAAATCATGAAGGACTCTATCGCTTAAAGGAAGTAGTTAACAAATTGACGGATGACGACTTAAATAAATTAGGACAAAAAATGGTTGCCCTTCCTATAGAAAAAAGGAGTCTTACCAAAATTTTTAAAGCCGTGGCCTTAAATAATCCGCGGCTTATCATGGATGTTGCACGTGCGTTTACAGGCATCTAATAATCGCGGAGAACTATGAAGTATTCAGGTGCTTTATTAAAAGATTTGGGGTTACAACGATTTGTTGCTTTTGATGTTGAAACCACTGGCCTTGAACCGGAAAATTGTGAAGTAATTCAATTTTCAGCATCAGTGTTTGAAAATGGAGAATTAAAAGAGTCTCTTACTTTTTTTTGCAAACCGCAAGAGTCAATCCCTGAATTTATTCAACAACTTACGCGAATTAATGACGAGATGGTTCGTGATGCAACCCCTTTTTCAGAACATATTGATGAAATTTTGAATATTTTTGGTGAGAGCCCGATAGTGGGGCATAACGTAAAATTTGACATAGCATTTCTTACACCCTATTTAAAAAAGCCCATTGGCAATCCTATTATTGATACGGTAGAGCTATCTCGGATTTTTCTCTATTACTTGCCAGATCGAAAGCTTGAATCGCTGGCAGCCCATTTTAAGCTTCAAACGGAAGGTGCTCATCGGGCAGATGTGGATACAGAAAACACGGGCAGACTATTTCTCCATCTTTTGAAAATCATGGTTTATTACGATTATCCCGTTTATGATCAATTAGCCACAATTTCTGCTCCCCTTGCCGATGCACCTAATACATGGCTATATCACCGTTTTTTAAGTGTATATGAATCACATGGAAGAACGCAGAATGAAAATTTTACTCCTCTTCATCCTATGCCCGAAAATGCAGTGGGAGAATTTAAAAAGAGAGGCGATAATGGGGACGAAGAGAAAAATATCCCCCTTAAAAAAGTAAATCCCCGGGATATTCAGGACGTTTTTGGCTTAAATGGAATTCTTTCACGCAAATTAAAAGGTTATGAACTTCGTCCGGGACAAATACGCTTTGCCTCTGATATCGTTACAGCTTTGAATAAGGGAAACTCCTTAGTTGCAGAAGCAGAGACAGGCGTTGGGAAATCCCTTGCCTACCTGATTCCTGCTATTGAATGGGTGCGAAAAAACAAAGAAGCTAACTTTTCAGTTGTTGTTTCTTCCCATACAAAAGCCCTTCAAGAACAGCTCTTTGGTAAAGAAATTCCCTTTATTCAAAAACATGTTGATCAAAATTTTACAGCAACTCTACTAAAAGGACGGAAAAATTATATTTGTCTAACACGTTGGGAACAGTTTTATCAAAATTTAGATGCAGCTGTTGATATCTTTGATCGCATGAATGTTTTGCCTCTTGTGGTGTGGTTGAGGGAGACAAAAACGGGCGATATTGAAGAAAACAGCGGATTTCTATCGGTAAAATATACTACAATCTGGAGCAAAATTTGCAGTGAAACAGGTTATTGTACAGCAAAGCGATGCAGTGAAAAAGGGGGATGCTATTTAGGAAAAATTCGGTGGAAATCGCAAAAATCTGATCTTGTTCTCGTGAATCACTCTTTGCTTTTGAGTGATGCTGCATCCAGCAATCAAATTCTTCCAGATCATCCCATTTTAATAATCGATGAAGCCCATAATTTTGCTAAAAGTGCCTATAAATACTTTGCCCTCGAAATAGGTCCTTGGGTTATTGACCAAACGTTGGAATCCTTTTTTCGGCAGGGGCGGGAGAATTATGGTCTATTACCCCTTTTGAATCGAAAAATCAATGCATCGGACATGGGAGAATCCCTCAAAATTTCCCTCCTTAAACGTATTTCGGTTTTTGAAAATGAAACAGCAGAACTTCAGCAGCAAGCAAGACAATTTTTTAATCAATTTTTAGATTTTGTCAATGAAAATATACGTACAATAAATCAGCGATACATTTTAAAAATTCGATATAAGCCTCATCAACATCCCTTTGTAATGATAGGGCTCGATAGAAGCCGCGATGCTTTACTCATAAAATTTAAAAAGCTTTTGCTGGATTATGAGGGATTTAGAGATATTCTCGAGAAACTTCCATTAAAAACACGTACTTCCTTTGAAAATCTTCTGGATGATTTTAGCACAGCCGTGAGCCTGTTGAAAGAACTTATTGACAATCTTCAGACTGTTCTTATTCCTGAGCACGATGATTGGGTCTATTGGTATGAAATCCCTGTGGATCCTAAAAATCTTAATATTGGATTTTATGCTGTTCCCCTTGCTGTGGATGCCTACATTTATGAGCGAATTCTTCGACACAAACACTGTGTAATTGCCACATCTGCAACTCTAACAATTGCTGGATCTTTTGACTATTTTAATAAAACAACAGGTTTTTCTCGCTTGGATCCTTCCACACTCATGACACATGTTTATGAAAGTCCCTTTGATTATTCAAAACAGTGTGCAGTTTATATCCCAACTTTTCTTGGTGATCCGGGGAATGAAAAATTTGAAGAAAATGTTGCTCAGCTATTAAATGAAATTGCTTCCCGATACAAACCTGGAATGTTGGTGCTTGCGACTTCTTATTATTCCATTAAACAGTTGAGTGATCGCATGCATATCCCCTATAAAGAAGAAAATATCCCCCTCATATATCAGGCTGGTTCTGCCTCCAGGAGTGCTTTGTTAAATCGTTTTCGAGAATCGGGGAATGCAACATTAATTGGCACAGAATCTTTTTGGGAAGGGGTTGATATTCCGGGAGATTCCTTAGAAATGCTCGTGATCCTTAAACTCCCCTTTGCTGTTCCCTCAGAACCTATTGTTGAAGCAATTACCGATAAAATTAAAGAGAAGGGGGGAAATCCCTTTTATGAATATTCTATCCCTGAAGCTGTGATAAAATTTAAGCAAGGCTTTGGTCGACTCATTCGGAGTCGGCAAGATACAGGTGTAGCTCTTTTTTTAGATAACCGCCTGAATTTTAAATCGTATGGCAGAATTTTTATGGAATCCATCCCCGGAAAATACTCTTTTGTAAAAAATAAAGAGGAATTTTTTAAGCTTTTAGATGCTTGGTATCGAAGAAAACGAAAATTACGGTAATGATCACAACCCTTTTATAAAAAGTTTCATTTAATTTGGGAACTTTTTTCCCTTATTTGTGTGAAACATGCAGTTTGATATATAACAAATATGCTTTTTTTGAAACAAGATGAGAGGATGCAATGATTACTGTTGATCACCTTACAAAGTATTATGGACATATAAAAGCCGTTGATGATATTTCTTTTCATATCAAGGATGGAGAAATTCTTGGTTTTTTGGGTCCAAACGGTGCCGGGAAATCAACAACGCTGCGGATTATAACATCGTATTTGATGCCGACATCGGGGAATATCTATATCAACGACATGAATATCCTTGATGATTCACTGGATATCCGTAAAAATATTGGATATCTGCCAGAAAACAATCCCCTTTATTCAGAAATGAATGTCTATGATTTTTTGAAATTTTCTGCTTCCATCCGGGGGATAGAAGGGGAAGCTTTTGAAAAGCGCCTAAAAGAAGTGATAGAGCTTTGTGGCTTGTATGGAGTGATTCACAACCAGATTGGTAAATTATCCAAAGGATATCGACAACGAACTGGCTTAGCTCAGTCTATTTTTCATAATCCTGAAATTTTAATTTTGGATGAGCCCACCGCCGGCTTAGATCCCAATCAAATTGTTGAAATTCGCTCGTTGATCAAACAATTAGGAAAAGAAAAAACAGTAATTATTTCATCTCATATCCTTCAGGAAATTCAGGCAACAGCAGATCGAATGGTGATTATTAACAAAGGGAAAATTGCTGCTGATGGTACCATTGATGATCTTATGAGTGGGTTTAAAGGGTGTACACGATTACATCTTGAAATTGAAGGGGCAGATTCTTTTGATGCCCTGAAAGAGATTCACGAGAATGTGAACCTTGTCCAAGTGGAACCTAAAAAGAACAGCACCTCTATTGTGTTGGAGTATCCAAACACCCTTGATTTACGAAAAGATGTGTTTCAGTTGATTGTGAAAAAAGGGTGGACGCTTCTTGAAATGAATCGCTATCAAACTTCCTTGGAAGATCTTTTCCGAATTCTTACGATGGAAGAAGGAGGTGAAGTATGAAAGCTGTTCGACTGATTTATAAAAAAGAGATGAATGCCTATTTTAATGGAGCTGTGGCTTATATAACCCTCATCATTTTTCTCTTAATTAATGGGTGGTTTTTTACCAGTTCTTTTTTTCTTGTTGGCCTCTCAGACCTACGAATCTTGTTTGATTCTGTTTCTATGGTTTATATCTTTTTCATTCCTGCGATTACCATGGGTGCTATTTCTAGAGAAAATCATTCGGGTACCATGGAATTTCTTGCTACTCTTCCAATCCAGGAATTTCATATTGTGCTGGGTAAGTTTTTTTCAGCGGTGGCTCTCATTGGCATCGGACTTTTTTTTACACTTCCCCATTTTATTACTTTGCTCATTGTGGGAACGAGTCCGGATATTAGTGCGATTATCACAGGGTATGTTGGCCTTTTACTTGTTGGTGCTATGTATGCCTCGATTGGAATTTTTGGAAGTGCTGTTTCTAACAACCAAATCACATCTTTTTTAATTAGCTTCCTTATCATTTTTGCCCTCTATCTTTTTGACAAAATTTTAATTTTTGTCCCCTCATTTCTGAGTGGTATTTTACAGTATCTTAGCACAGGCTATCACTTTAGCAATTTAAGCCGTGGTGTTATCGATTCCCGTAATCTTGTCTATTTGCTATCGGTTATTGTCTTTTTTCTAACACTATCAGTCAGAGTGCTCCAAATACGGAAATGGAGGTAATTATGGCACAAAAAAATAATAAAAGACAGTTTATTTTATCCATTATCTTTTTAGCTGTTATTCTTATTCTTATAAATCTTATTTCAAGGTCACTCTTTTTTCGGTGGGATCTTACAAGAGGGAATGTCTATTCTCTCAGCAAATCAAGTAAATCAATTGTTCGCCAGTTAGATGATAGAATGACAGCCAGAGTCTTTTTTTCGGAGGATCTTCCAGGAGAGTATGTGAATGCAAGGCGGTATTTACAAGACCTTTTGGAGGAATATCGTGCGTATTCAAAGGGAAATTTCCATTTTGAATTTGTAAATCCTGATGACAATGAAAAGGCTAAACAAGAAGCAAACAGTTATCAAATTCCTCCGGTTCAATTAAGAGTGTTGGAAAATGATAAATTTGAAATTAAAAATGTCTATATGGGACTCGTGTTGCTCTATCGTGATAAGAAGGAAGTTTTGCCAGTTATTCAGACCACGGAAGGACTGGAATATGATATTACAGCGGCGATAAAGAAAATGTTGGCGAAAGATTTAAAATCCATTGGCATTATTGCTGGAAAGGCAGAAGGTGTTCGAACCACTCAACTGAGTCATTTTTTACGACAAACCTACAATGTGCGCAATGTATCTCTTGAATCTGCAATTCCTGGTAATATTGATCTTCTTTTGATGAATGGTGTGTTGGATTCATTGTCATTGGATGAATTGTATTATTTAGATCAATATTTGATGCGGGGAGGTAAGCTTTTCCTCTCCCAGGCACGCCAAGAAGCCTATGTCCAGGAAGGAATTGCAGAGTCGATAGCATCTAATATTTTTTCATTTCTTGAACACTATGGACTCACGATAAATCCGGATATTGTGATTGACAAACTGTGTAGTCAAATTCAAATTCAACAACGGCAAGGAATTTTTGCTTTCAATAATATCATAGATTATCCCCTAATTCTTATTATTCGAGAATTTAATCAAGAGAGTTTAATCACAAAGGGATTAGATGAAGTTAGAGTCTTTTTTCCCCATGAAATTACCACACAGGGCGATGGTGATAATTTTACACCCTTGCTTTGGACATCAAAGAATTCAGGGACAATAGCGGAAGGATATTTTCCCTATCCAACTCCAGATGGGAATTATACTCTTAGAAATGGTTATAACATTTATCCGTTAGAAAATCCACAACTTGAGAAATTTGAAAAAGGACCCATGGTTGTTTCGGGCTTGCGGACAGGGTCACAACGTAGTTTTTTTGCCGATAGTCTTGATTATTCCCAAAAAGAGGGATTTTTGGATTTTTCTGACAATATAAACCTGCTTTTGATAACCGATAACCGATTTTTTGATGATACGCGGGCAGCAAGTTTTCCTGCAAATATGGCGTTTATTTTAAATGCTGCTGATGTTTTGACGGGTGATGCTGAGCTGGTGGAAATACGGACTCGTGGACTTAAAGTTCGTCCTCTTAAACCTGAAGTTTTGACCTCAGAAACGACTCGAAATGTCTGGAAATGGGTGAATATTATCGTACCCCCATTGCTAGTAATTATCTTTGCGTTGATTAAAATAGGGCAAAATCGCAAAAAACGGCGAAACCTGGAGGAAATTTATGACTAATCAAATTCATTGGCGTCGCTATTTGATTATTATCCTAGTTACCATTCTTGTGTTACTTATTGTTGAAAACAGACAAAAGCAATTTGAATCAAAGGAAGTACCTGTTTTTGATTTTGATAAAGAAGCCGTTACCTTCTTTCAAATTCAGTCAGCTACAGATACCGTAGGATTTATTCGTGAGGATACACTTTGGGTTTTTCAGGAACCCGATACAGGCAAGGTAGATCAGGAAAGAGTTGAACAATTTCTGGAAACAATTGTGAACCTAACGCGAGGGAGTTTTATTGCCTCAAATCCAGACTTTTATTCAGAGTATAATTTGACAGATGAGAAGGCTTATTATGTGATCTTTCAGGGAGGTGATAAAATATTGGGAAAAATTTTTGTAGGATATTCAGCGTCCTCACAGGTGAAGGATAACATACGTTATCCGGAAGATCCCCATGTTTATCAGGTGAATTTAAAACTGACCCGATTTTTAAATCCATCTGCCAGTTATTGGCGAGAGTAAGGATAAAGAATAATCCCCAAAGGAAAAAGATATTTTGTATCTTTTCTTAGAAATCCGGATCTTTTTACAGGGGGTGGAATCATGGCAAAAATTGAAATAACCATTGATGAAATCATAGAATTATATACCCATTATTTTGAAGCAGAAAAACTTCCAATTTGCAATATAGTTGCCATTGATTCCAAAACGGCTCGGGGGAATGTTACCATCCCATCTCTTTCTATGAATTTTCAAGTAACATTGACATACGATTCCTACATGAAACCCAACGTTTTATTTAAGGTCCTTTCAAAAAATCCTCTTATAAAAAAAATCATGCCTTTTATAAACAGACGTATAGAACAATATCAAAATAACGTCGTGAGTTTCAAGATGCCATATATCATTGTGGATACAGAATCGGCTTTGAAAAAATATGCGGATCATCTCCAACTTTTGGATATTGATCATGATGGTGATAAATTTATTTTGGATATTGGCGTTAAAAATTTATAAAAAGGAAAATTCATGAAAAAAATAGCACTTGTTCTTGCGTACTTAACTTTTATCATAGGATGTGCTATAAGACCGATAGAAAACAAAGTTGAACAGATTTTAGCTCTTGAAAATGATTCACTTTTTGTTCAGCAAGCGTTACCTATTTTTAACGATGTTGAATCGGAGAATTTAAAACACCTGTTAAACGAGCGTCTATTTCCTCTTGTGGTCGACAAAGAGGAGGAAGTGTATCAATCCGTATTAATGGCGGTTAAAGAGAGCCATAATGCTATGCAATATGCCATGTTAGCCAACAGTGTTGCCTGGAAAAATAGAGATAATAAGGTTTTGGAGAACCGGTTATTTTTATTGATAGAAGATGCTGTAAAACAGTGTCAGACAGATGAATTTATTGATGCTTTATCTATATATCTTGAAGAACGGGATTATACGCCTTTGGAAAAGATAGAAGCAGAACCTCAGTATCGTGCCATGGTTTTAGACACCTATGCCTATTATCTCATGAAGATGAATCGGCAAGAAGAGGCACTTTCTATTTATCAAGAAATTCTTGAAGAATATGAGGACCCTGAAATTCTTATCAACGCTTCCAAAGCTCAGGCTAGTTTAAATCGTTATCAACAAGCTATGGAAAGCATACTAAAGGCACTTCGGCAAGCACCAGCACATCCAGAGGCCTTACGTTTAATTTACGAATATGGAGAATCCTTATCATATCCACCTTCAGCCATTGATAGCATGGTAGAAAAAGCAGTGCAAGAAGCCCGGGAAGAAACAGAAAGGCAGCTTGAGACCATTCGGATAGAGCGGCCTATGCCTGCCTTTACCCTGGAAAATATTGATGGTACAATACTTCGTTCTGAAGATCTAAAAGGGAAAATTCTTGTTATTGACTTTTTTGCCACATGGTGTGGACCTTGTCGCAGGGAACTTCCCAAATTGCATCAATTGTATAAAACCTACCGAGAAGATGACACAGTTCATTTTATCGTTATTTCTACGGATGAAGATCGCTCAAAAGTAAAGCCATTTCTTAAAGAAAATAACTATACCTTCCCTGTCTATTATGGTAATGGATTATCGGATAAATTAGGAGTAAAAGGTGTTCCTACCATTTATATTGTGGATGGGGACGGGACAATAAGGTATGAAAAAAGGGGATATGCGGAAGGTGAAGATTTAGAATACGCTTTAATGATGTATATAAATTCACTAAGATGACAAATTTAAGTCTCTTGCCGTGGAAAGTTAGCCGTTGAAAGTCCCAACATATTGTTTGAACATTTATAAAGAACTTTTAGATTTTTAAATGTATTCGATACCTTGAAAGATTGGATTGATTGGATTGGTTAATTATATCTCAGTTTGAATATAGTGAAATAGTTGTGAATTTTTTTTCACCCCTAGAGTAAAAATATACTCGAAATCAATCAATGTCAAGATAATATTGATCATAATATATAATGAAGTATAAATAAATAATTATAATCTAAATATTAGGTGATATATTCTGAATGATTTTGCCAAGGATGTGCTTTATGTCTGTCCTGCTAAGTTTCGTTGTTTTGTTATCAAGAACAAATTATACATCAGTTATCTCTTTTGAAGGAATTATATTAGGATAAATATGATTCGGAATTAAGAATTCATCCTTATAATTTTTAGGGAGTAGATGGAAGGAAGGCATATAAAACTTATATTCCCAATATTTTTGTTGAGCATGGTGCTTGTTGGTAGTTCGAGAGCTCAACCCTTGACGACTAACACTGAAATTGCCCTTCAGATGGTTAAAGCGAATGAACAAACATTAAAAGATATCGAACAGGTGCTTGTTGCCTTTAATGAATCTCCGGAAGATCCATCAATTTGTCTCATGTTGTTGGAAAAGGAATCAGAAAGATGGCAGGTCATTATTGATTCAATTCCGGGACTTATTGGTCTAAATGGATTTGCACCTTTTGGAGCAAAACGAGAGGGAGACGGGAAATCACCTACTGGATTATTCAGGATAGGATTATTGTTCACATATCTTGATTCAGTCAATACACAAATGCCTTATCTGCAAAGTACAAACGAAGATAAATGGATTGATGACCCAGAATCAAAAGATTACAACCGTCTTGTTCGGGGTGAAACAGATGCAGCATCATACGAACCCCTCTTGCTGCGAAGCAATGCCTACAAATACTGTTTGGTTATTGAATATAACACAAATCCTGTTATCAAAAGACATGGCTCTGCTATTTTTCTCCATCTTCATGGACGAAGGGAAGAACCCACTGCCGGCTGCATAGCTATCAACGAAAAAGACATGGAAAAGATTTTAACTCATCTGGATCCAGTCAAAAATCCGGCTATCCTTATGGGAAATAAATATATACTGTTAACTGGAATATGAAAGAATTCTAAAATCTGAGTGCTGAATTGGGAGTAAGGGTTCATCGGTTCAGGGACTATTGACTGAAGTCTGCACCGAAATGTTGTAACAACTTTCAAGGACTGCTGATTGTCCACTGCCTCTTAGATTATTCTTTAATCCAATCCCCGACTCATCTCTTTTTAGGTCTTGAACGTACAGAGGATTCAGCCTGAATTTTGAAAATACCCCAATCGGTTTTGCTGACTGCCCATTCCTGAAACAACAATTCAACGTTGGAATACAGTTTTTCTTGTGTTTTTATGGCAAAAATTCGGTGTTCAACTGATGTCCAGAGATCAAAAATAAGTAAACGATTCGGATTTTCTGTATCTCGTAAAACTGTGGTTCCTTTATAGCCTTCACAGCGGGAAAAAAGTTTGTCCCACTGACCACCAGGACCAAAAAGGAGTTCAAACCGTTGGCGATAATCTGGCTTTAATATATATTCGCTGATATGTTCGATCATAAATTTTCCCCTACAATATAATATCACTATTCATTAACTTAACTTAAAAGTTTTAAAAAAAACAAATAAGTTATGCTTTTTAACATTTTATTTGAAATAAAAATTTTATGCATTTTAAAGTATAAGAGTCTCTTCCAATATCAACACCCTCATAAGATCTACTGTATATATTTTTTACTTTATATAAATCGGATCTTTCAGTTGTAAAGTAAAATATGATGCCATCTTTTAGACATATTATTTCTTCTTAACGACGCAGATTCTCCATAAAGACCAGCAAATACTAATTTTTTAATCAGCGTTGATTTTGTATTTTCATTTTACGCAATATATAAAAGGATTTGCAATGACATATCACATTGGTCGGATTTATCATGGATTTACCCTCTATAGTATGAATGCCTTACAAGATATTCACAGTACGGGTTATCATTTTCATCACGAAAAAAGCGGGGCAGACCTTGTTTACCTTGTCTCTTCAGATTCCAATAAGGTTTTCAGCATTACTTTTCGCACCCCACCCTGGGATAATACAGGAATTCCTCATATTTTGGAACATTCCGTGTTGTGTGGTTCCCGAAAATTTCCTGTCAAAGAGCCCTTTGTAGAACTTATTAAAAGTTCTCTCAATACGTTTCTTAATGCCCTTACGTATCCTGATAAAACCGTCTTCCCTGTGGCTAGCATGAATCCAAAAGATTTTATGAATTTAATGGATGTTTACATGGATGCAGTGCTTTATCCCAATATTTATAAAATTCCGGAGATTTTTTATCAAGAAGGATGGCATTATCACTTAGAAAAACCAGAGGATCCTCTTACCATCAATGGTGTGGTATATAATGAGATGCTTGGTGAATTTTCAACTGCCGAATCAGTCCTCTATCGTCGCGCCAAACAGCTTCTTTTCCCAAATTCTCCCTATGCTTTTGAATCAGGAGGTGATCCCGATAAGATACCTACGCTTACGTATGAAAAGTTTCTTCAATATCATCAAACGTATTATCATCCTTCTAACAGTCGACTTTTTATCTATGGAAATGGCGATATGGATACCCATCTTGCCTTTTTAAATCAGGAATATCTAAAGGATTTTACAGCCATTGATCCAAAGTCTGAAATTCATGTTCCCCATTCCTTTACCCACGAAAAAGAAGCTGTGGATGTTTATTCGCTTCCAGCTGATGAAAATCCTTCCGGGAAATCCTATTTGAGTCTACACTATGGAGCAGGTCAAAATCTCACTCTTCAAGAGTCTCTAGAACGGAGTGTTTTGATGCACTACCTTATGAATACACCCGGAGCACCTCTCAAAAATGCTCTGCGCGAAGCCTCTTTGGGAAAAGATGTTTTTGGCTCATTTGAATCAGATTTGCGAACTCCCTATATGTCTCTTGTTCTTAAACACAGTTATCCAGAAAAGCAAAAAGACTTTGAATTCCTGGTCCGAAATCAATTAGAATCCCTTTGTGATGGAAAATTAGATCGTCGGCAATTAGAAGCATCCCTGAATATCATTGAATTTAAAACTCGAGAAGCTGATTTTGGGTCGTTTCCAACGGGGCTTGTTTATAATCAGCTCATGATGAATAGTTGGCTTTACGAAAGGGATCCCTTTGAATATCTTAATTTTGAAAATACCTTTAAAACAATCCGTAAAAACATAAACAGTGATCATTTTCCTTATCTTATAGAATCTATTTTTCTTGAAAATCCCCATACCTTAAAACTCCGTCTTGATCCTGAGCCAGGACTCTCAGAACGAAAAATGAAAGTCTTTACCGAATCCCTCCAAAAAAAGAAAGAATTAATGAATCCTGATGTGTTGGACACGATTATTCAAACCACGCATAAACTTATTGAACGTCAAAATACTCCTGATAAACCGGAAGATTTGGCAAAAATTCCTAAGCTTTCACGGGATGATATTCAGAAAAGCGCACGGATATTCCCTGTTGAGGAAAGAGGGTGGGACCATGGTAAGATGCTCTTTCATCCAAGCGAATCGAAAGGTATTCAATATACCTATTTTTACTTTGATCTTTCGGCGGTTCCAGAAAGCCTTCTTCCCGTTGCTGGGATGCTTCCCGATTTGTTGGGACAACTTTCCACGGAAAAGCGAAGTTATATAGACATTTCAAATGATCTTCTTTTCTATACAGGAGAATTTTCGGTCCAAACGACAGCCATTTTACCTGTGAATAATCCTGATGTTTTTATGCCAAAACTTATTGTTAATTTCCGTTATCTTTCCACTTTTACAGAAAAAGCTCTTGATCTTGTGGGAGAGATTTTAACGCAAACCCGTTTTGATGAGAAAAAAAGAATTCATGATTTAATTCAAGAAATGCGTTCGGATGCTGAGGTAAGTTTGGTGAATAGTGGACACAGTTTTGCAGCAAGACAAGTAAATGCAGCATTAAAACATGTTGGAAAATTTGAAGAAACCATGAATGGCTATGATTTTTATACATGGCTTGTAGATTTAGATGACAATTTTGAAAGTCTATACGAAACACTGAAGCAAGATTTAGAGTCCCTCATAAAAATCATTTTTCGCCAAGAAACATTTATTCCAGCTTTAGCGGCAGAGGAAGAAGATCTTAAACACCTGACGAAACACTTACCGTCAATATTTTCTCAATTTCAAAGTGGCGACTTTCCGGTACATTCATGGGAACTCCCTTTAAATTTACCCAATCGGGGATTTTATACACCTGGAGATGTAAATTTTGTCGTTTTTGGCACCTATTTGTCTAAAGAAACTATGCAGTATAGTGGAAAATACCATATCTTGCAGCATATTCTTTCTATGGATTACTTGTGGAATCGCATACGCGTGCAGGGAGGAGCCTATGGAGTTTTTTGTACTTTTACTCGGCATGGACGAGTTCTTTTTAGTTCCTATCGGGATCCAAATATCAGAAAGACCCTTGAGACGTATCGGCTGGTACCAGACTATCTTTCAAAGTTTGAGGCAGATGATTCTACCATGACGCAATTAATCATTGGGACAATCGCGCGTCAGGATATACCTTTGAGTGTATCTCAGGAAGGAGAAATATCTTTTCATCGTTATCTTTCTGGACTTAAAGATAGGATGATTCAAGCAGAGCGAGAGGAAATTTTATCCTGCACCGCCAAGGATATTCGGCGTTATGCAGATATTTTAAAAAGAGCTGTATCTCAAGGTATATATTGTGTTTTTGGGAGTGAAAAGGCCATAAAAGAAGAAAAGGAGTTATTTACCGAAATAATATATGCAGTAAAATAGCAGCATTTTAAGCATATCTTGAAGATATTTTTCTTATCATATCGGCAAAGAAATTTTCCTAGAGGGAATACAGAAGACGTTGAGACTGAGAGATGGAGAGACTGGTCTTTTAAACGCCGAACGCAGTGAGGCTCTGGAATATTCACCGCCAAGGACGCAGAGACTTTTAAAGATTTTAAATATAGAATATGAGATAAGTAACGAGTGACGAGGGGGATATATTCCTTAACGGTTGATGTGGTCAGATCTTAATGACAAGAAATGAAAAAAGATCTTGTTATGTGCCTTTTTAAGAAGTTTTTTTGAAAAATTATTCATCAGGAGATTGACCAATGGGTTGATTATAAGTTGGATTCAATATAGGAAATCATTTACGGAAATTTTTAAACCCCCGGGAATAAAATAACCCCCTGTTCGTCAAAAAGCAAGATTATATTGTTAATCATATATAATTGAATCCTTAAATCTCGCGATAGCGAGGTTTGAACGCCGAGCATCGCGAGACACTTGAATCTTTGAACGCTGGCTGAGCCAAGCGTTTAAATCTTTTGAACGCCGCGTAGCGGCACTTGAATTTTTTGAATACCGCAACAGCGGCACTTGAACACCGAACGAAGTGAGGTGCTTGAATATTCACCGCAGAGAACGCAAAGAACGCAGAGACTAAAGATTTTTAATCTGGAATATGAGATAAGTAATGAGTAACGAGTGATTAAACTTTTATATTTCGTGATATCAAGGTTTGAAC
>JAQUPD010000025.1 GCA_028716785.1 Fidelibacterota bacterium
TTTAGGAATTTTATCCCAGTCAAATACATGTCCTGTCCCACCATAAGCTGTATTTGAATATGCGTCAATGAGAACCATGTCTTGGGAGTTTAAAAGAGGCACCATATCCTCTTTCAGCCTTTCTATTTCACGGAATGCCCATATAACAGGGAAAGGAAAAGACTCGAAAACCTTGAAATCCTGTGGCTCATAAATTTGCATAGCATGACACCCACTTTGTTTTTGAAGGGTAAGAACATCGTTGTAAGTCGGGCGGACAAGAATGCCGACAGATTTTACATAAAGGGGTAATTTCTGAATAATATGATGGGTTTCAGTGGGTGCAATATATCGGGGACTTTCAGGATGAAAAATAAAACCAAGAAGGGTAACACCACTTTTTACACAGAGTTGGGCATCCTCAAGAGATGTAATACCACATATTTTTAAATGGGTTATTAACGGAATCATTGCACTTCCGCCAGAAATTTTTTTAAAAGGCGAGTTGGATCTGAAGAACGCATGAACAATTCGCCAATTAACGCACCCCGAAATCCCTTTTTATAAAGATCTCGACAAAATGCAGGTGTTTTAATACCACTTTCACTGATGATAAGCGCATTGTCAGGTAAGTAAGATTTTAACGTAAAAGAGGTTTCTAAATTAATGTAAAACGTGTTTAAATCCCGATTGTTAATGCCAAAAATTAAGGGTATGTCAAAAGGAATTTTAGCAAGATCTGCTTCATCATGGAGTTCCAGAAGAACATCCAAATGACATGCTTTTGCGATCGCGCAAAATGCGATAATTTCTTCTTTTGTCAAAAGGGTTGCAATGATCAAGATAATATCGGCTCCCATAGCCTTGGCTTCATACAGTTGATAAGGATCGATAATAAAGTCTTTGTAAAGAAGGGGGAGGGATGTTTTTTGGCGAACCAGCCAAACATCCTTAGGACTTCCATGGAAAAAGGCTTCTTCTGCAAGAACAGAGATAGCAGAAGCACCCCCCTTTTCATAACATTGGGCTTGTTGAGGAGGATAGCAGGTTTCTTGTATTTTCCCTTGGGAGGGGGATGCTTTTTTTATTTCACATATCACATGAAACGCAGAATCTTCTTTTAATTTTTGATAAAATGATGGCCCGTCAGGAATTGCTTTAATCTTTTTTTCCCAATAAGAAAGGGGAAGAGCTTCTTTTTTTTTCGCCAAATTTTGTTGCTTTTCTAAAACGATAGCCTCTAAAAAATTAGGTAATAATGGCTGAGAGGGTTCATGTTTCATAAATGCTCCTATACCTTCAAGAAATGGGTCGTTGTTTATCATCAAGAATAATGCTTACTTATTTCCCGAAGATCGTTGAGTTTTTGGAGGGCTGCCCCACTATCGATAATATCTTCGGCGAGGGCAATGCCTTCAGAAATTCCATTTACTTTATCGGCAACATAAAAGGCAAAGGCAGCATTCAAAACGGTCATATCTCTAGCAGCATTTTTTTCTCCCGAAAGAATTTCTACAAGTTTATGAGCATTATGGGTTTTGTCTATCCCCAAAAGAGCCCATTTTGTGCTATGGGATGGAATTTCGTAAGAATAGGTATATTCTCGAATCTCACCCTTATTGATTTCATAAATATAATTTGTTGCAAAAGGTGAAACTTCGTCAAAGCCATCATCACTGTGAACAGTACATGCTTTTGTGTGTCCTTTCATGAGCATAACATCTGCCAATTTTTTTGCTGTTTCCCGATTGTAGGCACCTACCAATTGTCGTCGAACACCAGCTGGATTCATAAGAGGTCCTAACATATTAAAAATTGTGCGTAATCCAAGATTTTGACGATGGGGAAGAATTGCTTTCATTACAGGGTGATAACGAGGGGAAAAGAGGAATCCAAGCCCTGTCTTTTGAATGCATGAAAACACTTCCTCAGGACCTAGGTTGATACAAATTCCCAGGGATTCAAGGACATCGGCGGAGCCGCATTGACTGGAAACGGATCGATTTCCATGTTTTGCTATGGGAATAGCCCCAGCTGAAACAACAAAAGCAGTGGTGGTGGACACGTTGAACGAATGTTTTTTATCGCCTCCCGTTCCACATACATCCATAGCGATTTCAGAATCAAGGGGTACTTTAACCATGTTGGCTTCCATGGTATCAACAAAGCCTAAAATTTCCTCAACGGATTCTCCTTTCATCCGAAGTCCCATTAAAAATGCGCCAATTTCATCATCTGTGATTGTTCCTTCAATCATTTGTTCTAAAGCATAAGACGCTTCACTACGCGATAAATCACAGCCATTGGCAATTTTTTCAAGGTAACATTTTATTGCTTCCATAAGATCTCCTTTGTTTTGAAACAGGTTTGTCTTTATAAACAAAATATGTCAACCAATTTTGAATCAGGGTCTTTCCAACATTTGTCAAAATGGATTCAGGATGAAACTGAATTCCTATAACAGGATACATTACATGATGGATTCCCATGACAACATTATCTTGCGTATATGCATTGATTTGCAAGAGGGGTGGGAAGGAAGCATTTTCGACAATAAGAGAGTGGTAGCGGGTTGCTAAAAAGGGAGAAGGAATATTTTGATAAAGCATAAAGGGGGTGTGAAAAATTTCGGACGTTTTTCCATGGATGGGTTTTTCTCCGCGAATAATTTTTCCGCCAAAGGCTTCAGCAATGCACTGATGGCCAAGACAAACTCCCAGAATGGGGATGGTTTTGTGAAATTTCTTTATAACCTCTATGGAAATGCCAGCCTTTGCAGGATCTCCCGGTCCAGGTGAAATTACAATGCCATGAGGATTTAACTGATGAATAAAATCAATTCCGACGGCATGATTGCGGACAACCCTTACCTGTTCGCCCAAACTTCCGAACATTTGCACAAGGTTATAGGTGAAAGAATCAAAATTATCAATAAATAAAATCATAAGTGCGCTTCCTTGCCTCTACGATTGCTTGAATCATGGCTTTGGCTTTGTCATTGATTTCCTGGCATTCTCTCTCGGGATCACTCTCGGCAACAATCCCAGCACCGGCTTGAAAATAGAGCATGTTTTCTTTGGCAATAAGAGTACGGATAGCAATACAGGTATCGGAATTTCCGGAATAATCAAAATAACCAATGGCTCCTGAATAAATACCTCGGTTTTCTGGCTCCAGTTCATGAATAATCTCCATGGCACGAATTTTTGGAGCGCCACTAACTGTTCCTGCGGGAAATGATGCTTTAAATGCATCCACAGCATGGAGATCCTTTCTTAGATGACCTGTAACTCGTGAGATAATGTGCATTACATGAGAATATCGCTCGATTGTTTTAAGATCTTGTACACGAATGCTGCCATATTCGGCAATTCTTCCCATATCATTTCGGGCTAAATCGACCAACATAATGTGTTCTGATAACTCTTTTGGATCGTTTAACAAAGTATAAGCCTGAGACTCATCTTCCTCTTTTGTTTGTCCCCTTGGACGAGTTCCTGCAATGGGAATAATTTCCAGTTCATCCTCAAGACACCGAATTAAAGGTTCAGGAGAAGAGCCAATAATTTGATAATCAGCACAATCTAGATAGTAGAGATAAGGTGATGGATTTATATTTCGTAATGAGCGATAAACATGAAAGGGATCCCCCTCATACGGCAAGGAAAATCGCCGTGATAAAACCACTTGAAAAATATCCCCGGCATAGATATAGGATTTTGCTTTCTGAATAGCCTGTAAAAAATTTTCTTTTTTAAAATGACAAGACACTGTTTGGATATTGGCATAAAAAGAGGCTTCCTTCTTTTCAATTGCTCGAATTTTTTCGGACATTGTTTGTAAATCAGCGTGTGCTTCTTGGTAACGTTCTTGCAGATTATGGGTATTCTCCAAGAAGACATTAGAAATGAGGATCACTTCATTTTTTGCATGATCAATGGCAATAAGATTTTTATAAAAAGCCATAAAAGCATAGTCCGTTCCGATAGAATCGTGATGGGGAAGAGGTAACGCTTCATAAGTACCAGCCATCTCATAATCAATAAATCCAACTGCTCCACAAGTAAAATGAGGAAGATCATCTAACCGAACAGGCATATAATCTTTTAGACAATTTGATAATTTGTCAAAAAAGGAAATATTAACAGGATAGCAGCCTCCTGAAGGATTTCCCTCATACACGCCATGTCCTGTGTCTTTCAAATAATAAAAGGGAGAAAATCCTATAAAAGAATAGCGGCCAAGATGTTCTCCATGGGTTACACTTTCCAGTAAAAAAGAATTTTTCCCCGCCTCTCTTAGTTTAAGATAAAGCATACTTGGCGTTAAAAAATCCCCATTTATTTTTTGATATAGGGGAATGATTGTCTTCGGTGCTGCCAGATTTTTGAATTCCTCAAATGATATCATCCTGTTATCCCTTTTTGAACAAACAAAAAAGCCCACTCTTGGGAGTGGGCTGTAGATGTTTTGTATCGTGCAGTTTCTCTATAACTTATGCTTTACAAAACATACATCTCCCACTCCAGCAAAATGCCACCACTGAATCATCGTGTGAGAGGTGTATGGTCTGCGTAACATTGTTTCTCCTCTTTTGACGTGATTTTAACATGTTTCTATTTATAGAATCAAGGAAAAAATTAAAATTCCAGAAAATTTTTTAACCACCGTTACTTTTGAAGTAATTTTGAAATAGAATAAACAATAATCACACTTAAAAATAGGAGGACTAATAATTTTAGAAAAATTTTTAAAAGATATAAGGTTACAGTTTGTAAACACTTGAAGAATATTATAAATTAAAACATGTCATAACAAAAACGAGCTTATCAGAAAAGTTATCATACCCAAAGAAATTTACAGTGGGATGGTTAATGTTCTCTACAATTTTTACGCGTGCAATGCAATCAGACAATAAAAATGACATAAAATTTCGCCAGATTTGGGAATCTGCCCGTGATGGAATGCGCCTTACGGATGAAAAGGGCATTATTCATGATGTAAATCCTGCCTTTTGCGACTTAATCCAGTTGCCACGGGAACGGCTGGTTGGGAAACCCTTATCGGTCATTTATAAAAATGATCAAGAAAGAATTTTACGGAAACATTGCGAACGATTTAAATCACGTACGATTTCCCCCTATATTCTCAATAAATATATTCTTCACAATGGTGAAATTCGTTGGTTTGAAGTATATAACACTTATATAAAAATTCCTGGAGAGCCAGAACTGGTATTGGCTGTTTTTCGGGATAAGACAGACTTGATTGAAACGATAGAAGCATTAAAAGAAAATGAAGAACGGCTAAATATTGCCGTAAAGGGTGCAAATATTGGACTCTGGGATCAGGATTTTAGAACACAAACAGTCATACGGAATAAGATATGGGCTGAAATGTTGGGGTATAATCCAGCTGAAATTGGGGAGGGACTTATTGATTATGAAACGCGTATCCATCCTGATGATCGCGAGGAGGTCTTAAAACTTTTGGATGCCCATAAAAAGGGGGAGACAGACAATTTTCGTGTTGTTCATCGTCTTCGGTGTGCCGATGGTTCATGGAAATGGATTTTGAATGTTGGGCAGATTGTTGAGCGGGATAAAGATGGGAAGCCTCTGCGTGCTGCAGGAATCCATTTGGATATTGATGCCCAGAAGAGAGCAGAAGAATCGTTAAAGGCATCGGAAGCCCTTTTTCATTCTGTGTGGGAACACTCGAACGATGGGATGCGCCTTACCGATGAAAAAGGTATGATGATTAAGGTAAACAATGCCTTTTGTGAAATAGTTGGCAAAAAAAGGTCTGAACTGGAAGGACAATTACTAGGGGTTATTTATGCACCTCATGAACAACAAAGAATCGTTAACGGGTATAAAGAGAATGTCGCCCAAAAAAAGATAAAACCCTATATTGAGCGCCCTTATATTCTTTGGGATGGCACTCAAAAGTGGTTTGGGGTTTCGATAGCCTTTATTTATAATTCGCTGGTTTTAAGTGTTTTTCGAGATATCACAGAGCGGGTAAAGGACCACGAATCTTTAAGACAAATGGTTCAGCAAAAAGAAATATTAATGAAAGAACTCCAGCACCGGGTTAAAAATAATTTAAATATTATATCAAATATCATCTTCTTGGAAATGCGCCAGGTGAAAGATCCTGATGTTAGGAATATTTTTATTAATATCCGGAATCGCATTCAATCGATGGTTACGATTTATGACCAATTTAATCTTTCAGAAGATATGGAAATGATTTTATTGGATAAATATTTAAAAACACTAGGTGATTGTATTCTTGAGATCCTTACATCATATTCTGGTAGAATAGTATTAAATGCATCGATTGAACCAATAGCCTTAGATACCAATCGGGCTGTTAGTGTAGGACTCATTTTAAATGAAGTGATTACCAATGCGGTAAAATATGCATATACAAGTGATGAAAAAGGGGAAATTGATTTAACCGTTTATTCTGACGGGGAAGAGATTATTTTTAAGGTCAAGGACTATGGAAAGGGGCTTCCTCCGGATTTTTCTTTTGAAAATTCAAAAGGGATGGGACTCTTATTAATTACCAATCTTGCGAAGCAATTGCAAGGGACCGTGAACATGAAGAGGGATAACGGCACAACATTTATCCTACGTTTTCCGAAATAAATACAAATTATCTTTTAATAAACTGGTTTTATAGTGTATGTTTGGGAACGTTTCCCTTTGTTGTGTAGTAAGAGGTGAAGCTGTAAATTGTTAAAAAAGGATAAAAATAGATGAAAGACAAAAATATAGCAATTGTTTTAGATGCTATGGGTGGAGATAACGCTCCCCATGTAACGGTAGAAGGAGCGGTTGAGGCCACCCGAATATCTCCCATAAAAGTCATTTTAGTTGGTGATGAAAAAGCTATTGAAAAGGAGTTAAAAAAGTATACCTACAATGCATCTCAATTGGAAATTGTGAATACACCCCATCACATAACCATGGAAGAAAACCCAAAAGAAGCTATTGAAAAGAAACCGGATGCTTCCATTGTTTTGGCAACCAAGCTTGTAGCAGAAGAGCAAGGTAATGCTTTAGTATCTGCAGGTAGCACCGGTGCAGTAATTCTTGCTGCAGCCAAAAATATTAACCGCATTCTTGGTGTGCATAAATCAGCCCTAGCTGCAAGTTATCCCACTCATAATTTTCAAAAACGTCAGGATATATTTTCACTTTTATTGGATGTAGGAGCGAATATTCATAATTCCCATCACGATTTGGTCCATTTTGCATATATGGGGGCAACGTATGCAAGAGAGATAAAAAAAATTGAAAATCCAACGGTTGGACTTTTAAACATTGGGTCTGAACCTTATAAAGGGGGAAAGACACTTTCTCAAACGTATGCTATCTTAAAAACACTCCCTGATATCAATTTTATTGGAAATGTTGAAGGTGATAAATTAATGCTTGGACTTGCCGATGTGGTGATTACAGAAGGTCTTACGGGCAATATAGCCTTAAAAGTAATAGAAGGTGTGGCAAGTTCTGCACAAAAGCTCTTAAAACAAGCATTTCGAGAAAACTTTCTTTGGAAGATGGGACTCATGATGCTTTCGGGTGGAATTCGTAAATTAAAAAATATTACGGATTATCAAGAATATGGCGGTGCCCCTATTTTTGGCTTTAATAAAATGATTATTAAATGTCATGGCCGATCCACAAGCTTAGCAATTAAAAATGGCCTTCTTCTCGCCGCTAAATCTGTCCAGGATGATATAACTGAACAAATAAGCCGTTATATTACCAATTACGAATATAATCATGCCGTTCATGATGTGGAAGTATAAGTGAATATCTGAAGGAATGTTCATAAATACAATAAATACAGATACTTATAAAAAAACAGTGAGTACTATTTTTCCTTTTATTACTTGAAAAAAAGGGAATAATTATTTAAAATTAAAGATTATTATGAGATGAAAGATGACACAGACAAAGGAACTAGAGAATAAAGTTTTAGCGAGTGTTATCCGTGAGTATATTGCCACGGCACAGCCTGTATCATCCCGTATTATTGTTGAAAAATATATTCCCAATGTATCAACGGCTACCATTCGTAATGTTATGCTTGGGTTGGAAAAAAAGGGTGTTTTAACACACCCCTTTACGTCGTCAGGACGAGTTCCTACGAATTCAGGCTATAAATATTATGTCGATACGATGATATACTCTCCAGAACCTGATGATGCTATTAAAAATCAGATTAATGAAGCTCTGAATCAAACACCCACAGACATTGAAATCCTTTTAAATCTCACGTCACGGCTTTTAGGGAAGCTAACTGATGAAATTGGTGTGGCTATGGCCCCCATTTTTATGAAGGGAATTGTGGATGATATTCAGCTTTTGGAGTTGTCCGGCGATCGTTTATTACTGGTTTTTCAAATAGAAAATGGACTTGTAAAAACGGTGATAGTTGAAACCCATCAGGTCTTGAATAAATCACAGGTATCCTTTATTCAAAGTCTGTTCAAAGAACTTTTTGTTGGGTATAGTTTGCATACTATGAAACAGAAATTAGAGCAGATTCTTTATAAGATACCCCAGGGTGATCGAGGGCTTGTGGAACTTATTTGTGGACAAATTGAGCAGCAAATGATTCCACGGATTCATACCAGTGAAAATTATTCATTTTTAACAAAACCGGAGTTCAGAGAACCTGCAAATTCAGCGGTTGTTCATCTTTTGATGACGGAGGATTGGGTGGTCAAACTCCGGGAAAAAATTGTTTCTCAAAACTTCTCAAAATCATTAATGTTATTGACTGGAGATGATATCGACTTTGTATCAGGCACAAATTGTAGTGTCCTTATGTCTGGCTTTTCACTCGGTAACCTTGAAGGCGTTCTCGCTGTTGTTGGGCCTTCACGCATGAATTATGATTTTATTGTCCCACTCCTAAACTTTGTCCGGCTTAAAATAAACAATAAAATAAACAGCATTAGAGAAAAAATATAGGATATATTTTATGAAAAAAGATGAAAATGAAAAGAGTGAAAAACAGGATCAAATAGCGCATGAAGAAAATTCGGAAATAATTTTCATGGAAAATAATAATTCTAAGGAAAAAGAATGCCAGAAAGATTCAGAAGAAGAAATCAAGCAACAAGAAGAAGCACAAAAAAAGATTTCTAAACAGAGGAGAGAAAAAGACAAGGCTGAAAAAGAAGAGAAAGAAGCGAGTCTATGGAATGAAGAAGAAAAAGAAGAAGAAGAATTGGATCCTCTTCAAGTTGTAATGGATCAATTGATACATGTTGAAGACGAAAAGAAAGAATTAGAAGAAAGATTTATTCGTCTTGTTGCAGAATTTGACAACTATAAAAAAAGAATTTCTCGAGATTTTGAGCGGCAAGCAGATATGATTCGAGAGAAAATTCTGGCAAGTTTATTGCCCATCATGGATGATTTGGATCGACTGTTGTATCATGAAAAGGAAAATGGCAACGGCACTGTTCCTTTAGAAGGCATAAAACTTATTCGGAATAATTTTGAGCGTCTTTTAAATAGTTATGGTGTAAAAGCATTTAATTCTGTTGGTCAACCATTTGATCCCGAAAAGCATGATGCTATGATGACGCGAAAAAGTGATAAATACAAAACTCCCACTGTTCTTGAAGAGTTCGAAAAGGGATATACACTTGGTGATAAAATATTGCGGCACGCTCGAGTTGTTGTTAGTGAAACGGAATAAAGAAGATGGCAAAAAATTATTATGATATTCTTGGTGTTAGTAAAGACGCCACGCAGGAAGAGATAAAAAAAGCTTATCGAAAAATTGCTTTAAAATACCATCCAGATAAAAATCCAGGGAATAAAGAAGCAGAAGAAAAGTTTAAGGAGGCAGCAGAGGCGTATGCTGTTTTATCTGATAAAGAAAAACGGGCTAAATACGATCAATATGGTGAAGAAGGGCTAAAAAATTCTGGATTTAGTGGTTTTGGTGGTGGTGGGATGACCATGGAAGATATTTTCTCCCAGTTTAGCGATATTTTCGGAGGTGCTTTTAGAGGCCAGGGGAGCTCTTTTAGTGATTTTTTTGGTGGCAGTTCCCGACAAAGAGTCCGAAAAGGTTCTGATTTAAGAATCCGTATTCCTCTCACCTTGGAAGAAATTTACAGCGGGACAAAAAAAAGTATTAAAGTCCGCCATTATCAAGAGTGTCCCACCTGTCAGGGGACAGGTGCAGAGCCGGGTTATGGGACAAAAACATGCTCTTTGTGTCATGGAAGCGGTGAAATTCGAGAAAGAGTTGGCTCTTTTCTAGGACAGATGGTAAATATTCGGACTTGTCCCAATTGTCATGGCGAAGGGACTATTATTGATAAACCCTGTCAAAAATGTCGGGGTGAGGGCCGGGTTAAAGTAGAGTCAAAGGTGGACGTTGAGATTCCTCGTGGGGTTTCTGATGGAAATTATATGACGATAAAAGGCAAAGGAAATGTAGAACCTCGTGGTGGAATCCCTGGTGATCTTATTGTGGAATTCTATGAACAAGAGCATCCTATTTTTACTCGCCAAGGTAATGATATCTATATTACTGTAGTAATTACATGGCCTCAAGCTGTTCTTGGAGATGAAATTACGGTCCCAACGCTTTCAGGAAATGTTAGTCTAAAAATTCCACCTGGAATTCGCTCAGGAAAAATATTAAGACTTCGAAAAAAGGGAATGCCAAATCTCCATGGGAGTCATTATGGAGATGAATTAATCAAACTTCAGGTTGAAACACCAAAAGAATTAACAAAAGAAGAACGAGAACTCATTACTCGATTGAAAGAATTATATCGAAATCAAAAAATAAAAATCGAAAAGTATAAATGAAATTATTAGATTAGACTAAAGGGAAGGATTATATCTATGTTAAAAAATGTTCATAAAAAGATAGTCTCTGTTATTGCATGGACACTTTTGATTGCGGGTGCTTTAACGATCATAAAAAAACTTTTTCAAAACAATTCACGGTGTCAGAAAGAAAAAAATAATAAGCAGGACTTAGAAAAAGAACCTTTTTTTGAAGAAAATCAAAAGACAAATGTCAATCGTGCAGATATCCATGAACTGGAAAAAATTCCTTATGTAAGTTTTGATCTTGCAAAAAATATTGTAAACTATCGTGATTTAAAGGGTCCTTTTGTAAAAAAAGAAGATTTACTTAACGTAAAAGGAATGGGTCCAAAATTGCTTAGACTTATTGAAGAATATATTTGTTTGGAATAAGGGAGGTCTTGTGGAACAAAAGGCATATAATGAAACGTGGTCTTTTATTGTTAAATGGATAACGGTTATATTACTAGTTGTATTGGTACTGGTTATAATAATACCATGGAGAATTTGGCAAGAAGAAGATTATTATCGTGAATTATGTCATTGGAAAATGACAAACTTATGGAATGCGCAACGTCTATATCATGAGCTGCGAAAAGAGTATAATCCTAATCTACGCGAGACGCTTCAGTTTATTGATCAAGTAAGGGATTCTATTTTAGCGGATAGTATGTATGTGAGAAATCAAAAAATATTTTTCAATAATAAATGGATTGATATTAATATACCCCAATATTGGCACGAAGATTTTGATACTACTTTTGCCCATGCGTATAGTGCACAAGATACCTTTGAAGAGATTATTTATACTGCCTTAGTCCCGAATGAAGAAACAGGCCTTATTGATACCATCTTTTTAAATGAAGATCGGGATCGCTGGATATATAGTGATTCTTTGTGGGAAGGGAGAATTATTGATACAAATTCTGAACTTCGTATTGAACGTGTAATGAAATATGAATCATATAATCTTGTGGATTCCCTCCTTGTATGCTCCCTTGTAAATGAACTATATCAATCAGAATTATCAGAAGATAGTATTTTGACGATATATTGTCCTACCCGTGGCGGTGTTGAATTTAAACGCTATTATTTCTTTACCTTTAGTGATACGGGACATGGATATATTCATGATGGAAAACGGAGTTGGAAGAAATAAGAGGGTAAATGATGCTGTATCTTTCCTTAAATCCCAATCTGCTTATCTATGTGGCTTCACGACAAATTCAGGAAGATGAGATTGTGGAAGATTATGGCAAACTATCTGTGCCATTTGCAGTAGATCGCTCCTTTTTTTATCAAAAAGATGCTTTGGCAATGGTAACCGCTCTCTTCCAATCATTACCACATTATCCATCTATGTCTTGGGAAGAGTTGGCACTAAGTTTACCCCCAACCCTTTTAACATATACCCTTAGTCCTGAACCTATTCCTCAGTGGATTGATAGGATTCGCTTCGGGGAAACTTATATCGAAGCGCTTTCCAAAAAAAATTATACCCTTGAAAAAGGATATTTAACAATCTGGTACGATCCTAAAATTCTTGATTTATTCGTACAAGCAGCAAAAAATTGTGGATTTGTCCTTCAAAAAATAACCTCTGGTTTTATTAATGCTATCAATGCAATAAATATGATATATGATACTAAAAATTATGATAAATTTTCCCTTTTAAAGTGGGATTCTTTCTACTCAGAACTCGCCCTTTTTAAAAAAAATATTCTAACAGGATATCTCTGTTTTCGTATCAATCAATCTAAATTATTACCCCTGAATATTAACGGAGATATTCCTGAAAATTTATCAGAAATCCTTGATACAGACAATTTAACAGAAAATCTTTATAAAACCCTTGGTCCAATCTTTTTATATTCGCATCAAGTAGTTGATTCAGATCCTCTTGAACCTTTTAAAAAATTTGGTTTTTGTGAAATTATAAATCCATGGACAGGTCTGCGTATTGATACCAAACAGAGAGAAAACTTCTCTGAGTTATCGAGTGCAGAGCGATCCTTATGGACTGAAACAGCAGGATTTATAACTCGGGAATCATTATGAAAAAAATTGATGTGAACTTGTTAGAGAACAATGAAGAATCCGTATCAAAGGATAAGGATTCTGAAATTTTATCCAATACCCCTACCGATCAAGAGCAACAAGAAGATCAAAATCTACAATTCTCTGAAATACCTTCTGTAAGCGAAGAAAAACTTGAAAAAACTGAAGAACCATCTCAAGAAAAAAAAGAAAAGGAAGAAGAAACACCCCATACCGAGACCATAAAAACCTCCGATTTAAAGCGGGGGAAAAAGGAAAAGTCTACGAAAAAAGGTGGGGGCAATAGCTCAAAACCTCCGGCAAAAAAGAAAAAAGGTCCAAACATCCTTTTTATTGTTCTTTTGGTCGTGATTGTGCTTGCTATTCTTGTTATTTTTACTTTCCCAAAATTTTCTGCTCTCGTGAAAAAGCCAGAGCAGGTAAAAATTGCTAAAACCACGGAGTTTTCAATTGTTCCAGTGGATGAGAAAGAAGCACGGGATACATTGGCACAAATTCGCAGCGCTTTGGAACAGGGAGAACAAGTCCTACCAGAAAATATATCGCTTTTAAAAAAACAACTTGCTGAATCTAAAGATCGGTTACATCGACTTTTTATCCTATCTGATCATTTTCCAAAGGGTCTTTTTTGGTCTTATTATTCTACAAGTGGAGGTTTTGAACTTTTTGAAGTAAAAGCTCGGGAACCAGGTATTTTTGAAATGTTTTATAACCGAGTGATGAAAAATAATCTCTTTAATACTTTAAAATTTTATTCTTATGATGGAAAATATTGGGATTCACTGGAAGGTGTTTTTGTTGGGACATATTCATCAACGACACCGATAGAGAAAGGGGCACTCTATTCTATGAATCCGGATGATTTTATCGCTTATGTTGCCTATTCTGCTCAAACAGCAAAAATCAATTTTACCGATAGAAATTCAAAACCTGGAAAATCAGTAATTCCTAGAACTAAGCAAACAGTGTTAGAACTCACGTTTTATGGAACAATCAATCAATTGGAAAGGTTTGTTGAGGAATTTTCTAAAATTCCAGCTACGTTTACTGTTTCAAAAGTTATTGCTGGTCGCAAGCCTTCAGAACAGTATCCCGATCCCCTAAAATTAACGCTGTTTGTTGCGCTATATGAAAAAATGTGATGCCAAGAATAATTTCTGGAGAATACGGTGGTTTGGTGATTAAAACACCAAGATATGCACTCCACCCTACATCTGATCGTGTGAAAGAATATATTTTTAATGTCATTAAAGTATGGAAAGGATTGACAGTTGTAGATTTATTTGCAGGAAGTGGGTCATTAGGACTTGAAGCCCTTTCCCGTGGGGCAGATGCTGTGGATTTTGTGGATAATCATGCTCTGGCAATTAGCACCATAACTGAAAATTTAAAAATACTTTCACCGATGGATAAAACGATTCGCCGTTTTAAAGCAAATGCACAAACCTTTTGTACAAAATATCCCCATTATTACGACAGGATTTTTGCTGATCCTCCTTATCAATTACCACTTCAAGATTCCTTTTTTTTAAGTGTTGCCAATGCTCTAAAATCCCACGGGTTGTTTATTTTGGAATATTCTGTCCATTCACATGATAAGTTTTTTGTCCCTTTAACCTTACTGCGAGAAAAAAAATTTGGAGAAACAGGAGTCCGAATCTATGAAAAATGAACGTATCGCTGTATATCCTGGGACCTTTGATCCAATTACTTACGGTCATCTTGACATTATTGAAAGGGCAGTTCGGCTCTTTGATAAAGTTATTGTAGCCATTGCTCTCAATAAAAACAAAACGGCGCTTTTTCGTGTTGAAGAGCGCATAGAGATGATAGAAGAATCGACGAAAAATATTCAAGGCGTTGAGATCGTTACGTTTCAAGGGTTAAGTGCTCGATTTTCAGAGCAAATGAATGCCATTGCCCTTATTCGTGGACTGAGAGCTGTTTCAGATTTTGAATACGAATTTCAAATGGCGTTGATAAACCGAAAAATTGGGAAAAATACTGAAACAGTCTTTTTGATGCCAACGGAAAAGAATACCTATCTTAGTTCATCTGTGGTACGGGAAATTGCTTCTTTTCATGGCGATGTTTCTCCTTTTGTCCCAGATTTTGTCCAAAAAAAATTAGAGGAGAAATTCAAAGATGAATCCACTAGAGACAATTAGAAAACGTGCTCAAAAAGAAACAGATATTCATCTCATTTTACCAGAAGGCTATGATCCCCGAATTCTTAAGGCTGCTTTTATTATTGAGTCCCAACAGATTGCCCGTGTGACAATATTAGGTGATGAAATCCAGATCATCAAAGAAGCTTCTGAAATTGGGATGCCTTCAGATCTTTTACACATTATCAATCCTGTAAAAAGTGAGTATCTGGAAGAATTTGCCCGGGAATATTATGAATTGAGAAAGAAAAAGGGAATAAGTCCTGACGTTGCCCTTGAAGCCATGAAAGATCCTACTTATTTTGGTGCCATGATGTTGCGGAAAAATTTTGCAGATGCTTGTATTAGTGGGGCAGACAATGCAACATCCCATGTTGTTAGAGCGGCAGTTACGATTGTGAAAACAAAACCAGGTATTTCTTTACTGTCCAGTGATTTTCTTATGATTTCACCGACCTTTGATAAAATATTTTCTTTTGCAGATTGTGCAGTAAACCCCGATCCTAATAGCGAACAACTGGCAGATATTGCTTATGCCACAGCTATAACGCATCGACAAATTTTTAAGGAAGAACCTATTATTGCCTTGTTAAGTTTTTCGACAAAAGGAAGTGCTGCTCACGATTTGGTATATAAAGTGGAACGAGCAGTAAAAATTGCACAGGAAAAGTACCCCACCCTTAAAGTCGATGGTGAACTTCAGGTAGATGCATCCATTGTTCCATCAATTGGACAAAAAAAGGCACCAGGGAGTCCTGTCGCAGGGCGGGCAAATGTGCTTATTTTCCCTGATTTAAATGCAGGAAACATAGGCTATAAATTAGTCCAAAGACTTGCAGGATATGAAGCAGTGGGACCCATTTTTCAAGGGTTGAACAAACCTATGCATGATTTATCAAGGGGATGCAGTGTTGAGGATATTGTAAATCTTGCTGCTGTAACGGCACTTCAAACAATTAATAAGGAGTAATAACTATGCCAACTTATCGTTATAAATGTGAAACGTGTGGGTATACTTTTGATGTCTTTCAAAAAATGAACGATGATCCTTTAACAACGTGTGAACAGTGTGGTGGCCTTTTAAAGAAACTTGTTACATCGGGAGCTGGATTTATTTTAAAAGGAGAAGGATTTTATGTTAACGATTACAAGAAAAAGAAAACTCAAAATCCTGCCACTGAGGTATCTCCCACAAAGAACAATCCCGCACCAAGCAATAAAGAATAAAGTAATTTTTTGTTGGTTGGTTGTAATAAATGAATTTTGTTGATTTTGCAGAAATTGAAGTCCAGGCAGGGAAAGGCGGTGATGGTTGCATCAGTTTCCGTCGGGAAAAGTATATTCCCAAAGGAGGCCCAAATGGTGGTGATGGCGGAGATGGTGGCCATGTGATTGTCCGGGCTACACAACAACTCCACACACTACAGGATGCAAGATATCATAAACACTATAAGGCAGAAAATGGTAAACTGGGTCAAGGACATAATCGTGCTGGTGCAAAAGGAAAATCAACAATTATACTTGTCCCCGTTGGCACCCTGGTAAAAGAGGCTGAAACCGGAGAAATACTTGCTGACCTCACAACGGATGGTGAGGAAATTATAGTGGCTCAAGGTGGAAGTGGCGGATGGGGAAATCAGCATTTTGCCACATCGGTTCAGCAAACGCCACGCTATGCAAACCCTGGGACTGCTGGTGAATTTCGAAAAATTTACCTTGAACTGAAGATTTTGGCAGATGTTGGCCTTGTTGGATTGCCAAATGTTGGAAAAAGCACTCTTCTTTCAGCCCTTTCTGCAGCAAAACCAAAAATTGCAGATTATCCCTTTACAACCCTTGCCCCCAATCTTGGAATTGTAAAATATGGCGACTATAAGTCCTTTGTAATGGCTGATATCCCCGGTTTAATTCGGGGAGCTCATGAAGGAAAAGGACTTGGAGATCGCTTTTTGAAACATATCGAGAGGACTCACATTCTTGTTTTTTTGATTGATATTCATGATGAAAATCCCCAAAAAAGCTATAAAATCATCCTGAACGAATTAAAAGCCTTTGATCCTGAACTTATGAAAAAAAAACGGCTCGTAGTTTTTTCAAAATGCGATCATGAAGCAGAAGAAAAAACGGCTGTTGAAAAAAAATTCCTGAAAACAATGTTTCCAATTTCAGCAATTACCAATAAAAATTTGGATGTTTTAATTCAAAAAATTGACGCACTTCTAAAGCATAAAATAAATTGAATTAATTTTTTATTGGGTTAGTGATTTCTTACATTTTAATATGTTTGCTCCAGAAGACATTTTAAAAATAATGTGTATTGAGGGCATGGGGCCTCGACTTTTTCGAACGTTGATAGAACAATTGAAAACTCCTTATGCAATTCTTCACCAGCTAGAAGAAGATACGAATAATCACTTGGCGTTGCCCAAACAAGTTTTTGAATCTGTCCAATCAAAACGATATATCTTGTTTTATGAACACCATATAAAGTGGATGCAAAAACATGGTGCCAAGTATATAACCTATGAAAATCCACAATATCCGGATATTTTAAAACATATCTATGATCCGCCACCTATTCTTACCTATTTTGGTGAATGGGATCCGTCTGATCAAAATGCTCTGGCAATTATTGGTACCCGTCATCCTGATAATTATGGAAAACGCATTACCCGTGAATTGGCGCAAGCTGCTGTAGATGTAAATATAACCCTTGTAAGTGGACTGGCAAAGGGGATTGATTCCATTACCCATTACACGGCTGTTCGTGCAAAAAAGCGTACTATTGCCGTTATGGGAACACCGCTAGATATCATTTATCCTGCTGAAAATAGCGCGTTAGCTCGACAAATAAGTGAAAACGGTGTAGTACTTTCAGAATTTATTGTGGGACATAAAACAACGCCAGGATGTTTTGTGCGCAGAAACCGAGTTATTAGTGGTCTGTGTCGAGGCGTTATTGTTACCCAGGCAGGCGATACCAGTGGCGCCCTTGCAACAGCTTATAGTGCGAATGAACAAAATCGGGAAGTATTTGCTGTTCCTGGAAATGTTCTAACAGATCATCATAAAGGATGTCATCGCCTTATTAAAAGTGGTGCAAAATTGGTTGAAACCTTTGAGGATGTGTTGGATGAATTGCCAATTTTAAAAGCAAAAACAGCCACTCAAACAAATTTGCTTCTTGAAGCTGTAGAGAAACATGAGGTAAACGAATCCGACAAATTAATTCTTGCGTGTTTAAGCAGAAATCCCCTGCATGTTGATAAAATATTAGAAAAAACACAGTTAAGTCATGGAAATTTAATGAGTGCACTTCTTCAATTGGAATTAAAAGGATATATTCAACAATTACCGGGGAAATTTTATATCCGAAAGATATAGGAGAAATTGTGATAACACGGCGAAAAACGCGCATGATCTCTGTTGGAAATGTTCCCGTAGGTGGAAACACACCTATAACAGTCCAGAGTATGGTCAATACACTTACGACTGACATTAAAAATACGATTCGACAAATTCAGGAACTTGAAGAAGTAGGATGCGACATTGTTCGCGTTACAGTTCCGGATAAGGCATCTGCCAAGGTGTTGCCAGAAATTTTAGAGCATATTTCTATTCCATTAGTCGCTGATATTCATTTTGATTATCATTTGGCACTTATGGCTGTAGAGGCAGGTGTTCAAAAAATTCGTATCAATCCAGGAAATATTGGCTCACCAGATCATATTCGAGACGTGCTAAGGGCGTGTGAATCTGCTAAAATCCCCATACGTATTGGTGTTAACTCGGGATCCTTGGAACGAGAAATTTTGGAAAAATATGGTGAACCCACGGCACAAGGCATGATGGAAAGCGCTGAAAAACATTTGAAACTTTGTTATAATGTTGGATTTTATGATGTCATTGTTGCTCTTAAATCATCGAGCGTTCCCATGATGATTGAAGCAAATCGAATGTTTGCTGAGAAGTACGACGTTCCACTTCATCTTGGCGTAACAGAAGCTGGTCCAAAAGGGAGTGGTTCTCTCAAATCGGCCATTGGCATTGGGACACTTTTATCAGAAGGCATTGGAGATACAATTCGGGTCTCGCTCTCGTCAAATCCTGTCGATGAGGTAAAAATAGGTCAGCAAATTTTAAAAGCCCTTGATTTAAAACATCAGGGAGTAAATCTGATTAGTTGTCCTACCTGTGGCCGCATGAGCTTTGATCTGATTCACATTGCCTCTGAAATTGAAGAACTAACATCATCCCTTAAAAAGTCAATAACTGTTGCGCTTATGGGATGTGTTGTCAATGGTCCCGGTGAGGCACGAGAAGCTGATATTGGTATAGCAGGGCTCGCAAAAGGACAAGCAAGATTGTATGTAAAGGGGCAAAAAAAAGAAATTCTCCAAGAAAATGAGATTATTCCCCGTGTTTTGGAGGAAATTCATAAATTGGCTCGGTAAAATCATCTCAAAAAGTAAATTTATTTTCAAATAAGATTGTTGTAAAAAATAGCACAATAACAAGATTGATAAACAAGGTATATTTCTTTTTTCCCTGTTTTATGTTCAGGATATTCTTTAATTTTTGCACATGAAAAACACACGTAAAAAACCGGAACTCTTTGAACGAATGGGATTGACCAAAAGGAACCTTCACATATTTATAGCAGGCATTATCAGTATTATTCTTGGGTACATTTCTCTTGCCCTAGGAGATACTTATGATGTGTGGTCATTAACAGTTGGCCCGATTTTGCTTGTTTTAGGCTATGTGGTTCTTATTCCTCTGGCACTTGCCTACCGACCAAAACGAAAAATTCCGGAAAAATAGACGGTTTATGAAAAAGAATCCATCGCCATAATGAAGCAAAGAATTCTTTGTGTTTGATATTTACATGACAATAATATTACTTGTGGGATACTTAATTTATCAAAACATACTAAAGTAGCAAAAGGGTGGACAGGAAAACAAAAAATTCATGGTTGATTTATTCCAAAAGAAAGCGATGTTATTTGATTTTGATGGTGTTGTTGTAAATTCTGAACAAATTTATGAAGAATATACCCGGGAACAATTTTTACACTATGGTATTCAAATTCCCCCCTCTGATTGGTCTTTATTTAAAGGAATTAGTACGGATGTTTTTTTTAAATTGATTAAACATCGTTATCTTCCGGATGTGGATATTCGAGAGCTGGAAGAAGCGTGGCAAGTTGGTCTCCGGAAAAAAATTCGGGAAAAGTTAGCTTATACTCCCTATTTTTGTCATTTTTATGAAAAGATTCATCCTTATTTTAAAACTGCTCTTGTTACATCCTCTCGTCGGAGTATGATTGAGTGGATTTTTCAAAACACGATTATTGAAAATGTCTTTTCCTTGATTATTACATCCGATGATGTTAAAAACACAAAACCTCATGCTGAACCCTATGTTACTGCTGCCCAAAAATTAGGTGTCCCTATTGAACAATGTATTGTTATTGAAGATAGTATTCGGGGCATTACGAGTGGTAAAAAATCGGGAGCTTTTATCATTGCGATTACTACAAGCCATTCCCGTGAAGAACTGAAAGATGCTGATTTGATTATTGATTCCTGGAATGAATTAAGTCTTGAAAAATTATGGATGTTGTGAAAGATAACAAGATTTTTCTCGATGGCAAATTGGTTACCCTCACCAATCCTGATGAAAGACACGCCTCCTTTTTTTATGAATTGGCTTCGGATGAAAAGCTGCGGTTTTTTAGTTCTGATGAACCTTTTCGAAAACTAATGCACAAGGAATTTGTTTATAATTACTTAAAATATATCATGCCTTTGACAGAGTATTATATGCCTTTTGTTATTTTAGAGAATGAAACGGGGCGACCTGTGGGTCAAATTCATGCTGGACACATTGATCATGATAATCATAATTGCATGATTGGCTTTGAAATTCACCCACATTTTCAACGACATGGTTATGGGAATGATGCTGTTAAAACGCTTTTAGATTATCTTTTTTTTGATATAAAACTTCACCGTGTTGGTGCAGAGGTTTATGAATACAATATTGCCAGTCAAAAGCTCCTTGAAAAAGTGGGATTTGTTTTAGAAGGTCGGTTAGTTCAATGGCTTTATCGAAAAGAAAGATATTGGGATAAATTACTTTATGGGGTTCTTCAGGCTGAATGGATAGATTCTGCGAAGAATGATTAAAAAGCTTCACACTTATTTATATTCTTTTGATCGTCGTATCTGGATTTTGATGCTGGGCTGGTTTATTAGTTCGCTTGGATTTGGTGCTGTTGTGCCTTTTATGAGCATTTATTTCCACATAGAATTAGGAGTTTCAATGAGTCTTATTGGCTCATTTTTTCTTCTTGCTGCTGTTTTTAGAAGTGGTTCCCAAATTATTGGAGGAGAATTATCCGATCGAATAGGTCGACGACATTTGCTGATTATTTCTCAAGTTAATCGAGCCATAATTTTTTGTGCAGCAGGTATAGCGATTGCGTTTCAAGCTGGATTTTGGATTATTGCAGGAATTTTACTCCTTAGTTATCTTCTCTCTGCCTACTTTGACCCTGTGGCAAGTGCAATGATCGTGGATCTTGTTCCCCCAGAGCGGCGGGTTGAAGGATATTCCGTCCTCAGAACGGCAGGAAATGCTGGGTGGGGCGCTGGTCCTGCAATCGGAGGATTCCTTGCTAAATATGGCTATGAATACCTCTTTTACTTTTGTGGAATAAGTGCTCTTATCTCAAGCTTTCTTATTTGGGCTTTTGTCCATGAGACAAAAGTTACACCTGAAAAATATTCTTCTTTTCACACAATTCTGGACTCTTTTAGCGTTCTAAAAAATAATGCAATATTTACAGTGTTTATGATCTCAGCCCTTTTGCTTTTTCTCACTATGGGGCAATTGGTTTCTACTTTATCCGTCTATATGAGTAAATATCTTGAATTTTCTTCCCAAGGCATTGGGTTGGTATATTCCTATAATGCCCTCCTTGTGATTCTCTTTCAAATCCCTGTGAGTCGATTCCTTCGACATATCAATATGTTTAAACTTATGATTGGCTCTTCGCTGCTCTATTTTCTTGCTTATGCCTCAATGGGATTTGCCCGTACTTATCCCCTGATATTGTTTTTGATTACAATTATTACTGCAGGTGAAATTATTGGTGTTCCCACAGGGAATACCATTGTTAGCTATATATCTCCCTCAGGGCAACATGGCCGCTATCAAGGATTGTATAGCCTGGTTACAACCCTTGGCTGGTCGGTAGGTCCCTTTATTGGAGGAATATGTATTGATATGATCTCTAATCAAAAAATAGTGTGGCTCGTTCTTTCTCTCTTTAGTTTCTTTGCGATGGGAGGTTTCCTTTGGCTAAAGAACCATGAAAAAAAGCTTCTGTTTCAGAAAATTCTATAACTTTTTAAAGGCATGATTAAGATTTTGAACCGTAAGAACTGGCACCGGTGATTTGCGAACAACCTTTTCTGTTGTTGATCCAAAAAGAATATGAGAAATTCCTGTTAATCCATGGGTCGACATGATAATCATATCATAATTATCTTCTTTGGCACAGTTTATTATCTCTTCAAAGGATCGCCCATATCGAATAAGAGGATCAACATGGATGTTTTTTGGGAATTTTTCATGGATAATTTTATCTAACGATTGCTTTGCATAGTCCATAGACTGTTTTTCCAATTGGGCAATATCAAAATTTTCCCAGGTAAAATCAGTAGGAGCTATTATAGGCTCAATCACATGCAAAAGACCAAGTTTTGCCTTAAACTTATCTGCAAATTCTATAGCATACGCAATGGCATAATCAGCATATTCCGAAAAATCCGTGGTTAAAAGAATTTTTTTTATTTCAACCATGATATCCTCCTTTTTTAATATGATATTAATAATTTTCACTTAAGTCAATATAAGAGATATTTTTTAAGATAATTAAACACCCCGATAGTTACTCTCGGGGTGCTGATGAGAATTAAATGAAATAGCACTATATCAGAATTTATTTCATATTTTCTGAGTACGTAAAGCCATAGTTAAAGGCTTTTATATTTACATCTCGCAAGGCTTTGCTTTCAAGGATTGCCGGGAGGGCTGTTTGGATATATTGTTCATCAAGAAATTGTTTTTTTAGACGAGCATAAACGCCTAAAAGAAGTATATTAGCTGCTTTGGTATTTCCTAACGTATCAGCAATTTCTGTCGCCGGTACGCCAATTGCTGTTACATCTTGTCGGGATGGGGGTGTATCAATGAGTCCGCTATCGTAAATGATTATACCTCCGTTTATCACAGCATTTTCAAACTTTTTCATAGATGGTTTATTCATTACAATAAGAGTTGATGGATTTGTAACAAGGGGGGACCCAATGCGTGAATTTGAAATTTTAACACTGCAGTTGGCAGTTCCACCCCGCATTTCAGGGCCATAGCTTGGCAGCCAGCTTACTTCATACGCATGTCCCATTGCCAGGGCTGCAATAACATAACCAAGGCTTAAAAGTCCTTGACCGCCAAATCCCGCAATTTTTATTTCTTCAAGAAAAGGCTCTTTTAGAACGTGGGGAAAAACATATTCCTCTTTCAGCGTTTGATTAATATTCAAAAGGTGATAATAATCTTCAGGAGGTGGATTTTCCTGTTTTACCTCATGAGGCTCACGTGTTTCAAGATCATCTTTATAAACCCCAGGGACAAAATAGGTTGAGAGGTCTGTTGTTATCCAGGTTTTTGCTTCTTGAGGGGTCATTTTCCATCCTGTAGGGCACCCCGATAACACCTCCACAAAAGAGAACCCTTTTTGATCCATTTGTGCTTTTATAGCTTTACGCACAGCATTTCGGGTTTTTGCAATGTTTTTTGCATCGGTAAGCATACACCGCTCCACATAAACAGGGGCTTCGAGAGTGGCAATAATTTCAGACATTCGAAGGGGATAACCTTCATGAAATTTATTTCTGCCGTAAGGAGTCGTCGTGGTTGTTTGATTAAGAAGAGTCGTGGGTGCCATTTGTCCGCCCGTCATTCCATAAATGGCATTATTGACAAAAAACACCGTTATCGCTTCTCCCCGGTTTGCTGCCTGAATAATTTCATTAGCACCTATGGCTGCTAAGTCGCCATCTCCTTGATAAGATATCACGATTGAATGAGGATTTGCTCGTTTATAACCCGTTCCAACCGCAGGTGCCCTACCATGGGCGCTTTGAATGTTGCCTGTATCAAAATAGTAATAGGCAAAAACTGAACATCCCACGGGACTTATCAGAACAGTTTTATCTTGAATTCCAAAATCTTCAATAGCTTCAGCTATGAGTTTATGTAGAATACCATGTCCACACCCTGGACAATAATGAGTCGATTTTACTTCAGATACCCCTTTCCGCTCAAAGATATCGAAAAATGTACTTGGCTTTTGGAGTATGTTATGTTGTCTTGTCATGATTGCCTCATATTTTTCATCACTTCATGTATAATTTCTTTTTGCGTTGGCAGATTTCCCCCCATTCTGCCGTAAAAATAGACAGGCTTTCGGCCATTCACGACTAATTTAACATCATCGACCATTTGTCCGTTGTTGAGTTCAAAGACATTAAAAAATTTGAGGTTTCTTTTTAATGTATAGTAATCGACAATGTTTTTGGGGAAGGGGAAGAGAGTAATAGGACGTAGCATTCCTACTGCAATGCCTTCTGCACGCATTTCATCTACCACTGATTGGAGAAGGCGACTTATGATACCGAAGCCACAGAGAATAATTTCAGCATCGTCACAACAATAGGCTTCATATCGCACTTCTTTTTCTTCGATGATGGCATATTTTTTTTGAAGTTTTTGATTGTGGATTTCTAAGCGATCAGCATCCAATTCAATAGATGAAATTAAATTTTCCCGCGTTTCGAGAGTGGCTTTTACAGCCCACTCTTTTTTGGGAAAGGTGGTAATAGGTGGGGGAAATTCGACGGGTTCCATCATTTGTCCAATGGTTCCATCCGCCAAAACAACCGTGGGATTTCGATATTTATCTGCTAGGTCAAAGGCAAGCATGGTCAAATCACACATTTCCTGAGCACTATTGGGGGCTAGCACAATGAGTTTATAATTTCCATGCCCACCACCCTTTACAATTTGATTATAATCCCCTTGTTCAGGCGCAATGTTTCCAAGTCCGGGACCCCCTCGACTCACATCAACAATAACACAAGGTAATTCTGCGCCAGCCAGATAAGAAATGCCTTCCATTTTTAAGCTAATACCTGGACTTGAGCTGGCTGTCATACATCGTACACCGCTGGAAGCGGCGCCATAAACCATATTAATCGCTCCAATTTCACTCTCTGCCTGTAGAAATGTCCCCCCAACTTTTGGGTATAAGAGAGCTGATCCCTCTGCGATTTCACTGGCAGGTGTTATGGGATATCCAAAAAAATTTCGACATCCTGCAAGTAATGCACTATAAACAACAGCATTGTTTCCTTTTATTAATGCTTTTTTCATAAATACCTCATGGTATAGGATTTAAACATTGGGTGCACAATATCACATCACTTCTTTTCTTTGGATGATAAACTTTTGTCTCCTTTTTACATGTTGGACACATGGCTTTTTCTTCCCATGTATCCCAACCCTTGAACACGGTAATTGCTCCAGGTTCAGGACATGTATAAAAGCAAATACCACAACCTGTGCATCTCTCCCCAATATACATGGCGGGTTTGTATCCCATGTGATTTAACGCGTTAGAAAGCGTAATAACATGAATAGGACACGCTTCAATACATAACTGACATCCTTTGCATTCAGCGGTATTAATGATCACATGACCTTTTGATTCACTCATTGCTTCTCCTTTTTTTCGTAGTGGATGGGTAAAAGTCTTAAGCAAATGCTAAACTTTTAAATTCCATTCCCATGCAGCCTTTTCCAAATCTTCTCTAAAGGTGGGATGAGCAATGTTTATAAGCGCTTTTGCCCGTTCACGAAGAGATTTTCCATGGACATAAGCTACGCCATATTCTGTAACAATATAGTGAACGTCGGCACGAGTTGTTGTAACGGAAGCACCTTTTTTTAGAAAAGGAACGATTCGACTGATAGTCCCACATTTTGCTGTTGACGTAAGGGCAAGAATGGCTTTACCGCCAGGACTCATTTTTGCGCCGCGGAAAAAATCCACTTGCCCTCCAATACCACTAAAATTCATGATACCAATGCTATCAGCACATATTTGTCCTGTAATATCTACTTCTAAGGCTGAATTTATTGCAACCATTTTTGGATTTTGAGCAATTACCCAGGGATTGTTGATGTATTCTTGATTGTGAAATTCTACCAGAGGATTATCATCAATAAAATCAAAAAGACGACGGGATCCTAAGACAAATCCTGCCGTTATTTTGCCTCGGTGGAGTTTTTTTTGTGAGTTATTAATCACCCCATTTTTAACCAGTTCAATAACACCATCAGAAAACATTTCTGAATGGATTCCCAAATTCTTTTTATCGTACAGATGATTTAATACAGCATCTGGAATCCCACCAATACCTGTCTGCATAGTTGCGCCATCTTCAATCAAATCTGCAATATATTGTCCGATTTTTGAAAATTCTTCCGACCCTGCAGGTTTTGGGAATTCAAAAATTTCTGTTTCTGCTTCAACAATAAAATCGAGATCATCCACATGAATAAATGTATTTCCATGGACACGAGGCATTTTAGGATTCACCTGGGCTATGATAATATCGGCAGTTTCGGTAGCCGCCCGTGTATGATCCAATGAAACACCAAAGCTGCAATAACCGTGGTCATCAGGCGGTGAAACCTGAATTAACGCCACATTTATTTTAATGTGGCCAGACCAAAAAAGATCAGACACTTCATGTAAAAAAATGGGGACAAAATCGCCACGACCTTCTTGAATGGCTTGGCGGACATTAGAACCTGAAAACAAACTCAAGGTTCGAAAATGCCCTTCCATCTCAGGCTTGGTATAAGCTGCTTTTCCTAACGTTAAAATATGTACCATCGTAACATCTTTTAATTCGGATGCCCGTGAAACAAGGGCATCAATCAAATATTCGGGGACAGCACAATTGGAATGGACATACACCGTATCACCTGATTTAACGGCTTTTACAGCCTCTTCGACTGGTGTGACTTTTGCATCATAACGTGTTTTCCAAGTCATGAGGCTACTCCATTCTTGGGTTTGTGTTTTTATGTTAATTCACGATGTCTCTATTAATATCCTTCAAAATTCGTGCCAAAAAATAAAGACAGAAAGATCCTTTCTATCGATATTCTTTTTAAAGGAGCTATTAAAAATTCTCAAAAGTGATAAAAAGATGGAGAATATGAGAAGAACGTTTCTATTTATTCAAGTGGGCTGATAAATCCAAGGGATTTTTGGTTGTCTCGATCCATGTAAACATGAAAATACTGTCCTTGAAAACAGCGTGGTATTTGGTAAACTTTTAAAGCTTTTTCAAAATGCTTGTAAGTAGGTAAGAGAGATCCCAGCATGTTTTCACATGATTTAAAAACATCGGGATTAAAGGTAGTGGTTGGTAAATCGGGATAAATGGGTAAATAAAAAATATTGGCTTCCACTAAATCCTGGAAAAAATGTGTCCCATACGATACTTCAGGAGTATAACCTCCCGATTCTCTCGCAATTTCGATAATCATTTTTGTTTTATTGATATCGGAATAATGGGTAGGGATTCCCAATTCAATATGGCTGCTACCCCATCGCCCTGGCCCTAAAAGAATAAATCGTTTTGCTTCAAGAAGGCGATTTAGCTTACCAATAACTCGGGCTAACAGAAATTTATCATTATGAGGGATTTCATTATAATCCAAGGGATCGCAGTAAATGATATACTCTATATTTTTTAAAACCCCGGAAGGAACATCTCGTTCTGTATGGAAAAAAATCTTTCCTTGAGGAATATTTTCAGGAATTTTAATTTTTTCTTCGCGGAAATGGCTAACAAGGGGCCGGCACTGAAGAAGGTAAAATTTTTTATTTGCATAGGCAAATTCCAAATCTACAGGAGAGTTATAGGCTTTTTCTAATTTTTTTAGCATCCGGGACATTAATTCTGGGAATTTTTGTTCTTTTAACAAATTATTAAAGGTAATGACGGGTGTTCCTTCTTGGGGATTATAGATATAAGTGCCTATAGGATCAAAGATATCATCATCCTTATATATACTGATAACTTTAGAGAGTTCTGGGGTTTTTATTTTATCTAAAATTTCATCCAATCTCAAGGTAACAAACGTATTGGATTTCAAGTCGATAACGTCGACATTTTTTTGGGAATAAACTTTAATTTCTTTTGGAGTAGATTCGGGGCGAAGCATCGGCTTTGTGAGTCCAATCATACGAGGATAATCACTTACCCTGTCAACAGCACGTGTTCCCATACCAAACACAAGCCGCACGAGGCCGTCTTCATACTTTATTTGTTTTGTCCACCGATATTCATTTCTTCCAAAGGCAACACCAGCCCAAAGGGGGAAAAAGTAATCGCCAAATTGTTCACCAACTACCTTTTGAATGAGGATAGCAATGCTCTCAAAATAATCCAACAGATCATGTTCTTTTCGGTATTCAAGGGTATCAGGACTAAATCCTGAGCTATACACTTCACCAATTGCTGCAATTAACGACGAAAGCCTTTTATTCAGGGAACCTTGATTTGCTAAAAAGATACTATCATATTTTCCTGAAAAGGATGTCTCAAAATTATCTTCTAACAGGGAACTACTACGAACAATGAGTGGAACTTCACCAACTTTTTCAAGAAGGTTCCGTAATTGCCGTTTAATGACTGGCGGAAAATCTGCATTTTTAAATAATTCTCGGATAAGGGGATATTCATCCTGGATTTCTTCCATGCTCTTATATTTTTGATTTTGATATTCTACGAATCCATTATAAGCAAGGAAATCCTCAAAAACATCTGTCCGCAAATAATAGGATTCAGGAACATGAACATGTTCTCGAAAATATTCATAATCTGTTTCATCGGTATATTCTGTTGTAAGAATTTTATAGGCAAGAATAAGTCCTGCTGCTTTTCCTCCAATTTTACCAGATCCTGTTTCAGAGCCGAGGGTATGTTTTATGATGGGATCAAGATCGGTGATCCGAATATATTTACGAGCAATACGAATAAACTGAAGATTATCACTAATAAAATTTTTCAACAAGGCAACCCGAATACCTGTAGCCATGGAGAGAGGAATAGGTTCTGCTTCGGGAAGATTGCAAAACTCGTGGACTTTTTCTGCAAGAAGCCAAAATGAAACGCCAGGAAGATTTGCAATATTTTCCAAGGCAAAAGCTTTTTCTGTTTTGGATATGTAATTCACAACACGATCAATTTCTTCTGGAGTAAAATGTTCGGAGGCATATTTAATCACCATTTGGCGAATGAATTCTTTTTCTTTTTTGTCCCACTGGGGGACAATTCCAGCGTTTGGATTATATCTTTTTTTCTCATTAACACGAGGGCTTGATTGAGCCATTTCACGACTTTGTTTATAGATTTTATCAATAGAAACAATCTTTTGATTATGCAATTGAATTAAAAGATTTTGGATAATTTTTTCTGCTAACGCTGGATTTTTTTTGAGAACACTTTTTAGGTGTTCATACGTTTCTTGTTGCACACGAAAAATCTCCTTTTTTTAATTTACACAAGTCGTGGGAGAAAAAGAGGGATAAAAAAAGGGTGCATTTGAGCACCCTCTTAATTTTATTTTTTGCAGGATTAGATCCATCCCCGCAATTTTGCAGCTCGGGCAACTCTGGCAACAGCTACCATATACGCTGCTTTTCGCATATCAACTTTTTTTTCATATTTGCAATACATATCATAAACTGCTTTGAAGGCAGATGTCATCTTTTGATCGAGACGTTCATTCACTTCATTTTCTTCCCAGTAAAAGTTGTAAGAATTTTGAACCTGTTCAAAATAAGAAACCGTTACCCCTCCAGAATTAGCCAGAAAATCGGGAATAACAAGTTTCCCATTTTTAAATAAAATGGCGTCGGCTTCGGGTGTTGTTGGTCCATTTGCTAATTCGACAATCATAGGTGCTTTGATGTTAGAAGCATTTTCTTCGGTAATTTGGCTTTCAAGGGCGGCAGGAATAAGAATATCAACATCCATTTCAAAGATATCCATAGGATTATCAAAAGACTTCATGCCAGCTTCTGTATAGCCTTTAAGGGAGCCATGTTTTCCCACATAATCAAACATGGCATGGGTATCAAAACCATCTACCTTGTAATATGCCCCGCTAATGTCAGAAATTCCAACAATTTTACAGCCAGCTTCTTTAAAGAGAATCCCTGCCCAACCGCCAACATTTCCAAAGCCTTGTAAAGCAACAGTTTTGCCTGCAAGCGACATTCCTTGAGTTTTTGCAGCTTCACGGGCGATAAATAATCCTCCTCGCGCTGTAGCTGAAGCACGACCTTTTGATCCGCCAATATCAAGTGGTTTCCCTGTAATAACACCAGGAGCACTTTCTCCTTTTATTTTTTCATATTCATCCATCATCCAGCTCATAATCTGGGGTGTTGTAGAAACATCCGGTGCTGGAACATCGACGGTGGGTCCAATATCTTTGGCAATGGCACCAATATATGCCCGGGCGAGTCTCTCTTTTTCTGTTTCAGACAATTCTTGAGGATTGCAGGTTACGCCACCCTTTCCACCTCCTAAAGGTATATCAACAACTGCAGTTTTCCATGTCATCCATGCTGCTAAAGCTCTTACAGTATCGATAGTTTCGTCCGGATGCCACCGCAAGCCTCCTTTTGTAGGACCAAGGGCGCGGTTATATTGCACACGATACCCTTTGAAAACTTTGATAGTACCATCATCCATTCGGACAGGAAGAGTAACCACAATCTCTTTTTGTGGCCACCGTAAAAATTCACGGGTGGATTGATCCAATCCTAAAAGCTCACACGCTTCATCCAATTGCCGTTGAGCCATTTCGAAAATGTTTTGTTTTTTAGACATTCTTTCCTCCATTTATATTTCTCGTTCTGAAGCCAGAATTCAACGTTTAGACTTATATTTTTAAAGCTTGATCAAGATCTTGTATTAAATCGTCAACATGCTCGAGTCCAATGGATAAGCGTATTAATCCCGGATGAATCCCTGCAGCTTCCAATTCACAATCGTTCAAAGCCGAATGCGTAATTGAGGCAGGATGTTGAATTAATGAATCACATTCTCCCAGGGATACAGCCCGTGTAAATAGCTGGGTCCGATTGATAACGTGCATTCCCATTTCCTTATCGGAAACTTCAAAAGAAACAACACCACCAAACCCCGACATTTGTCGACATGCAATATCATACCCTGGATGGTCTGGTAGACCTGGATAATAAACCCTTTTTACACGGGGATGGTCATGAAGAAACTTGGCAATTTTTAATGCATTTTTTTCATGTCGCTCCATACGTACGGATAATGTTTTTATTCCTCGAAGAAGCAACCATGCATCAAAAGGACTAATTATGGGGCCATATCGGCATACTATCTTTTCGTGGATTTCATCCATCAACACCTTTTTACCGGTTACAATACCTGCAATTACATCCCCATGACCACAAAGATATTTTGTGGCACTGTGGACAACAATATCTACACCTAACGCCGCAGGTTGCTGAAAAATAGGCGTTGCAAATGTATTATCAATCATTACAGGAATATTTTTTTCATGGGCAATAGAGCATACAACCTCAATATCAACGATTCCTAACGTAGGATTGGAGGGGGATTCAAGATAAATCAAATCAAAATTTTCTTTTTCAAGATGCCACTTAAATGTGTCGGGATGATCATTTTCTACAATAACAGTTTTAATATCTCTTTCCGGGAAAGAGCGGGTTAAAAGACTATGGGTTCCTCCATAAAGGGTATGACTTGCTAAAATTTTCCCACTTTTG
>JAQUPD010000026.1 GCA_028716785.1 Fidelibacterota bacterium
TCCGCCTGCGGCGGACCAGGCGGTTTCTTTTAACGTTTAACCTCTCGTAAATCGTAGGTTAAGGCTCGTCCTTGTACGCCTGCTAAACCCACTTGCTGAACCTTTGCTCAGTCAGTTCCGCTTACGGCTTCACTGTCCGAAGAAGGGTGTACAGCATTCCCGGCGCTGTTGAAAAACAGCTCCGTTTGATACGCTATAACTTGCTTCCGCTCCATAGGGTTTACTTTTGTACCGACTGCTCCTTACATTAAAAGATTCAGTCCTTCATCTATCCTTGCTTGAATAGACTACTATGACCTCTGCTGACTTCTTGCAGAGTCAAAGCTTCATCACTGTCGCTCATGCACTCAGTGGGTGCGCCCTGCAAGACCTCTCGGGATAAACACTACTGCTTTCTACAGGTACTGCCTGATTTACTGTAAACGGTTACGGTTGGTCTTGGGGCTCTTCGCAATCCATAGCTCGCTCACCCTCCGTTTGTCAGCCTTCTATCAGGTTTCTGTGCGTCAGTACGCTGTCTTTGCTTATGGCTTCTTTCAGATTTGCAGTCACCCGCAACACCCTTGCCATTCACTAACACTTCCTCCCAACTCGGCGTGTACAAGAACTTGCATCTTGTAAGTAGTAATGTATGCCCGACATACTAAGCAATAAGGGGAGCTTAAAAAACTCCCCTTATGTAACCCATTCAGTTTTCTACTTCTTCATCATCTTCATCCATTAGTTCACGGACAATGTAGGAAGTTAGTTCCTTGCTAAATTCCGTGTCATTTTGCGAGTACAAAACGTGTGTTCCATGCCTTCGACAATTTAAAAGATCATGATCCGTCATGACTTTTAAATGTTGCGAAGTAACGGGTTGACCTTCGCCAATGAGTTCTTGAATTTGTGACACGCTGTACTCTTTTCCATTCAAGACTTGTAAGATCTTAATTCGTGCTGGATGCCCCAAAACTTTAAAAGTTGTCGATAATTTTTTCAGAGCCTCTGGCGAACAAATTGGATCTTCTTTTTTTTGAAAAGAATGACGTCTGTTTCCCATTTTTTTTCTCCTATTTATTCAATTAATTTAACATTCTATTTTTTTTACTACCTAAATCTATTATTTTACATGTTTAAATGTCAACTAATTTTTTCATTTACTATATTTTTTTAGTTTTTAAAGAAAGTTTACAAACTAAAATATTTAAATAACATCTTCAAATAACCTTTGTCGGAGCGATAGGATTTGAACCTACGACCCCTTGAACCCCATTCAAGTGCGCTACCGGACTGCGCTACGCTCCGAAATCTGATAATTTTAGAATTTTATCCACTTAAAATCAATGCTATTCGTGTTGAATTTTTTCTAGTTCCTGATTTAATTTATCTATTTCTTCTTTTATAATTTTTAAAAGTTCAATCAAACGATTCGTCTGTTGAAAAATCGATGTTTTTTCATCTTCGTGATAATTTCTTACTGATAATTCGACCTTTCCCTTAGATGTCTCTTTTTTGTTTATTTCCGATAACTCAATACTATATTTATTTAATGTCTCATTTAACTGGTTATTTTCGTGGAGGGTTTGCAAATATTTATTACCTTCATTAATTGATAATTTTTCTGTATAAAGCAAATGTTTTATTAAAAGAACCATTTTGATATCTGTTTCTTTATAAATTCGATTTCCGGCACTATTTTTTCCGGGTTGAAGCATGTCAAATTCATTTTCCCAAAATCTTAGGGTTGGTTGACTTACATCGGTTATAGAGCTAACTTCACGTATTGAATAGTATAATTTTTTCATTTTGGGAAGTGTCATCTTTTAAAAACTCTTTTTATAAACATACAAATTAAAGAATTGATTATCAATAAGATTGAATTTTATTTTAAAGTTCTAATAAGCTTTTTGTGCTGTTCATCCCTTTATGTTGCGTTTCGGGGAATGAGAAAAAAAGTATTATACTCCTCAAAATTTTGTAAGCATCTCATGGCGTTTGAAAGGTCCTTTTTATCAATTTTATGAATATAGTTGATAGTTTCCAGGGGAGATAAATAATGGCCATAATTGATAAAGTGATGGGCAATTCTTTCCATCCTATTTTCAGGATTTTCCATTTGAATGATAAGTTGCCCCTCAAATTGCATGCGAATCCGCTTTAGTTCGGCATTAGTAATCTGTTTTTCATTAATTTGTATCATTTCTTGTTGGATCAACGTTCTTACGTCATATCGCTTTGATGGATTCGTCCCCGCATAGACGCCAAAAACCCCACATCCGCCAAATGTATCCATAAAAGATTCAATCGTATACACAAAGCCATATTTTTCGCGAATATGTTGAAAAAGGCGTGATGACATACCTTCTGAAAGAAGAAGTTGAATGAGATGAAAGCAATATTTTTGGAATTTATCGGTATCGGGAAAATGACGCCCATATATTACATGAGATTGTTCAATATCATCTTTTTCTTCCCATTCTAATCCCCTGGATATTATTCCTGTGACTATTGGATTGAATATATTTTGAGCGTTAAATGTGTTTACACCAACATGTTTTTCCAGAAAAGGGATGATTTCATCTTCATTGACAGCCCCGGATAAAACAATCATCATATTGGACGGTATATAATAAAGGTGATGAAATGTTAAAATATCCTTATGCGTTAACTCTGAAATGCTTTTTTTGTCCCCTAAAATAAACGTTCCGTAACTAGATTGGGGATAGAGTTTTCGAATAAAAGATTCATTGACATAGTCTTGGGGATTATCAATAAAATCATTTATTTCTTCAAAAATGACTGTTTTTTCTTGTTGAATTTTGGATTCTGTTATATCCGGATTCAGAATCATATCACACAAAACATCAATAGCTGTCAGAACATCCCTCGGCAACACTCTGGCAACATAGGTTGTTATATCTTTTTCTGTAAAGGCATTGAGTGTTCCCCCCTTGGACTCAATCATATCAACAATATTAAAAGACGAGCGTTTTTTTGATCCTTTAAAAACAAGATGTTCAAGGAAATGGGCAATTCCAGTTTGATGGAGTTTTTCATGAATTGAGCCGACCAAAACAAAAACGCCCACCGCTGTTGAAGTAGCACCGGGGACGTTTTCAGTTATAACGGTCAGGCCATTTGATAAAACAGATTTAGTGATGTTTGTTTCTGTCATCTCTCCTATAAGGGTGTGGTTGGGAATCTTTGTCTTTTTTTGAATATTCATAATGGCGATACCTTTCTGGTGGTTTAGAAAGGCGTTTTATGCTAAGATTCATTCTTCCTTGTTTATCAATTTCAAAAAGAATGACATCGGTTTTATCACCCACATTCAGCACATCACTTACTTTTTCAACCCGTTCCCATTTTAGTTCAGAAATGTGCACCAATCCTTCTTTTCCAGGCAAAAATTCTACAAAAGCGCCAAAATCCATCACTCGTGTTACTATTGCATTTTTGTATATTTTCCCAATTTCTGGTTCTTCAACCAGCGCTTTGATGCGATTTTTTGCTTCCTCAGATGCTTTGCTATCATGAGAAAAAATATTCACTGTACCATTATCTTCAATGTCAATTTCAACACCAGTATTAGCAATAATCTCGCGGATTATTTTTCCTCCTGGGCCTATTACAGCTCCAATTTTATCAATAGGAATTTGGAGTGTTTCAATTCTTGGCGCCCAAGCACTAAGTCCTTTTTTAGGTTCAGAAATTGTCTCACGCATTTTGTTCAAGATATATATCCGTCCATCTCGTGCTTGCAACAACGCCTTTTCCATTTTATCATACGAAATCCCCTGTATTTTTAGGTCCATCTGGATTGCCGTAATTCCTTCGTCTGTACCAGCAACCTTAAAGTCCATATCACCATAATGATCTTCTTCACCAAGTATGTCAGACAACACGGCAAAATTTTCCTCATTAGTAATAAGTCCCATCGCAATACCGCTTACCATTTTTTTGATGGGAACCCCGGCATCCATGAGAGACAAACATCCTCCACAGACTGTTGCCATAGAAGAAGAACCGTTAGATTCCAGGATATCACTTACCACTCGAATCGTATAAGGAAATTCTTCATGGGGAGGAATGACATATTTCAAGGCTCTTTCAGCTAAATTCCCATGTCCTATTTCACGACGACTAGTTCCACGAATCATTTTTACTTCGCCGGTACAAAAGGGAGGAAAGTTATATTGCAGCATATATGGTTTTTCTTCTTCACCTTCAATATTATCAAGAATTTGGACATCTTGTTTAGAGCCAAGTGTTGTAACGACCAATGCTTGTGTTTCACCCCGTGTAAAGAGTGCAGAGCCATGGGCGCGGGGTAAAAAAGAAATTTCTGAAGAAATAGGGCGAATTTCATGTGTCTTTCTGCCGTCAATCCGGATGCCTTCTTTAAGAATCTTTTCACGAACCTTTGTCTTTACAAGCTCATGTATTTCCATTGCAACAACTGGTTTACAATTGGGATATTCTTCTTCTAGGTCTTCTGAAATTTTTTCAATCAGTATCTGTTCATATTCTAACCGATTTTTTTTCTGTGTGATCGCGATGAGTTTATCAATTTCTGATGTAATTTTTTCCCTTATAACCGTTTTAAGTGCTTCCTGCTCTTCCAATACAGGAATTTCACGTTTCACTGACGTGATTTTATCGGTAAAAGTACGTTGAAAGTCGACGAGTTTATTAATCGCTTCTTGAGCAACTTTAATTGCTTCTAAAAAATCCTTCTCAGTGATTTCTTTACATTCCCCTTCAACCATAATAATGGAATCTTTTAATCCTGCAATAAAGAGATCCATATCCCCTTTTTCGACGTCTTCAGAAGAGGGGTTCACAATATATTTTCCATCCACTCTACCGATGCGAACAGAGGCCACAGGTCCAGAAAAGGGAACATCAGAGATTGAAAGAGCAGCTGAAGCTGCAAGGGCAGCAAGCACATCGGCTTGATTTACTTGATCATAGGATAACACATTGATAATAACCTGTGTTTCATAGGACCAAGTATTTGGAAACAAAGGTCTAATTTGTCTATCTATTATACGAGCAGATAAAATTTCGCGATCGGAAGGGCGTCCTTCTCGTTTGATAAATCCTCCCGGAATTTTTCCACTAGCGTAAAATTTTTCTCGATACTCAACCATCAAAGAGACAAAGTCTACCTCTTCAAGCATTTCTTTTTGAGAAACGACAGTTGCAAGGACAACGGTATCACCGGCTTTTGCAAGAACAGCACCATCTGCCTGCTTAGCGACTTTCCCTGTTTGGAGAGTTATTTTAATACCTTCTAATTCAAGTTCTTTTTCAATCAACGTAGACTCCTCATTATTTACGTAATCCTAATTTTTTAACAATTTCACGATATCGATTAAAATCATTTTTCATTAAATAATTTAATAAATTTCGCCGCTGTCCAACCAATTTTTGAAGTCCACGCCGATTATGATGATCTTTTTTATGAACTTTAACATGTTCTGTTAAATCCTGAATTCGTTTTGTTAATATGGCAATTTGAACCTCAGAACTTCCCGTATCCTGTTCATTTTTGCCAAATTCCTTAATTATCTTCTTCTTGTCTTCTGATGTTAATGTTGACATTTTTCCTCCAAGTTTAAATTTTTACAATAAATTTTATCTTTTTCCAACTGTTTTTTCAACTCTTCAACGGAGTCAAATTTCATTTCTTCACGAACATAATGAAAAAATTCCATATCAATTTCCCGTCCATATAAATTGCTCAGCTTTTGATCAATCACATGGACTTCAATTGTCAAATGATTCCTTTCGAACGTTGGTCTGTAGCCAATATTGCACATTCCTTTATAGGATTTCCCAATGATATGTACTTTTACACAATACACACCTTCTTTGGGAATAATTTTTTTTGGTGATAAAGGGAGAATATTTAATGTTGGAAACTGGAGTGTTCTTCCCCTTTTTTCTCCTGAAATAACCCTGCCTTTCAAATGGTAAGGTTTTTTCATGTACTTATTAGCCAACTCGATTTTCCCGGTGGCGATAAGGTGGCGAATATTACTTGAATTTATAATAAAATCCCCATCTCTCACACGAGAAATAATTTCGACATCAAAATTGTACTTTTTCTCGCCGAGTTCTTTCAAACGAAATGCTGTACATTTTCGATCTTTTCCAAAGGTATGGTTTTCTCCCATCACAAATCCTTTGATTTGAATATTTTTTAGAAGATAATCCTCTAAAAAAATTTCACCTTCAAGATTTGCAAGGTAGTGGTTAAAGGGTTGAATGATGAGATAATCCAAATTCATCGATGCCAAATTTTGAATTCTTTCTTCCAAACTATTAATAAATCGAATTGGTTCACTTGTTTTATTGCCCACAATCTCTCGTGGATGAGGGGCAAAGGTTATCAAAACACTTTTTACTTTCTCATTTTGAACTTTTTCTACAAGGCGTTCTATCACTTTTTGATGTCCCAAATGAAATCCATCAAAGGTCCCAATTGTCACATATGCTTCAGGATAACCAGGTAAGTTATCTACGCCGCTAATAATTTCCACTGTTTAATAAATTCCTCGATTGTAAAACTCTCTTCAAGTGTATAATCTCCAATACTCAGACGAACAAGTTCTTCAGCCAAAGCACCCGTACCTAAAGCTCTTCCTATATCATACGCTAAAACACGCATATACGTCCCACTGGAACATACAACATTAAGACGAAAGGTATCATCAGTAACATTAAGCAAATCAATAGAGTATATCTCAACAGAAACGGCTTTTCTCTCGACAAATTCTCCTTTCCGTGCCTTTACATACAGGGGAACACCTGCCACTTTTTTGGCAGAATACATAGGTGGAATTTGAGTTTGTGAGCCAACAAACGAGTCGATTGTTTTTTGAAGTAAGTCTTCGTTTAAACAAACATTCTCCTCTCTTTTGTAAAACCTACCCGTCCTGTCCATTGTATCAGATTCTATTCCCACACGAACAAGCATCTCATACGTTTTATCACACGTTAAAAAAGTCTTCAATTTTTTGGTTTGAGACCCAAATCCTACGATCAAGAGACCAGAAGCAAAAGGATCTAAAGTTCCTCCGTGTCCAACTTTTTTAAATCCTGTAACGTTCCTCAATTTTTTCACAACATCAAAGGATGTCCACCCCTCCGGTTTATTAATAGGAACAAGCATACCCTTAATATTATTTTCCAAGATCTCGCAAAATTTTATTAATTCTATCGGCATATTCCATAGAATCATCTTTAAATATTCGTATTTCCGGAATAAGTCTTAAATGGATATTTTGTGCAATATAAGAGCGAATTTTCTTTTTGTTATCTTGAATATGATGAAAGATAGTTTCGCTATTCTCGTTTTCATTACTTTTGTAGATGCTCAAATAAACATTTGCATACTGTAAATCCGGTGACATCTCAACGCGAGAGACAGTGACCAGTGCATTGCCTAAAAGTATTTTCCCCTCTTGAATAAAATACTCGCCAAGCATATGTTTTATTTCAGAAGCAACTTGTTGTTGCCTTTTTTTATTTGGCATCTTCGAGTGTTCGTTTTACAGATTTTTCAACATAACTTTCGATAATATCACCGACTTTAAAATTTTCAAAGCCTTCGATATAAATACCACATTCGTATCCTTCTTGAACTTCTTTAACATCATCTTTAAAGCGTTTTAAAGAGGTAAGGTATCCTTGATAAATTTCTTCATTATTTCGCAGAATGCGGATTTGGGTATTCCGAACCATTTTTCCCAACACGACAAAGGAGCCAGCAATTGTTCCAATTTTAGAGATTTTAATAATTTGTCTAACTTCCGCTTTTCCAAGAACATCGCGAGTCTTATGGGGTTCAAGTAACCCTTCAAGGGCAGCTTTTACATCATCAACAGCATCATAAATAATCGTATAATTCCGAATTTCAACGTTTAATTCTTTTGCAGTTTCGAGAGCCTTGGGTGTTGCGTTAACATAAAATCCAATAATAACAGCCCGTGAAGCAGCAGCAAGGTTGACATCGGTTTCATTGATCATCCCGATTCCTTTATGAATTACTTTTACAGCTACTTCTTTGGTGGAAAGTTTCATAAAAGCATCTGCCAGGGCTTCTATCGATCCATCTGCATCCCCTTTAATAATAAGGGCAAGTTCTTTTGTCCGGCCATCTTTAATCTGTCGACCAATTTCATCCAACGTTTGTAAAGAATATGCTCTGAATTCCTGTTCGCGATAAATCCGCTGACGTTCTGCAGCAATGCGTTTGACTTCCCGTTCGTCTTCCATACAAATAAAATGATCACCCGCTTGAGGCACATCATCAAAACCCTGAATTTGAACTGGATCTGAGGGATAAGCTTCTTTTATGCGTATGCCTTGATCATTAATCATGGCGCGGACTTTTCCAGAAAAACGTCCACAAAGAAAAGGATTACCAACTCTTAACGTTCCTCGTTGAATTAAAACCGTTGCAACAGGGCCAAGTCCTTTATCAAGGCGAGATTCAATAACAATACCTCGGGCAAGACCTTTTTTCGTCGATTTCAATTCAAGAACTTCGGCTTCAAGGAGAATTGCTTCTAACAATTTATCAATATTCAAATTTTGTTTTGCAGAGACTTTCACACATTGTACTTTTCCTCCCCATTCTTCAACAAGAACATTATGTTCAGCCAATTCACGGATTACCCGTTCAGGATCCGCTTCTGGTTTATCAATTTTATTGATAGCAACTATAATAGGAACCCCTGCTGCTTTCGCATGACTAATTGCCTCGATTGTTTGAGGCATCACCCCGTCATCAGCAGCAACGACAAGAACAACAATATCTGTAACTTGAGCGCCCCGGGCACGCATGGCTGTAAATGCTTCATGGCCAGGTGTATCCAAAAACGTAATTCGTTTTCCATTGCTTGTGGTTACACTATATGCCCCAATATGTTGAGTTATCCCACCTGATTCTTTTTCCGCAATACGTGAATGACGAATTACATCTAAAATAGACGTTTTTCCATGATCCACATGCCCCATGACAGTCACAACAGGGGCTCTTTCCTCAAGATCTTTTTCATCAATCTCTTCTTCTGTTTCCTTGAGAATTTCTTCGGTGTACTCTTCCAGTTTTTTAGCTTCAATATCAAATTCTGAACAAAGAATTTCAATTGTATCCCAATCAAGGCGCTGATTAATCGTTAGCATAAGGCCAAGTTCCATTGCTTTTGCTATGATTTCATTACTTGGAACATCTAAATGATTGGCTAATTCTTGGACACGAATAAATTCTGTAACCTCAATAACATTCTTTTCTTCTTCAATATTGCTTTCGGAGACACTTTGAACGTGTTTATGCTTCCGCCGTGTCTTCCGTTCATCCAATGCAGCTAAAGTCGTTTTAATTGACTTATCTACTTCATTTTGGTCAACCTTGCGCCCTTTTTTTCTCCCTTTATTATTCCTTGTTTCTGGTTCAACAACTGAAAAATTCCTTTTCTTTTTTAATTCATCAAGGCGAGATTCAAATCCTGTAACTTGATAGCGTTTTGTTGCTGATTTATGACGTCTTTTTAAATCTTCCAGCTTTTTGTCGTATTCATCCTCTTCTGTAAGGACATCTTCTCTTTTTTTGTGTTTTTTCTTTTTCTTTGCGGATTCTTTTTTCTCTGTTTCTGTCTTTTGTGTTGATGAAACTTCTTCTTGTTCGGAGGATATTTTTTCTGCCGTTTTTTGTTGCTCTTTTTCCAGCTCTTTTTTTGCTTCTGCCTCTGCTTTTAAACGCTCTTCTTTTTCTTTGAGGATTTTCTTTTCAATTTCTTTTGCTTTACGCTCTTCTTCTTTTTGTCGCTCTATTTCTATTTTTTCTAAATCTTCTTCCTTTTTTTCTTTTTCTTTGGTTTCCTTTAATTCCCTCAGACGCTCATGTTCCGCTTTAAGGCGTGCTTCATCTTCTGCTTTTTTTTGAGCTTCTGCCTTTAAGCGTTCTTCTTCTTCCGCTTTTTTCTGAGCTGATTTTATCTGATATTCATTTTGCGACTTTTTTACATCTTCAGCAAAATGAGATAAAACAAGGTCTAATCTCGCTTCATCTAATACAGTATTAATGGTTGCATCAATACCATTTTTACTGAGGAATGTTATAATATCAAGATGTGAAATATTCAGTTTTTTAGCTAGTTGATAAATTCTTGTAGGCTTTTCTGAGATCATCCAGAAGTTCCTCTTTTGTTTTGTAAGACTTTATTCATCATGTTCATCGAGATCCAGTTCATCCTGTTTATCTCGTTTCTTTTGAAGGGCATCTTGAATAACAGTCTCAATTTTTTCAAATGTCTTTTCACCAATTCCTTTAATTTCAAGAAGATCTTCTGCTTCTGCATTAAGAAAATCAGCTGCTGTTTCGATACCCGCTTCTTGAAGAGCTTGAATTTGAGCATTTGTAATGCCTTCAAGATCCTCAATAAAAATATCATCTCCCTCCAAACGATTGTATTCAGATCGACGGATGGCATCAATATCATACCCCGTCACTTGCGAGGTAAGATTAATATTTATACCCCCGGTTCCAATTGCTGTAGCAATTTCATTATCATCAAAAACAGCAAGGGCTGTTTTACGGTTTTCATTGATTTCAATAAAAAGCGGTTTAGCCGGCGATAAAGCTCGTGAAATAAGAACCTCTGCTTCGTGGCTATAGCTAATTATATCCACATTTTCACCGCCGAGTTCATTGACAATCGTTTTGATTCGACTTCCTTTAATACCTACGCATGCACCCACAGCATCAATCCGTTTATCATTAGATTCTACAATAATTTTACTCCGTCGACCAGGGACACGAGCAATGGCTTTAATTTCAACAATTCCATCAAATATCTCGGGGACTTCCAGTTCAAACAACCGTCGTAAAAAAGACTCATCGGCTCGGGAAATAATAATTTCTGGTCCTTTAGGGGTTATGTTAACTTCTTTGATAATGGCTTTAATAGTATCACCCCGACGATACCGCTCTGTTTCAATTTGTTCCCGACGGGGCATTTTTAATTCTGTTTTGTCAATATTTACAAAGAGTGACTCTCCTCGTCGAATCTGGTGAATGCTACCCACAATAATTTCTCCGATTCGATTTTTATATTCTTCATAAATTTGATTACGTTCGAGTTCGCGGATTTTTTGACTCAGCACCTGTTTAGCGGAAGAAATTGCCCGGCGACCAAATATATCAGGGTCAATGACTTGGACAATAACATCTCCCGGTTCAATATTATCTTCAACATCGGGACGTTTGCGTACTTCAGAAAGAGAAATCTCACGGACTTCATCATCCAAGTCTTCATCAGCAACTACTTCCAGTTCCTGATAAATTTCAATTTCTCCCTTCTCTGTATTAACAATGATGTCAAAATTATCTACATCCCCATATTTTTTTCGAATAATCGACTCAAATACCGATTCAATAATATCGGCGACCTCTGATCTCGCAATTCCCTTTTCTTTTGCCAACTGAGAAAAGGCATCAATAAGTTCTTTGTGGTTCAAAGCACGTCTCCTTTTACCACTTGATTTTAATTTTTGCTTCTATCATTGTATCGAATGGAATTTCAACACAATCCTCCTCTGCAGACTCTGGTTTTCGAAGAATGACGGAAGTATCTGTCACTTCCATAATATCCCCTACAAAAGGAGATGGAAGCTGCTGAAATGTATGTCGAATTTTTACCTGACGACCTTGATTCTTTTTGAAATGGCGAGGTTGTGTGAGAGGAAAATCCAAGCCGGGTGAGCTAACTTCAAGATTGTATTGTTCGCTATAGTCTTCATCAAACCATTTACTCTTTTGGATGGTTTTTGAAAATTGTTGTAAATCAACAAATTGAATACCTCCCTCTTTATCACAGAGAATCTGAAGGGTATCACCCTCCCGCCCGATAATTCGTATATCTTCAATCCACAATCCTGTAGATTCTGCTAAGGCTTCAATCTTTGCTTTCAACACTTCATCAGATATCATTCTTCGCACCTATAATAGAAAAGTGGGATTAATCCCACTTTCCAGTCTTTAATTTATAAATGAATTTCGTTTTCAACAAGGAAATAGTTGTTATTTCTCAATCATGGATGCATAAGCCATAAGTTTATTGGTCTGGATTTCATTTAGTTCCAATTTTTCAAGGTCTTCCAAAATTAATTGTGCTTGGGTAATATTTCCTGCTTTTAAAGCATTTTGAAAAGCTTTTTCACCATAGCTCATTTTTAAGTATGTTAAATCAGCTATTTCCAAAGCTTTTCTATAATATTCCGATGCTATATTATAATTTCCTTGGAGCTCTTCTATACTTCCAAGGGAGGCAAGTGCAGATGATTTCATGAGGGTATCATCACCTTTACTTTCTAAAAAAAAGTGATAATTTTCTTTTGCTTTTTCATAGTTCTGATTTTCAAAATTAATATACCCTAAATAATATGCTGCATCGCCGGCATATTTATCGCCATAAAGCCCATCTTTAACTTCAGAAAAAATGGCAATTGCAAACTCTTCTTGTCCACTCCTCAGATAAAATTGAGCAATGGTCAACTGGCTCTTTGCTTGGCTCTGTTTTTTAGCTATTGATCGATTAATAAAAGACCCACCGACTGCAACGACAACAACAACAAGTATTACCGTCCAAATTTTTTGTTGATGTTTATGATAAAAGCGGACAAGGGCATCCATTCTTTCGAAAAAAGGGTCTTTTTTTAACTCTTTTTTTGTCATTTTTTTTCGGGGTTTAAGCATTTTATCACTCCTTTTTTTACGTACCCTTGGCAGGATTTGAACCTGCGGCCTACGGTTTAGGAAACCGTTGCTCTATCCGCCTGAGCTACAAGGGCAAAACGGTAGAGTTTATAAGTTTTCAAGATTAAATACAATTTTATAATTCTAAGACATATGCTTCAGATTTTGGGTCTCGATTCATTAATTGGCTAACAACTTTTAAAGGATCGGCGTGGTTAAACATTACATCATATACTGCTTGAGAGACAGGCATATCCACATGATATTTTTCTGAGAGTTTCAAGGCAGATTGAGTTGTAACAATCCCTTCAGCGACCATTTTCATCGATTTTAGGATAGTATCTAAATCCTTTCCCTTACCAAGTTCTTCTCCCACATAGCGATTGCGACTATGCTTACTAAAACAGGTAACGATTAAATCACCCATCCCAGTCAACCCGGAAAAAGTCTCTGGCCGAGCTCCTATGATTAAGCCTAATTTCATAATTTCATGAGCACCTCGGACAATCAGGGCAGCTTTTGCATTATCACCAAAGCCAACCCCATCGCTAATACCGGCAGAAATTGCAATGACATTTTTCAGGGAACCTCCTAATTCAACACCCACGATGTCATCGCTTCGATAAACGCGCAAGCGATCATTTATAAGAAGAAGTTGGATTTCTTTTGCAAGCGCAATATTTTCGGAAGCACTAACAACGGCAGTTGGCATGCCTTTAATCACTTCCTCGGCATGACTAGGGCCTGATATCGTAACAATACCCCGGTATGGAAAATGAATTTCATCGCGAATTACTTCACTCATGCGCATCAAGGATGTTATCTCAATCCCCTTAGAAATGTTTATTAAAACCGGATTATTATCCACAGCAAATTTATTTATTTCTTTACAAGTCTGGCGCATGGCATGAGAAGGAATTGCAAAAATTAAAATGTCTTTATCAAAAACTACATCTTTTAAGTCATGGCTGATTTTAACATCCTTGGGAAATTTTCGAAAGGGAATTAAATCGTTTATACGTGTTTCCTGAATGCGGGTTACTCGCTCTTTATCAAATTCCCAATACGAAATTATATGTCCCAAATCATAAAGATGGAGTCCCATGGCTGTTCCCCAAGAACCTGTACCAATCATACCTATTTTTTTTCTCTTCATATCAATCCCACCCTATTAATGATAGAGTGTATCGATAATTTCCCGATAATGTTCTTCTACAACATTGCGTCGAATTTTTTGTGAAGGTGTCATTTCTCCCCTTTCCAAAGAAAATTCTTCAGGTAGAAGGGCAATCTTTTTCACTTGTTCATAGCGGGCAAATTTTTGTTGAAGTCGTTGAACATCCTCGTGGACAGTATTTACAATTTTATAGTGATTGAGAAGTTCCCGATAGGAATCATAAGGGATATGATATTTTTGAGCAAGGGACTCAATTTCTTCATGTTTTGGGACAATAAGAGCTGTTAAATAGTTCCGTTTATCCCCAAGAATAACGAGTTGCTCTATATAAGGAGATTTCATTAATTCTGCTTCGAGGATAGAGGGAGCAATATTTTTCCCTCCCGATGTGACAATAATATTTTTTATTCTGTCCGTAATTCTTAGAAATCCTTCCATATCAATTTCACCAATATCTCCCGTATGGAGCCATCCTTCTTCATTAATCATTTCTGCCGTGGCTTCGGGATTTTTATAATAGCCAACCATCACATTAGGTCCTTTTACCAAGATTTCCCCTATTTCAGAGAGTTTATGCTCTACATTTTTGATGGGTTTTCCTACAGTAAAAAATTTATACCGTTCTCGGCGGTTTGTATGTGTTACCGGTGATGCCTCGGTTAAGCCATATCCTTGAAGAATAAGAATACCCACAGCATCAAAAAATTCTCCAATTTCTTCCAGAAGAGGAGCACCTCCTGATATAAAAAATTTGATGCGTCCTCCTGTAAAGGCTCTCAATTTCTTAAAAACCAATCTCTCGGCAGCAGCGTATTGAAGACGAAGAATCCCTTTAGGTTCTTTGCCATATTGCTTATATTTTCGGCTTACCACTCGTCCAATATTTATAGATTTCTTAAAAATTTGTTTTTTAATACCTCTGAAATTTTGTGTTTCACTTTGAACGGCGGCATACATTTTTTCAAATAAGCGAGGGACAGAAATGACGAGGGTAGGTTTTATTTCCTGGAGCTCTTGAGCAACAGTACTCAGGTCTGTAGCAAAACAAACTTTTGCTCCCAGAATCATTGGAATAATGTTACCAGTCGTTCGCTCCAAAGAGTGTGATAAGGGTAAAAAAGACAACAAGACTTCATCATGATCGGGGTGAAGTGTTTCAATACTAGAGATAGCATTCCACCACAAATTGCCATGACTCAACATCACTCCCTTTGGTTCTCCCGTTGTTCCTGACGTATAAATAAGTGTCATGATATCTTCAGAACGAGTTTTCAAGCTTTCATCCTTAAAAGAAAGAGTGCTTTCTTTTTTACTATTATTGCCCATTGCTTCAAAATCCAGCCAATTATAAATCCATGGTTCATCTAAACTCGTATCCCAGGTAAAAACAACCATAAATTCCAACAGTGGCAAGTTATCTTTTATCTGGATTATTTTTTCTGCTTGTTCACGATTGGAAACAAAAATGGCTTTTGAATCGGAATTTTCCAGAATGAATTTAATATGTTGTGGTAAAAGCGTTGGATAAACCGTGACAGTTACCATACCAGGAGAAGTAATTGCGTAATCGGCAATAGACCATTCAGGTCGATTTTCTGAAAGAATAGCAATATGATCACCTCGTTGGAGTCCTTTATTCCATAAAGCATGGGCAATATTTTCAGCTTTTTCACGGACAGTTGCATAGGAGATATCCACCCATTTACCATGGTGTTTATAGGCGTATGCAACCTTATCCTTGTTCTCTTCTGTTGTTCGAATGAATTCTGACGCTATTGTTTTTTTTTCAGTTGTGTTCATCTTTTCTCTTGCTTTTTATAAATTTATTTGAAATTTTCATTTTGCTATGCCGAGGTGGTGAAATTGGCAGACGCAGAGGACTCAAAATCCTCCGGACTTTAGTCCATGCGGGTTCGACTCCCGCCCTCGGTACAAAAAGCTTTTATCCTTTCCTTAATTATTTTATGAACTATTATTAGAAGTTTAATTTTTAGCATTCAATACTCAACTCTTCAATTTTACGATAGAGAGAACTTAAGCCAATCTCAAGAATTTCAGAAGCTTTACTTTTATCATATCCCACTTGTTCCAGAATTTTTTGGATATGATATTTTTCAAATTCGCGGACTGCTTGTTTCAAAGGGGGAGAAAAGTGTCCACCTATCATTGAATCCTCGACAGTAGCGCCCTTAATATTATCAATCGTTAAATAATCGCTATCACATAGAAGGACCGCCCGTTCAATTATATTTTCCAATTCGCGGACTTCCCCTTTCCACGGATGATTCATGAGGATTTTCATCGTTTCTTCATCCACGCCCGCTACTTTTCTTTTCAGTTCATGGCTATATTTTTCAATAAAATGATTTACGAGGAGGGGAATATCTTCCCTTCGTTCACAGAGGGATGGAAGATGAATTTCAACGATATTGAGTCGATAATAGAGATCCTCCCGAAAATTTCCCTCTTCTACTTCTTTGAGCAAGTCTTTATTTGTTGCTGATAAAATTCGGACATTCACGTGGATGGGATTGCTACTTCCCAGAGGTTTAATTTCTTTTGTCTCTATTGCCCGGAGCAATTTTACCTGAACATGTACAGGAATTTCTCCCACTTCATCCAGAAAAAGTGTGCCGCCGCTGGCAGATTTGAACACACCATCTTTGTCCTGATTAGCACCCGTAAAAGTCCCTTTTTTAAAACCAAAAAGTTCACTTTCAAAGAGAGTTTCGGGTAAAGCCCCACAATTGATAGGAACAAAAGGAGCATTTTTTCGGGGACTGTTCTCATGAATCGCACGAGCAATTAATTCTTTTCCTGTCCCACTTTTTCCTGTTATTAAAACATTACTGGTAGAATTAGCAACACGCTTAACCATATCAAACACCTGTTTTAAAGCCGCACTTTTACCAATAATGTGTGAAAAATTATATTCTTTTTCTTGTCCATTATTTAATGCAGACCTTTTGGTAGAAACTTCGTTAGTCTTTTTTTTTGAGGTGATATAGTTAAGGAGTTCCTTTGTATTTATGGGTTTTACAAAATAATCATCTGCACCTTCATTAAGAGCTTTAACTGCAGATTTTACCGTTGAGTTATTTGCTAAAATAAGAATTAATGTTTCTGGCGCACGATCTTTAATAAATTTTAAAATATAATGCCCATTTTTTAAGGCTTCCTCGAGTTCAAGAATAGCAACTTCAACTATTAATTGTTTAAGCAGAGCAATAGCATTGTCGACATTTTCTTCACAATGACAGACAAAATCTTTTTCGATGAAAGTCTTTCTGAGGGAATCTCGGAGATTTATATCATGATCCACAATTAAAACGTGGGATTGCACCATTATGTCTCCTTATCGTATCATCCTTCTTTCTCACATCTAAGAATTTATTTCAGGATACGAAAGAGAACAAGTCTGAAATTTTCACAAAAGATGGAAAAAGGTACTCATAAAGTACCTTTTCCATTCATTTGCTTTTATAACCTTACTCAGTTGCTGTTCCAAAAAGTCGGACCAAAATTTGTTCAGTTACGATTGAAATAATTAAGCCAATAATCGTATACCATGTCCAATGAATCGTAGTTCCCTGAATAATACATGTCATTGCTGTAAGAGTTGTAAAAAAGGTCACCACGTATTGCCATACTTTTGCTTTGGCAAAGAATCGGGTTAAAATAAACATTCCCAACATGGCACCGTAGGTAAATGAGGAAATTGAAAGTCCAACTTCAACCAACGGATTATCCATATTCGTAAAAAGCGAAGCTCCGCCAACCATAATGATGCCCCAAATAAGTGTAACGAGTCGACTAATTTTTAAAAAACGATCTTGATTGATATCAATTTTAAGTATTGGTTTTAAAATATCCATAGTTGTAGTGCTAGAAAGGGCGCTGAGGGAACCGCTTAACGATGACATGGCGGCCGCAAAAATCCCAGCCACAGTAATTCCTTTGATCCCAGGGGGAAGTTGATTGATAATAAAAAGAGTAAAAATTTCATCAGAAGTTCTTAGCCCTTTTTCCGCGAGAGTTGCCCCTCCCCATACAGCATACATTAAAAGTCCAATACACAGAAAAAGTGCAAACTGAAAAAAGACAACAAACCCACTGCCAATCATTGCTTTTTTGGAATCGGCTAGACTTTTACAGCTCAAGACCCGTTGAACAATCAATTGGTCTATCCCATGGCTTGCCATAGAAAGAATCCCACCGCCGAGAAGTCCAGAAAAAATACTGTACTGACTCATATCAAGATTAAACGTAAACAAATTAAACTTTCCTTGTTCCGCCATGGTGGAAAAGATTGTTCCAGGATCTGGTAGCGCATTATAGGCAATTCCTAACGTAAAAAAAGCAGCAATAATATAGATAATCCATTGAACGACATCCATCCACACAACCGATCGAATTCCTCCAACCCAGGTATAGATAATGGTCACAATTCCCATAATCCAAATAGAAACGCCATAACTAAAGCCCGTAATCATGGCAAGAGGAATTGCAACAGCAAAAAGCCGTACACCATCCGCTAAAAGGCGTGTAAACATAAAGGTAATGCTCATCACCCGTTGCATCGTAATTCCGCCTTTTTCATGGATAGATTCATACACCGAAATAAAATTGCCTCGGACATACATAGGCAACAAAATAAAAGAGACTAAAAATCGGCCTACGATATAGCCAAGACAAACTTGTAAAAAAGATAGGTCTGAAATGTAGGCAAGTCCAGGAATCGATAAAAATGTTAAGACTGAGGTTTCAGCTGCAACAATAGAAATCATTACTGCCCACCAAGGGAGATTTTTTCCGGCAGTATAATATCCTGTAACATTTTTAACACTTTTTCCAAGCCATGTACCTGCTGTAAAGATACCAAGGATAAATACAACAACAATTACATAATCAATAACTTGCATGAGGCACCTCTTCCTTTTTAATGAGTGTTTGTGGAATTTCACGCTTCTTATCATAATTTTCAAGAAACTTTTTAAATAAAGGGAAGTGTAATTATTATTAAAATCTTTTATATTTCACTATGACAGATCGATTAAGAAAAAAGTATGATCTTATTTTTAAGCGAATGGCATCCCTTGAATTTCAAAATTCCAAAGACTTTAATTTAACAGAAGACGATATTTTGGGGGAATTGGGGGGGATCCGCCATCAAACGAATTTATTTTTAGGGTATTATCACCCAAAAACAATTGATTTATATTTAAGAAAATTTAAAGTATTTGACTATTTAATGTCTTTGGGATTAAAAGATTTGGACTATATTTTAGATTTATCTGATTCTTACGAACATAAATTTTGCATCTACAGTGGCAAATATGAAGATTCCCGAAAGGTTATTGAAGTTGTTCTTCGCAAAAAGTCTCTTGATTTAGAGGGAATTCCGACAAATACTAAGGGTCTTAAAGATGCAGAATTTCTCTATATTGAGTGGCTTTTGTTGCAGAATCCAGAAAAATCCTTTACTCTTCAAAGGCCTCGTTTGCCGGGGCAACTTTACCCAGGGTTGCAAATTGGGAATCATATTTTAGAGATCTTGTACCACATGGCAGAACGCATCCGAACATCAGGCTTAGCAAATACCCCCCATTATCTTCATACAGCTATTCTTTTTTCCAAAGAATTCCGCTTTATTGATCCAGCCATGGAAGCAATCAATCAAGCCATCAAAGAATATTTGCTGAAACATTATAGTCTATGGGCAATTGCTTGGGCTGGTTATTACGGATGTATTTACCATTGTAAAAGCGGGAAACCCTTGGAATGGAAACCCTCTTTAATGGTATTGCCTATTAGCGATGACGTTAAAAAATATTTTAACTCAAAAGACTATAAAGACGCATATCGACATTATAGAAACAATCTTCGCATAGAGATTAATCAAGAAGAATTGATCAAAAAATTTAAGGAATTGGGGGATGTCACATAAATCAGCAATTTTAACGTTAAATGGTCCTCTTGAAGATGTTCACATCATTCAACGACTTATTGAGAAGGGATATTTTCATCTTTGTACAGATGGTGCTTATGACACTTTAAAAAAAGAAAATATCACGCCTCATGCCATTATTGGTGATATGGATTCAATTTTAACAAAACCAAACGATTGTCAATTAATTTTCATTCCAGACCAAGAACAAAATGATTTTGAAAAGGCTCTTCAATGGCTAATTCATGAAAATTATTCAGATGTCCACATTTCCGGTTTTCCAGGAGGCCGACTTGATCATGAACTTGTTAATTTTACACTGCTTTATTATTATTCACGACAAATAGAAATTTATGCTTATGAAGGGAACCAGCTTGCTCACATTGTAAAGGCTGGGAATTATACCTTTAAAGGTCAAAAAGGAGATATAATTTCTTTAATAGCGCTTACTGCTGCAGAAAATGTCTCATTACAAGGAGCTCAATATCGCTTGGAATCTGTCACATTAATGCCGGGCAGTCGTGGACTGAGTAATCAATTTTTGGAAGAAACCGTTTCTTTGACATTTTCTAAAGGAAAAATAATTGTCGTGGTCCCTTATGAACACAACATCTGAGATTGTCATTTCATTATCTCCTCTAGATTATGGCATTTTATTTATTTATCTCACCATGCTTTTCTGGCTTGGATTCAGAAAAAGAGTTCAGGAAGATGATTATCTTTTAGCAGGGCGACACTTGACGGTTCCTTTGTTTGTTATGACCCTTGTATCCACGTGGTATGGGGGAATTTTAGGCGTAGGAGAATTTACATTTAAATATGGCATCAGCAATTGGTTTGTCTTTGGATTCCCTTATTATATTTTTGCTTTGATTTTTGCCTTGACAATTATTCCACGTCTTCGAAAGCAAAATCATTCTTCTTTGCCCGATCTCCTTACTCAGCGATATGGGAAAAAAACAGGTTATTTCACAGCATTTCTCGTTTTTATATTAATTACACCGGCTCCTTATCTTCTTATAGCAGGATTACTTGTCGCATTGATTGTCCCCGGTAATCCTACAATATGGGCTGTTATTGTTTTTTTTATCACAGCCTTTTATTTGTATAAATATGGATTCAAAACGGTGGTTCAAACTGATGTGGTTCAATTTCTTTTTATGTTTGCAGGATTTGCACTCTTATTGGGAGTTTTTATAAAAAATTATTCTTTTAAAACGGATATTCTTCCCCTTCTTCCTGAAAATCACACGAAACTCACGGGAGGCTTACCATGGACATATATTTTATCATGGTTTTTTATTGCTTTATGGACTTTAGTGGATCCGGGTTTTCACCAACGATGTTTGGCAGCAAAAGATAGTCGAACAGCACAGAAAGGTATGATAATAAGTATCTTTTTTTGGGCAATATTTGATGCCCTAACACTTACTACAGCTTTATATGGCCGTGCTCTTATGCCTCATGTAGATCCATTATATCTCTATCCGCTCTTAGCAGAAACTTTTTTACCTGCTGGTCTTTTGGGGATTTTTTATACCGGTCTGCTTGCGACAGTCATGTCTACCTTGGATTCTTATCTTTTTATATCGGGACAAACGTTGGGATATGATCTCTTTTCAAAATGTCATTCCAAAGGGAAAGAACCGAGATATTATGTCCGATGGGGTTATTTTTTTACTGGGATTTTATCTTTCCTTCTTATCAAAGTCATTCCTTCTGTTGTTGATTTATGGTACACCATTGGAACGTTAATAATTCCTGCTCTTCTTTTGCCCGTCTTATTTGCTTATGGAAGTCAGTCTATTTCTTCTTCCCGTATCTTAATGAGTATGGGAGGAGCATTTTTAATCTCTGTTGGATGGTTTGGGTACTCCTTTGTAACGGGAAACGGGTATCCTTTTGGAATAGAGCCCTTTTATCCTGGAATTTGTTGGAGTCTTATTGTTCTTTTGCCAAGTGTTTTAAAAAAACCTGTTGAAAAAAAGAGGGAAAGGTCATATACTTTTTAGCCTTTAGAAAATGGGTGGTTAGCTCAGTTGGTTAGAGCGCCTGCTCGACACGCAGGAGGTCACTAGTTCGAGTCTAGTACTACCCACATATTTAAGATGGCCCCCTAGCTCAGTTGGTTAGAGCAGCGGACTCATAATCCGTTTGTCGTAGGTTCGAGTCCTACGGGGGCTACAAAATTATCTGCTGACTATCAACTACTTATAAGCCTCCTAGTCCTTTTGGAGGCTTATCTTTTACCTTCTGTAAAGTGCCGAATTTGCTCAATTTTAGCAGGGTTTAATCGTGTAAACCGTTAACATACCGTTAACTTTTTGAGGGATCTTTATGATGAATAACTTCCTGAGAGTAAGAGAGTTATGAATACTGATCCTTTTAAGTATATTAGTATTACCCCGGATTAAGCGTATTGTGAGCTACAGTATTATTGATTAAAATATCTTATTGAACTATACCTATAAACAGTTGATTATCAATGTACAAGAAAAAGCCCAAACTCCCATACCGTTAACATAGCGTTAACTTTTCAGATTATCATCCCAGAGTGTTTGGCCTATATGTTAATAAACCGGGGCTTTTATCACAGGAAACATCCCCTGCAAAACCCCGGTTTCATGTCATTCAGTGATGATTATTTCGAATGTTGATCACATTCTTCAGGTAGTCGATGGGGATCCGGGTGTAGATTTCGGTCACAACAACCGAAGAATGTCCCAGAACCTGCTTGGTCAGATTGATGTCCCGGTGTTCAATCCAGTGGCGCACGGCAAAGGTGTGTCTCAGGCTGTGAAATGTATATTCCTCTGCTAATCCTGCTTCCCGTGCAAAGTACTTGAAATTGTGAGAAAGGTAATCTGTAGACAGATTGACTTCCCGGACTTTCTTATACAAATCCACCCATTCAGGGTCGATGGGGATGATCCGGTCCTGCCGGCCTTTGGTATTGATAATACGGAGATGTTTTCCGTCCGGAAGCAGCTCACTGTTTTTCAGTTACGAGAGTCGCATACTGGTATTCAGATAAATGATGAAGGCATCCCTGGTGTTTGGACGTTTCTCTGCAACGGCCATGAACCGCTTTACATCTTCATCCGTCATGAACTTGGGATGGGATTTGTCGATCTTCAGCAGCTTTATCCTGAAGGGCAGTTTATCAATATACTCTTCTTCCACCGCCCAGTTGAAAAAGCGGCGGATTCCCCGGAGAAGAATGTTCACCGTTGTGGGTGTAAACCGGGTCTCAACCTTTCCCAATTTGGGATTCACCCGCTCCGCATGAAGTAAACCCTGCATCAGGATTGCGTTATCCGATTTGACATAGGAATCCAGGGGTTTATCTTTTCCGAAGATGCGGATCAATTCATTGAGAGCATCTTTATAGCGCTGGAGTGTGGACTTCTGGATCAGGTTCTCCTGGGATTTCAGGAAAAGGGATACCATAGAAGACAGGGTGTTTCTGGCAAGGGATGTTCTTTTGGTAAGGGGATCTTCAGTAATACCAATTTTAATCTGATATTCCAGTTCTTCTACATTCTTAAGCCGTTGCTTAGCCAGTGTAAGGGATGAGGTTTTCAAGGAGACACATTTCTCTTTACCGCCCTCACCTTTATAATATCCATAGTATCTGTCCTTGACTTTTCGCATGTAGGCCATCTCTATCTCCTTTGTGGTTTGGGTTTTTGGGTTGTCGGGATCCGATTGTCGGACTCACCTGTTTTCGTTTTCATCATCTTCCCTCCTCTTGGGGGTTATGGGGTTTGTTTGCGACAGGGACGGTATTCACCCGTGCTCACTCTAGTTATGTCATGGATTTTTGGGCATTTTTGAGGATGGGGGATGAAAAACTGGGGGGATATAAAAAAGCCCCTGAAAGGGGACTCAGGGGCTAAGGTATTGGACTAAATATTCCTATATGTGGGTGAAGAGTGGGGTTGGCGGGGTTATTTTAAATGAGAGGGTATAAAAAAAAGGGCGGTTGTGATGCCGCCCCTGAGTTATTTTATGCTGCCTGACAACTTAATAGTGACGCGTGACGAGTGACGCGTAATGAGTGGCCTAATCATTCAATCCCCCGTGAAATATCCCAGCAAGCTGGGGCCCATTTCACAGGGCAAGCATTCAATCGAATCAATCTAATCAATTCCTTTCCAACTGCCGACTGCCGACTTATTTCATCAATACCATCTTTTGTGTCTTCACAACATCTCCGGCGACAAGTCTGACAAGATAGATTCCTGAGCTGTATTCGGAACCGTCCCAGGTCACCGAATGGTAACCGGCGGAAAACCGATCATGGACCAGATTGGTCACGAAGTTTCCGGTTACTGTGTAAACGGTGAGAATTACGCTGGATTCTGCCGGGAGACCGAAGGTTATATGTGTCACGGGATTAAAGGGGTTGGGATAAATTGATTTTATATCAAATGATTCCGGAGCATTTGACATACAATCTTCAGATGTTTCACTACTGCCTTTTTCTATGATGATTGGTTCGGATCCTTTTATACTTACTGTATTTGAATAATCAGGTGAAGATAATAGTCCATCCCCAGACCGTGCTCTAATCTTGTAATAATAATAACTGGAAGGATTTAAATAACTTGGATAAGAAATATTATAATCTATATATTCATTTGTTGACAGTCCTGAAGCTATACACGAAAAAGTACCGTTGATTCCTTTTCTTCGATAAACATCATATATTGCTGCTTCAGATGGCTCAGACAAATCCCAGACTAATTTGGGATTGCCCTGATAATAATAAATACTAAGATTAGTGGGTGTGGTTGGCTGAAATTTTGAATAATCATTATTTCCATTTGTTATATTGAAGATTTCGCTAAGGGTAATTGTACTTTGATTTGGTATCTGAATACAAGGATTGTTCACTCCTATCAATTTATAATAATATATTCCATTATCATAATACAAATAGAAATCATTATATTCATAAAATTCACCCGTCCAAGGATACCGGGATTCTCTTAAATCAAGACAGATATAAATACTATCTATATATGGATAATTTTGATTATCTAAAGAACAACTAATTTTATATATTCCAGCACTAAGATTCGCATAAATGCTATTGTTAATTTCATTCTCACCAAGATCCCAACCGACTTGATATTCTATGTTATGATTGATAACATAATCTAACGGTCTATGGGGCACGTTATATAAATGTCCAGTTTTATTTCTATCAATAATCATAAACGAATCGGGATAATTATTAAAACCCCATACAGAACCTACAGCATCTACATAAAAATCATTAGTCAATGAATAATTTAATTCAGGACTATTGTCATAAGAGGTACATAAGAATATCTCAATTTCTTTAGTTGCTTTTTCATCATCACAAAATAATCTTACACAAAGAATAATAATCAATAACGTGGATACTGTGATTTTTCTTATCATATCTATAATCCTCAATAATCCAATTTAGCTCACTTAACGATTGTCATCTTCTTTGCTGCCGTAAAATCATTCACATTCACCCGGCAGATATACACACCACTGGATAAAGTTCCCACAGTAAAAGTAAACGTATGATAACCTGCATTCAGATATCCCTTGTAAATATCCTGAACCAGTCGGCCGGTAAGGTCATATAGCACCAGATGTACTTCACCGGATTTCGGCATGGCCAGAGGAATGGTTGTCACTGGATTAAAGGGATTGGGGTAATTTTGGCCCAGCTTATAGCTCTCAGGCAGTAAATTCTCTTCAATATGGCTGATAACAAGGGTGCTGCCTTCATGGGCACCTTTATAGGGATGATCTGTTTCCCGGGGATTTCCGTCAATGTCTTCCGAAATCCACTCAACCGGGATGCCTGCCAGGTTCACATCCCCATCCGAAGACCCGGTGATATGCAGATCCGTTATGGATACAAATTCCACCGGGACAGCCACCGAGTGTTCATCCTTATTCGTGGCAGATTGCCAGTCTGTAAGTGTTTTATGCACCGCAGAACCCCAGTAACCGGTAATGGCATTGGATCCGGATACATAAATATTGTTGTAGTCACTCCAATCCAGTCCTGAAGTCCAGGGCCAGTAAATTCCATAAGAATTTTCCAGATTCTGTTCATTGACAACGATATTGTTGACAAAATTCACCGTTGTGGCCTCTTGTGTATCCCGTTCCCAGCCCAGACCGGCATGACGGCCGGTGAGCTCTGTTTCCGGCAGGTAAATGGTATTATGCATGATATTTACCGGATTTCCGGCAGAAGGATTATTGATCACAATGCCATAGACATTGTTTGTTGTATTCATGCCGGCATTCGTCAGATTGGCCGCTATGAAATTGTTATAGACGTTCACTTCATTTACACTGGCATTGAGTAAAATTCCACCGGCATACCCTGTCCCGTTTACGGCAAGACCAGAGATTTTATTGCCGTGCACATGAATAGTCCCTACGCCACCGCACACATAAATCCCTCCATGCCATGTGTTGTTGACATGCTGACCGGTGACATGTATCGTATTGCCCGTGTATTCGTTATCTTTTATGTAGTAGGTAGTGATTCCCCGTCTTCCGGCATAGATCAGGTTATCTCTTACACACACACTGTCGACCGGCAGACTCAGGTCATTTCCCCAAATAGCAATGGCATCGGTAAATGTCTTTTCTTCCGTCCCGATGGTGTTCTTTTCCAACATGATCTTTTGAGGAGATACAGGGGATGTACTGTTTCTGTCTATGAGAATTCCCCGGGATGTGGATGCTGCAGATTCATATTGGACACTCAGGTTTCGGATGGTAATATTTTTGCAGTCATCCACAATACGGATCACCGCAGCGCCCGTTTCATCCTGCAGCCTGAAAGTCATGGCGGAACTGTCACCTCCGAATCCGTCAAGGGTTACCCATGAAGTGTTCTGAATATCAAATCCTGCCTCGCCCATGAGGAGTATTTCAGGAGATGTTTCCGGAACAGGCATGATAGTCAGAGATGTGAATTCTGTCAGATCAGGGCGTTCAAGATGAATGGGATAGATTTCGTCAGTCAATAAGGACCCGTCAATCAGTAGTCTTACCGGAGCAGACAAACCCGTCCCGTTCACAGCGCTGATGGCCGCAGCCAGGTCCCCGAATCCCTGTTCATGTTCTCCCTGGGGAATGTAGTAATCACCGGCAAGGGACAAGGAGCTAAAATCAAACTGAGTATCAAACAGCGTCCGGACATATTCTTTTGCAAAACGCAGGGCCGCCACGGAACGGATATGGTTGTGTCCCTGGGCAACGATGATGGCTGTTACAATCTCCTGGGTATCACAGGGTTCCATTTCAAAAGGACCTGCACTGAACAGGAATCGGCGGTCCCCCGGCGGAACTTCCATAATATTCAGCCATCCCTCTCCCGTAACCGGATCACCGGTGTAATGAAAACGGGTCGGTTCACCTGTCGTCGGATCAATCCATGATCCTCCCCCTTTTTTCAAGCCCCGGACGACATGATATGCCTCTTCCGTACTATGAGGATCCTGGTCAAGAGTTGGTGATCCTTTTAGAACGATAAATCCGGACAAATCCACTTCTCTCCAGCCCGGTCGGAGTTTCCCGGACCAGCTCGCCGTATCTCCCGGGCTTTGCACCTGAGGCCTTTGAAGAAATGTAAATCCTATAGCCGGAGGCGTTAAACCATATCCTCTGTCCTCGGGATATGCGTTATAACAATATCCCATCACTTGACTTGTATCCACACCGGCAAGATCATCTAATGCATCACCCATATCAGGATCCGTCCAGATACCGGCATACATCTCTTTATAGTGGTTATCCGACTTGTTGATGACAAGGCTCCGGACAAAAAGTACATCTCCCAATATATCACTCCGGTCAAATCCGTATAATGTCGTCTGTATCTCAACGCCCATGGGGGCTCCACCCAAAGTGGACGTATGAAGGCTCGTATCCATATCATTGCAGACACTCCATACCATCTGATCACCTGAAAAGAGTGGTTTCCCCGATTCATCCACCGGGGCACCCTGTTCCGACGGCCAGTTCAGGTAATCGGCAGACAGGCTGTCCTGCCGGTTGATTTTATACAACCTGTAAGACGGATCTGCCGGATCTCCCGCTTTCCAGATGCAGTGTTCCTGAGGATAGTGACTCACAGGCACCACAACCTGGTTTAAGGTATCGAAATAGAGAATCTGTCCGGGCTGATACTGTGAAAAGAACCCCACTACCGCCGTCCGGATATCCTCGCGGAATGCAAGGGAATCCTTTTCCTTTGTCTGTCCGCTTACCAGAAAGAGTCCGGACTGGAACACATTCGATATTCCGGTACCTTTCGGCCATTCCATACCGGGATACGATGTCGCCCGATACGAAACCCAGTCCCCTACATTGCTGGTCCACGTGCAGATCCGGTTTCCGTCAAACTGTCCATAATCCACGGTAAAATCCTGATTTTCAGTCACAATATGCTCCGCCCGGTCCAGGGACATGGCTCCATGCATTAAGGAAATCCATAGAAAAACAGACATAACGACTAAAAACAGGATATTTCTTTGTCTATTCATAACAGACCTCATTTTCATGCTCTAAAATAGTTTAACACTTAATTAGTTATATGTCAAATCTGCATTCATCATTCAATTCATCATTCTTTATCCTCCTCATTGCTTCCCACCCGATTCTCATCTAAATTGCACATAAAGCAGTATACAGGGACTTATCATGCCTAATCTCACACATTTCACATCAGGGAGCAGATATCCGGCATTGTTGCTTCTTCTTCTCCCCTTCCTTTTCACCGCCTGTTTCAACCCGGAGCCGGAGGATTACGGACTGGCGCTTGAAGCGGTGGATGTGGTCTGCGTGGAGGCCACATTCCGGGTGACGGCTTCCGGGGTGCCGGAGACGTGGACATGCGGACTCTACCGGGATGACAGTCTGGTGGTG